>JAGQTO010000033.1 GCA_020439025.1 Mycobacterium sp. | reverse complement strand
GACCGTCGAGGAGCAGGCCGCGATTTATGCCGAGGTGCTCGAGGCCTTTGCGGGGCAAAAGGTGGTCATTCGCACGTTGGACGCCGGATCGGACAAGCCGCTGAAATTTGTCAGCACCCCTCAGGAGCCGAACCCGGCCCTGGGAGTGCGGGGCTTCCGGATCGCTCGCGACAACGCCGAACTGGTGGCTCGTCAACTCGACGCCATCGCCGCGGCGGCCGCCCGGACCGGCAGCGCCCCGTGGGTGATGGCGCCGATGATCGCCACCGCCGAAGAAGCCCTGCGCTTCGCCGAGTTGGCCCGCGAGCGCTCCCTGCATCCTGGGGTCATGGTCGAGGTGCCGGCGGCCGCGCTGCTCGCCGACAGGATTCTCCAGCACGTGGAGTTCCTCTCGATCGGGACCAACGACTTGGCCCAGTACACGATGGCCGCCGACCGGATGTCCTCGGACCTGGCCACCCTGACCGACCCGTGGCAGCCCGGCGTTCTCGCCCTGGTGGCCAAGACCGCCCGGGCCGGGCAGGCCACCGGTAAGCCGGTGGGCGTCTGCGGCGAGGCTGCTGCCGATCCGCTGCTGGCCTGTGTCCTGACCGGGTTGGGGGTGACGTCGCTGTCGGCGGCCGCCTCGGCTGTCGCCCTGGTGGGCGCCAAACTGGCGTCGGTGACCCTGCAACAGTGCCGGGACGCGGCGGAGGCGGTTCTGGCGACGGCAGGCGCCGCGGAGGCGCGCGAGGTGGCCCAGGCCGTACTGGGCTGATCCTTACCGGCCTGATCAGGCTCGGGGCTCACCCCGGCTGTGTTCAGAGCGTAGCGGGTTCGGCTGACGTGGCCGGGTAGAGCACCTCGAGTTCACCGACGTTGGCGGCCGCGGTGACCAACGGCAGGGCCGCCGCCGCGGCGAGGTCGCCGGACCCCGCTTCGGCGCGCAAGGCGGGAATGAACTCGTCGCTGAGTGCCGGCAGCGGAATGCCCGGTGGGCCGGCCTCGAGGCGGGCACACACCGCGGCGGTGTGGCGCTCGAGTACCCGGCGGGCCTTCGGGTAGGCCGCCAGCGGCGGCGGCACGATGTCGGCGATGTGGTCCCCGGCGGTGCGCAGCCGGGGTATCCGGTTGGTGGTGTCGAGCATCGCGGTGTCGATCGCCCCGCCGCTCTCCGATAGGTAGTCGCGCACGGCGTCGCCATAGGTCCGCACCGCGACGAGGGTCTCCCGGTGCAACGCGATGACGGCGTCGTCGGCCTGTTCGGAGGCACCCCGGGTGACTCGGTTGACCGCGGCGGTCAGGTAACGCGATCCGACGACGAGGGCGTCGTCGATTGCCCGCTGCACCGCGGCGGCCCCGCCCCTGGGCCACAGCAGCACCGAGACCACCAGTCCGACCGACGCCCCGACCAGGATGTCCTCGAGCCGGGCGAAACCTATCTTCCAGCCGATGGGGCTCATCAGGTTGAACACGATGAGCACCATCATCGTGAACATCGCCTGGCCTGCGGTGAACGAACCGACCCGCGAGACGTAGCTGGAGCCGAAGGCCACCACGGGCAAAAGGGTCCACAACACCGGGGGGTCGACCCCGAAGACGCCGATGACCAACGCGCCGATCACGATTCCGACGGTGGTCCCGGCCACTGCCCGGACCACCGTGGTCCCGGTCGTCGCGGCGCTGCTGCGCAGCACCGACAGCGCGCCCAGCACAACCCAGGGGGCGTTGGGGACCGGGAACACGAAGGTGACGGTGACCGCCAGGGCCAGCGCCAGGCCGGTGCGCAGGCTGTTCAGCACGGTGATGGAGCGGGTGCTCAGATAGCCGCCCAACGCGGCAAAGGCGCTGCGTTTGGTCGGCACCTGATCGGCGACACCGGTCTCGGGCAGCTGTAGGCCGAGCAGTTTGGCCCAGACCGGCCTCCCGTCGGCCTCGGCGGCGTAGGCGATGCTGCTGCCGGTCAGCCCGATGGCGGCACTCATGATGCGCCGGCTGAACAGCATCCGGCCCAGCTCCGCCGCCGAGGCGTCATCGGGTTCGGCGAGGATGCGCTCGATGTTCTGGTGGTAGCGCCGCAGCGCGGTCGCCCGGTGCTCGGCGAGGGCGGTGTTCAATTCGGCGCTGGCTCCGGCCCGCTCGGGTCCGGAAAGGGCGTCAGCGCAACAGCGCAGCAGCCGGGCTCCCGACTCGGCCATCGGGCCCAGTAACCTTCCCGTCTCGGAGTCCACCCGGTCGCTGAGCCACTGCAGGTTGGGAACCACCCGGATCAGGGCGCGGCTGCCGGCGGTCAGTGCGACCGGCCGAAAGGCGTTGTCCAGGAATGCCTTCTGCAGGACGGCCATCGCCCCGGTGAGTTCCTCGACAGAGACCGACCCGTCGATCCGGCCGGCGATCGCCGAGCAGACCCGTGCCGAGGAGCGCCGGAGTTCGCTGTGGTAGCGCGGGGGCAGCACCAGCAATGCGGCGGGAACGCAGACCGCCAGCGCGATGAACCAGCCGAACAGCCGATCGCCGAGCGGGCCGGGGGGGCGGATGCACACCGGCAGGATGAACGTCATCAGTGTCGCGCGCTGACCGGCCGCTACCACATCGCTAAGCAGTCCGAGGAAAACCACCATGGCTCCCACGACTAAACACAGCGGCACCGCCACGAGCGGGTACGGTGCGGCCAGGGTTCCGGCAGTGATCAGCACTGTCCCGGCGATCGCCAGGATGGCGTACGCGGTGGCCCGAGTGGCGGCGGTGCCGGGAAAGTCCGCGGCGATGAGCAGGGCGATGGAACCGACCAGCGCGAACAGCGGGGTCTGGGTGTCGCCGGCCACCGCGAAGCCGAGCACCGCGGCGATCGGGATGAAGACCGCCGCTCGCAGGGCCCGCCGCGCGGCCTCGCCCTCGGGATCACGAAGGTGTATCCGGGTGGTGACCCGCCGCATCAACTCGGCGGGGGTGGTCATGGCTGGATCGTAGAGCCCTGACGGTTCCGGCGCGTTCGGGCTACCCAGGGGCGGCGGGTCACGCGGGCGGTACCCCGGCGAAGCGCCCGGATTCCAGCAGGTCGAGCATCTGGTTGCTGATCCACTCGTAAATTCGCGGGTCGCGCTCCAGCATCGCCTGCTCGTAGCCCACCAGCAGGTAGACGGCCCAGTCGGCAAAGACCTCCGCTTGGCGGGCGTCTTTGACGATCTCCAGCGCGTAGTCATAGCAGACCTGGAACCGCTGGCGATCCACCTCGGCCTGAACCGCGTGGACACCTGGATCGACCGAACTCCAGGCCCGGATGGCGGCCTCGGCGCTGTGCGGCAGTGACAGCACCTGGCGGATGATCAGCTGCATCCGTTTTCGGGGATCGCCCTCCTGGCTGAACATCTCCCGAAGTCGGTCGGTACGGTCCCGCTTCCAGTACCCGATCAGCTCCCGGGTGTAGGCGCTCCAGTTGGTGAAATAGTGGTAGAACGAGCCCGTGGTCACGCCCAGTCGGGTGCACACCTCGGCCAGTTTCAGGCCCCCGAAGCCACGGTCGGCCAGAATTTCCAGGCCGGTCTCGAAGTACGAGTTCCGGGCGGCGACGATGGGCATAAAACAGACCCTATGCCGCATCGGCCGTCTGCGGATCAGGACGGCTCACCCGGTTGCCGTTCAAGCGGCCCGATAGCCTGTCTAACCTTTCGCTACCATGGTGGTTTCCGATCGTGAGGAGTATCCAATGAGCAGCCTGCGAAGCCATGACGACACCTGGGACATTGCCACGAGTGTGGGATCTACGGCGGTGATGGTGGCTGCTGCGCGCGCCAAGGAGACCGACAGCATCGATCCGCTGATCCGCGATCCCTACGCCCGCGTTCTGGTCAGCGGCGCGGGCCCGGGGATGTGGGAGAGCTTCCTCGAGGACGGTATGAAGGACCGCATCGCCGAGGCGGATCCCGCCGGCGCCGCCCTGTTCGCGAACATGCTCAGCTACCAGGCCGTGCGCACGCACTTCTTCGACAGGTTCTTCGCTCAGTCGGTCGAGGCCGGTATCCGGCAGGTGGTGATCCTGGCCTCTGGGCTGGACTCGCGGGCCTACCGGCTGCCCTGGCCGGTGGGCACCGTGGTCTACGAGATCGACCAGCCGAAGGTGCTCGAATACAAGTCCATGACGCTGGAAGCGCAGGGTGTGCCGGCTACCGCCGAACGGCGAGAGGTGGCCATCGACCTGCGCCAGGACTGGCCGGTCGCGCTGAAGGCGGCCGGTTTCGACCCGAACCGTCCTACCGCCTGGCTGGCCGAGGGTCTGCTCATGTATCTGCCCGCCGAGGCGCAGGACCGGCTGTTCGAGCAGATCACCGAGCTCAGCGCGCCGGGCAGCAGGGTCTCCGCCGAGGCGGTGCGCCACCACGACGAGCAGCGGCGGGCCCGCATGCGCGAGCGCTGGGAGAAGATGGCCACCAACCTGGGGATTGATCGCAACGTCGACATTCAGGAACTGACTTACAACGACCCTGGCCGCTCCGACGTCACCGACTGGCTCAACGCGCATGGGTGGGTCGCCTCGGGCACGGTGTCCACCGACGAAATGCGCCGGCTGGGCCGCTGGGTCGAGGTCCCCGAGGAGGACTACCAGGACGGTTTTTCCACCTTCGTCATCGCCGAGCGTCAACCCGCCGGGTAGTGCGTCAGCCGGTCGGGTAGAGCATCGGGACCGACCGGGCGATGGCTACGATTGCGGCGAGTTCGCCACTACCGAGAGGACCCTCATGTCCGGAGTGCAGGATCGAGTCATTGTCGTCACCGGCGCGGGCGGCGGCTTGGGGCGCGAGTACGCCCTGACCCTTGCCCGTGAGGGTGCCAGCGTCGTGGTCAACGACCTCGGCGGCGCTCGCGACGGCACCGGCGCCGGCCACTCGATGGCCGACGAGGTGGTCAACGAGATCAAGGCGGCCGGTGGGCGGGCGGTGGCCAACTACGACTCGGTGGCCGAGCCCGCAGGTGCAGAGAACATGGTCAAGACCGCGTTGGAGGAGTTCGGCGCCGTCCACGGTGTGGTGAGCAACGCCGGGATTCTCCGGGACGGCACCTTCCACAAGATGAGCTTTGAGAACTGGAACTCGGTTCTCAAGGTCCACCTCTACGGCGGGTACAACGTGATCCGGGCGGCCTGGCCGCGCTTCCGCGAGCAGAGCTACGGCCGCATCGTCGTCGCCACCTCCACCAGTGGTCTGTTCGGCAACTTCGGCCAGGCAAACTACGGCGCCGCCAAGCTCGGCCTGGTCGGGCTGATCAACACACTGGCCCAGGAGGGTGCCAAGTACGACATCAAGGCCAACGCCGTCGCGCCGATCGCCGCCACCCGGATGACCGAGGACATCCTGCCGCCCGAGGTCTTCAAGAAGCTCACCCCGGAGTACGTCGCCCCAGTAGTGGCTTACCTCTGCGGTCAGGAGGTGCCCGACAGCGCCTCGGTGTTCATCGTCGGCGGGGGCAAGGTTCAGCGCACGGCGCTGTTCCAGAACGAGGGTGTGACCTTCGACCACGTTCCTACGGTGGACGACGTCGCCGCGCACTGGGCGCAGATCGACGACCTTTCGGCGGCCAAGCCCGCCTCGTTCAAACTCTGAGAGCCCGGGAAGTCCCGGGGGGCGATCCCGACAGGTGATGCCGCGACTGCTGTCGAGATCCCGGCGCAGAGTGGTGCCATCGTCAAACTCTCGCCGGGCCAGCGGCTGCGGATCATCGACGTCGAGGGTTCCCGGGCCGCCGATCTGTTCGCGTGCTGGCCGCCGACCTGACCGAGTGGCTGAGCGCAGCGGTCACCCGCGGGGTGAAATGGCGGCTTTCCTCGGGCGTCGGTGAGTCCTTTTTCGGCACCGCCTACCGGCCCCTGCTGACCTTCGAACGGGACGACTCACCCAGCAGGCACAACATGCAGTTCGCGCCCTGCAGCGCCGACATGTACACGACGCTGGAACATCCGGGTTATCACCGAAGTTGCGGCGAGAACTTCCGGCAAGTCGCCGCGCAGGTGGGTTGAAATCCGCTGCACGTCCCCGACCCGGTGAACCTCTTCAGCGCACCTCGATCGACGTCGACGGGGCCGTGGCGGCGTTGCCCGCCCGCAGCCGGCCGGGCGACTCGGTGACACTTCGCGCCGAAGCGGCCGTCTACGTCGTCGTGACGGCCTGCTCGATGGACATCGAACCGATCAACAGGAGTCAGTGCACGTCGTTGCGACTCGAACTCGCGCCGTAGCCCGTGTGATCGACGAACTGGTCGCCGGGCTGCTGGCCGGCCTTCGGTTTGCCGTCTTCGTCGCCACGGCCGCGATTGGGGTGATGCAGACCGCGGTCGCGCGGGGTCTCGCGGTGGCGCTTGCCGCTAGGGGCGCGGTCGCTACGGGCGACGCACTGTGGGCGCCCGCGGCGGCTGGTGCGGTCGCGGCGTTCGGAAGCCTGCTCGCGCCGTGGGGCGCTGCTCTGAGGTGGGTGGCCGTCGGGTTGTTGACCGTGGTTCTGCCGCTGGCGATGTATGAGCTTGCTTGAGGTTGGCCACAGGCCGGGGTGGTGGCGCTTTCGGAAACTCCACTGCGGGGGTACAGCGAATTCCTGGTGCCTGCCCTGGGCCATCCGGCGACCGCCGTTTTGTTCGCCAGCCTCATCGTCGGCGCGGTGTCGGGTTACAAAGCCGGGCAGGCGGTGGCCTTGGGCGCCGGGGTGTTCCTGGCGTCGTTGTCATGGCAGTGGATGTTGGCCATCGTGGGTGCGCGGCGGGGCCGGATCTTCTCCGGGCGAACCAGACGGGTTGTGATGTGGCTGGATTGTGCGCTTTTGGCACTGTTCATCGTTCATCGTTTATCTCGCGCTCGGTCTTGACCGGGTCTGAACCGCCGCATGCGAACGGGCGTGGGCAACAGCATCGTCGAGCGAGTCGATCAGGTGGTTTTCGTGCCGGAGGGCGTCGAAGATACCCATATTGGCCAGCAGTGCCATGTGCTCGGGTTGGACGCCTTTGATGATGACGGTGATACCGCGCGCCTCAAGGTCCTCGGCGATCTCGGCGAGGGTATGAGCGCCGGTGGCATCGAGCATGCCCAGTTGGGACATCCGGATGATGACCACCGAGACCTCGGGGTGATCGGCATCGGTTATTGCGTTCGATATTCGCTCAGCCGCACCGAAAAACATCGCGCCGTCGAGTTGCAGTAGGGCGATCTGCTCGTCTCCGGCCTGCGGCGGTCCGGGTAGTTGCTGACGGACGACGCTGCTGCGGCGCGCCACCGTGCGCAACGCGAAGAACGCAGCGACCGCGATACCGATCTCCACCGCTTCGATCAGGTCGAAGCACACCGTCACCACCGCGGTCAGGATGAAGATGGCCGCGTCCGAGCGGGTGGAGCGCAGGATTTTGCGCACGGTCCGGGCCGAGATCATCCGGAACGAGGTCACCATCAGGACACCGGCCAGGGCGGACAACGGAATGGCCGACACCGGGCCGGTGGCCAGGTAGACCACGCCGAGGAGCAGCACCGAGTGGGTGATCGCCGCCACCCGAGTGCGGGCACCGGAGCGGACGTTGACCGCGGTGCGGGCGATGGCACCCGTCGCCGGCATTCCGCCGAATGCTCCGGACGCGACCGATGCCAAGCCCTGACCGACCAGTTCCCGGTCCGGGTGATATGGCCCCGTCGGCGCCATCGTCGCCGCGACCCGGGCCGAGAGCAGCGACTCGATCGCGGCCAGGGCGGCGATCGCCAGGGCCGCACCGACCAGGCCGCGCAAGGCCTCCAGATCCGCCTGGGGCATGGTTGGCGACGGCAGATGCGCAGGAAGGTTGCCGATGGTCTCCACCGGGATGTGGAAGACCGCGGCGAATACGGCCGCCGCAACGACGGCGGTCAGGGACTCGGGGATGCCACGGTGCAGTCGCGGTAGGCCGACCATGAGCAGCGCGACGAGGCCGACGATTCCCAGGGTTCGCCCGGCGGCCGTCCAGTCCGGGTGGGTGATGATCGTCCACGCTGCGAGCAGCGTGCGCTGGCCGAGCGGGGCGGTGACGCCGAATGCGGCCGGCACCTGTTGCAAGAAGATGATGGCGGCGATTCCGAGGGTGAAACCTTCGATCACCGGCCAGGGGATGAACGTTACGGCGCGCCCTAGGCCGGTGATACCCGCTGCCACCACCAGCACCCCGGCGAGCACCGTGACCAGAGCGATGCTGCCGGCTCCGTGCTCGGAGACGATCGGCGCCAGCACCACCGCCATCGCTCCGGTCGGCCCGGAAACCTGAACGTTCGAGCCGCCGAACACCGCAGCCACCAGACCGGCGACCACCGCGGTGATCAACCCAGCCGCCGCACCCACTCCCGAGCTGATGCCGAAGGCCAGCGCCAGCGGCAACGCCACCACGCCGACCGTCACCCCGGCCAGGATGTCCCGGCGCCAGGATCGGGGCAGTTCGGCGTAGTCGCCCCGGCTGGGCAGCAGCCGTCGCGCGCCTGCCCGCGCCTGGGCGATCACCGGGCCCCGTTCACGGGCGGTAGGGCGTTGAACGCCTCCAACTGCTCTTGTTGCGCCCTAAGGGTGTCGGCGAGGAAAGAGCGGGCGCTTACCAGCAGATCGGCGATCGATCGGTGGGCGAGCTCGTAGAACACGGCGTTGCCGACCCGCCGCGCTCGGACAACGCCATGCCGTTTGAGGACCGCAAGATGCTGGGACAGCGACGTGGGTTCCAGTTCGGTCGCGGCGAGGATGGCACTGACTGCGGTGGGCTGCTCGCCGGCCGAGAGGATCTCCAGCACGCGGATCCGGGCTGGATGGGCCAGCGCCTTGAAGAGGTTGGCCTTGATCTCGTAGAGGGGGCGTTCGCCCCCGCCGGGGAAAATGGTGTTCGGCACGGGTATTCCGATTGATCAGTTAACGGATTGCATATTTCCGCAATCCACTATAGGGCAGCTGTGCTCGGTCGCTCCGGGCAGTCATCGGCCGGTTCGCTATCTTCATCCGGTGAGCACCGGCGGTATCGTCCTGACCGCCTTGGCGATCGCCGTCGGCCTGGTAGGAATTCTAGTGCCGTTGCTGCCCGGAACCCTGCTGATCTACGGGGCCATCGCGGTCTGGGCGTTGATCGAACGCACCACCACATCCTGGGTGGTCCTGGGGGTGGTCACCGTGCTGACCGGTGCCGGGTTGCTGGTGAAGTACCTGTGGCCGGTTCGGCGCATGCGGGCCGCCGAGGTCGGCGGTTGGACCTTGGCCGCCGGCGCCGTCCTTGGCATCATCGGTTTTTTCGTCATCCCCGTCGTCGGCCTTGTCGCGGGCTTCGTCGTCGGGGTGTTTCTGGCCGAGCTCATCGGGTGCCGGGACCGGCGGCGGGCCTGGGCGGCGACGGTGCACGCCGTCAAAGGCGTGGCGCTGTCGGTGGGAGTGGAGTTGGCGGCCGCGTTGCTGGCCACCGGGGTGTGGCTCGCCGGGGTTCTGGTGTAGCTGGCGCGCGTCAATCAAGCAGTCGCGCCCGAAGGCGGGCGACGTCGTCGTCGCTGACCCCGGCGGCACGCAGGTAACCAGCGAGTCCGCCATAGGTTGCCGCGAGAGCCTCGCGGGCGGTCAGCAGATAGTTCTCCCGCACGCCGAGGATCTCATCGGTCAGGCGGGATTCGGCGAAGGATGCCATCTCGGCGGTAACCCCCTCCCGTGCCCGTGTCGACTGCAGGATTCGCTCGCGCAGCGGAGCTGCGGCGGCGTTGCTCTGCAGGTAGTCGGCCATGATGGCGTCTCGGTCGACCCCGGCGGCCTCGCAGGCGATCGCGACAGCGAAGCCGGTCCGGTCCTTGCCGGCGAAGCAGTGCACCAGCACGGGCCGGCCTTCGCCGATCAAGGTGACGATCCGTTGCACCGCCCGTTTGGCGCCGGTGAGTGCCGGAAATCTCGCGTATTCGGCGGTCATCCACTTCGCGGCGAGCGCGGTCGGATCCTCCTCGCCGTGTTCGGTCAGCATTTTCTGCCAGCTGGTCTCGTGCGGTGCGGCACCTGAGTTGGCGTGCTCGGTGGTCACCTCCGGGAACGGCAGGTGGTGGAGCATGACACCGGTGGGTACTGCGCCCGGCCCGCGTCGCTCGACCTCCGCCGGGGAACGCAGGTCGGCCACGTCGGTGACGCCCAGTTCGGTGAGTGCGACGCGGCCGACGTTGTCGAGTCGGCTCAGCTCGCTGGATCGGAACAACCGTCCGGGCCGAACACCGGTGGTGTCGGCGACATCGCGGAAGTTCCAGGCACCGGAAAGACGTTCGTGGTCAGGTCGGTCCGCAGGGCTCACCCGACGGTCACCGCCGCTGCCAGCGGGCTCTTCTCTCGGGCGAGTTCGGCGCGGGCGATGGTGCGCAGGTGCACCTCGTCCGGGCCGTCGAAGATCCGCATGGCGCGCTGCCAGCCGTACATCCGGGCCAGCGGGAAGTCGTCACTGACCCCGGCTCCGCCGTGCACCTGGATGGCGCGGTCGATGACGGTGCAAGCCATCTGGGGCGCCACCGACTTAATCTGCGAGACCAGGTTGAACGCCGCCCGATTGCCGTGCTGATCGATGGTCCAGGCGGCCTTCTCGCACAGCAGCCGGGCCTGGTCGATCTCGTTGCGCGACAGGGCGATCTGCTGTTGGACCATGCCCTGATCGGCCAGCGGCCGCCCGAACGCGATGCGGGTGCGGGCCCGCTCGGTCATCAGCGCCAGGGCCCGCTCGGCGACCCCGATCGCGCGCATGCAGTGGTGGATGCGGCCCGGCCCCAGCCGCGCCTGGGCGATCGCGAAGCCCATGCCCTCCTCGGCGAGCAAGTTGGAGGCCGGCACCCGCACGTTGTCATAGACGATCTCGGCGTGGCCGTGCTGGTCCTGCCAGCCGAACACGGAGGTGGACCGCAGGATGTTCACCCCCGGGGTGTCCACCGGCACCAGGATCATCGACTGCTGCTGGTGGGAGGCCGCCTCGGGGTTGGTGCGGCCCATGACGATCAGAATCCGGCAGCGCGGGTCATTGGCGCCGGACGTCCACCACTTGCGTCCGTTGATGACGTAGTGGTTGCCGTCGCGGGTGATCTCGGTTTCGATATTGCGAGCGTCGCTGGATGCCACGGCCGGCTCGGTCATCGAGAAGGCACTGCGGATCTCACCGGCCAGCAGTGGCCGCAGCCACTGCGTCTTCTGCTCCGGGGTGCCGAACATGTGCAGCACCTCCATATTGCCGGTGTCCGGCGCGGCGCAGTTGATGGCCTCCGGTGCAATCTCGGTGCTCCAGCCTGACAGCTCCGCGAGTGGGGCGTATTCCAGGTTCGTCAGCCCGGATTCCGACGGCAGGAACAGATTCCAGAGCCCGCGCTTCTTGGCGATGGTCTTGAGTTCCTCCACCACCGGGGGGACGGTGAAGTCGCCCTGTGCCGCCGCGGCCCGGTACTCGTCATAGGACTTCTCGGCCGGCAGCACATGGTCGACCATGAACTCGGTGAGACGTTGGTGGTACTCGGCACCCTTGGCTGACATGGCGAAATCCATGAACGCCACGATAGGTCACCGTCGTTCGGTCGCCGGGCCGTCCCTGCGGAGCGACGCCGATTGTGTCAACCGCGGTGGCTGACGGCGTTTCTGGGTTAGCGTCAGCGCACCCGGCGCGGGCAGGGTGATTCTTCTCAAGGACAGAGGTGAACATGTGTGCCAATTGCGGTATCGACCCGCAGATTGGACCTGATTCCACCGGTCGGTCGCGGGAGGCGACTCCGGACGGGCGTATCCGTCGGCCGGAGGTGGCGACCGTGTTCAAGGGCGGCGTCGTCTACACCATGGATCCGAACCGGCCCTGGGCCTCTGCCGTGGCGGTCCGGGACGAGAGCATCATCGCCGTCGGCTCCGACGCCGAGGTCATCGCCGCGGCCGGACCGGACACCGACATCGTCGAACTCCACGGTCGGATGGTGCTTCCCGGCTTCGTCGAGGGCCATGTCCATCCCCTGCTTGGCGGTTTCTTCACCTCCGGTGCCGATCTGCAGGTACCCACCAAGGCCGACGCTCTGACGGAGGTCGCCCGGTACGCGGAAGCCGATCCTTCGTCGCCCACGGTGCGGGGTTTCGGCTGGCGGATGGACATGGTTGGCCCCGAAGGCCCGGACCGTGCGGAGCTCGACGCGATCGTCCCGGACCGGCCGGTATTGCTGTTCGCGATCGACGCGCACAGCATGTGGGTGAACACCGCGACGCTGCAACGAGCCGGAATCACCCGGGACACCCCGGATCCGGTGCCGGGCTTCAGTTATTTCGGGCGGGACGGCGAGGGTGAGCCCACCGGCTTTGTGCTTGAGGCTCCCGCCATGCTGCAGGTCCTCGCGGCGGTCGAACCGCTGACCCCGGAATTGCTGGCCGACCTTTTCACCCGGTGGGCTTTCAAGGCCGCCGCCGCCGGCATCACCGCGGTCTTCGACGCAGGTATGCCGCCGGCGCAGGGCGATCCGCACGGACTGGCCGATATCTACACGGATCTCGAGGCGGTGGGGAACCTGCCGCTTCGGGTGGTGGTTTCGCACCTGGTGAAGGAACCGCCGATCGAGGATGTCGTGGTCCAGACGCTGCGTCTGCGCGATCGCCTGGGCAGCGGGCTGGTCAGTGGCGGGGTGCTGAAGATCTTGGGAGACGGAACCCTGGAGGGACATACCGGCTACTTGATGGAGCCATACGCCGACCTGCCCGACTCAATCGGACAGTCGCCGTTCACCGAGGAACAGTGGCACCGTCTCGTCGCCGCGGCCGACGCCGCGGGAATCGACGTCCACATCCACTCGATCGGCGACCGCACCACCCGCATCGCCCTGGACGCGATTGAGGCGGCGATCGCGGCGAATCCTCCTAGGGATCGCCGGCACACCATCGCCCACCTCGAACTGGTCGACGCCGACGACCTGCCCCGGTTCGGCCAATTGGGCGTCATCGGCCAGTTCTCCGCCAACTGGATGGCCGCCGATCCGGGCAACACAGGGATCACACTGCAGCGTTGCGGCGAGCAGCGGTATCGGACCATCTACCGCCCGCGATCGGTACAGGACGGCGGGGCCACGATTTCTTTCGGCACCGACTGGCCCGCGGCCAGTTGGTTCTCCACCTACAAGCCGCTCGACGCCGTAGAGACCGCGGTGACCCGACGGTCCGTCGGTCAGCCGGATATGTCGGTGCTTGAACCGGCTGCCGAGCGGCTTGACCTGGGCTCCGCGCTGCGGGCCGCCACCTTGGGGCCGGCCCGGCAGTTGCGGCTGGATCACCTGGTCGGTTCGATCGAGCCCGGAAAGCGGGCGGACCTGGTGGTTCTGGGCAAGAACCTCTTCGAGGTGCCGCCGCACGAGATCGCCGCGACGCCGGTGGACATGACGATGATGAACGGCCGCTTCACCCACGGCGGATGACATCGTGGGTGAAGCGGCCGCGATCAGCCTCAGAGGTTGATGGACGTCGCTTCGGTGGGAATCACCGTGATCACGCCGTCGCCGCCGATGA
Source organism: Mycobacterium sp. (assembly GCA_020439025.1). Taxonomy (GTDB): domain Bacteria; phylum Actinomycetota; class Actinomycetes; order Mycobacteriales; family Mycobacteriaceae; genus Mycobacterium. The sequence goes on along the minus strand of JAGQTO010000033.1, from coordinate 973 downwards.
TCTGCTCGCCGGTCAGGGTGGAGTTGGCCCGGATCGTCTCCAGTTCCTGGCCGAGCACCCATGACAGGAAGGCCGCGTTGACGAGGCTTTCCGACGAGCCGGTGGCGTCATTGGTGATGTCCCAGAACATCATGCCGCCCAGTCCGAGATCCTCGGCCCACTGCGACTTCTGGGCGATCGAGGTAGGCGTCTCGAACGAGCTGAACAGCTGGTTCTGGGCGTTGTAGAGATAGGCCGCTTGCGCGTTGTCGTCCCAGTACAGCTTCCAGCCGCTAGTCGGATCCTGCAGTTGGGCGAGCAGGTCCTTGTAGTCATAGACGCCGGCCTCGAAGCTTCCCGGGGCCTTCCCGCTGGTGGTCTCCAGGTAACCGCCGTCACCGCCGTCGGCGACGCCACTCCAGCCCCGGGTGTACAGCGGCGCACCCAGCACGATCTTGCCCGGGTCGACCCCGTTGGCCAGGTAGAGATTGACCGCGGTCTCCACGTCATAGCCATTGGCGTCACCGGTGAAGGCCGACTGGTGGCCGGTGGTGTTCTCCCAGGTGCCGTGGAAGTCGTAGGACATCAGGTTGAAGAAGTCGACGCTCGGCGCGAGACCGGCCAGGTTGAAGTTGGCGATCTTTTCGTACCCCGCTGGCGAGGCCACCGAGATCTCGTAGTAGCGGCCGTTCTGCTCACCGAGGACGTCGAGCTTCTGGCGCAGCAGGGCCAGCATGGCGGCGTAGTTCTCACCGTCGTCCGGACTTACCGAATTGCTGTCCAGGCCCCCGCCACCGGGGTACTCCCAGTCGAAATCGACGCCGTCGAACATCTGGTAGGTGCCGAGGAACGAGATGATCGAGTCCGTCATCGCCTCCCGGCCGGCGGCGGTGGAGGTGACGCTGCTGAAGTTGCCCGACAACGTCCAACCGCCGATCGCGGCATTCACCCTCAGGTGCGGGTACTTCTCCTTGAGCTGCGTGATCTGGTTGAA
>JAGQTO010000262.1 GCA_020439025.1 Mycobacterium sp. | reverse complement strand
CGACTACCCGCTGCTGTCCGACGCCGACGGCAGGGTGGCCCAGATGTTCGGGGTCAAGCGCGGACTGCTGGGTAAGTTCATGCCGGTCAAGCGCACCACCTTCGTCATCGACACCGACCGCACCGTGCTGGAGGTGATCTCCAGCGAAGTCAACATGGACACCCACGCCGACAAGGCACTGGAGGTGCTGCGGGCGCGCTCGGCGGGCTAGGTGCCGGGTCCGAGCAGTAGCTCAGCGTCGAAACAGGTGTGCGTGCCGGTGTGACACGCCGCGCCGCGCTGGTCGACCTCGAGCAGCACGGTGTCACCGTCGCAGTCCAGCCGCACCGAGTGCACATGCTGGGTATGCCCGGACGTCTCCCCCTTGACCCAGTACTGGCCGCGGGAGCGGGAGAAGTAAGTGGCCTGACGGGTGGCGAGGGTGCGGGCCAGCGCCTCGTCGTCCATCCAGGCCATCATCAGCACCGCTCCTGTGCCACGCTCCTGGGCGACCGCCGCGAACAGGCCGTCGGCGTTGCGCTTGAGCTTGGCGGCGATGGCGGGGTCCAGTGCGCTCACGGGAACCGAATCCGACTTGCTCTCTTCGCTGGCGCTCATCGGACGGGACCCGACTTGTCCTCTTCGCTGGCGCTCATCGGACGGTGACCCCCTCGGCCGCCATCGCGGCCTTCACCTCGGCGATGGTCAGCTCCCCGAAGTGGAACACGCTGGCCGCCAGCACGGCATCGGCGCCCGCTTGCACCGCCGGCGCGAAATCGCCCACCGCTCCCGCGCCGCCGCTGGCGATCACCGGCACGCTGACCGCAGCACGCACCGCACGCAGCATCGGCAGGTCGAACCCGGCCTTGGTGCCGTCGGCGTCCATGGAATTGAGCAGTATCTCACCGACACCGAGTTCGGCTCCGCGCGTTGCCCATTCGATCGCGTCGATACCGGTCCCCTGCCGACCGCCGTGTGTGGTGACCTCCCACCCCGATGCCGTCGGGGCACCGCCGGGCGGCACGGTCCGGGCGTCCACCGACAGCACGATGCATTGCGAGCCGAACCGCCGGGACAGCTCGGCCAGCAGCTCCGGACGGGCGATCGCGGCGGTGTTGACCGACACCTTGTCCGCGCCGGCCCGAAGCAGCGCGTCGACGTCGTCGACCGAGCGCACCCCGCCGCCGACGGTGAGTGGGATGAACACCTGCTCGGCGGTGCGGCGCACGACTTCGAGCATGGTGGCCCGACCCGACGATGACGCCGTCACGTCCAGGAAAGTGAGTTCGTCCGCGCCCTGGGCGTCGTAGGCGGCGGCCAGTTCCACCGGGTCTCCGGCGTCGCGCAGATTCTCGAAGTTGACCCCCTTGACCACCCGGCCGGCATCGACGTCCAGGCAGGGAATCACGCGAACGGCGACATCCATCAGCGGTACTCCTCCGGTGAACCGACCCGGTGCAGGATCTCCATGATCTCCCCGTGCACCCCGGGCGCGGCGGCCAGCGCCGCCGTCGAGGTGGCCGTCCATGGCGCCCCGTGAAGATCCGTCACGACACCGCCGGCGGCCCGCACCAGCGCCACGCCCGCGGCATGGTCCCAGATGTGGTGGCCGAAACTGATTGCCGCGCCCATGATCCCGGCGCCGACGAAGGCGATGTCGATCCCGGTCGAGCCGTGTATCCGGAGTTTGCCGCAGACGCGGGAGAGTTCGGTGAACACCTCCAGCCGGTAGCGGCCCGGGAGACGCCCGCCCCAGTCCACGTTGAACGTGCCGATGCCGACGATGGAATCGGCCAGACCGACGTTGCCCAGCCGGGGATGGGGGATGCCGTTGACGTACACCGGCCCGCCCTCGACGGCGGTGTAGCGGTCGCCGGTGAACGGCAGCCAGGTCAGTCCGGCAACCGGTTCCCCGTCGCGCAGCAGGCCGAGCAGGATGGCCGCCATCGGCGAACCGGCGGCGTAGTTGAAGGTGCCGTCGATCGGATCGAGAACCCAGACCAGCGGCGCGCCGAGGTCCGCCCCGCCGAATTCCTCACCGTGGACGCCGATTCCGGTGGCGGCTTCCAACTCCGCGACGATCTGGCGCTCCAGTGCCAGGTCGACCTCGGTGGCGAAGTCGTTGCCCTTCTTCTGCACCGCGGACTCGGCTCGGTGTCCGGCCACGAAGGGGGCCGAGGCCCGGTCCAGGATCGCCGCTGCGTCGGCGACCAGCGCCTCGAGGTCCGGCACGCTACCGGCTCACCGCGGCCAGCGCCTCGGGCAGGGTGAAACGGCCCGAGTAGAGCGCCTTGCCGACGATGGCGCCCTCGACGCCGCAGTCGGTCAAGGTGGCGATGGCACGAAGATCATCCAGGCTCGACACTCCCCCGGAGGCGATCACCGGGGCGTCGGTGCATTCGGCGACGCCTTCGAGCAGGTCGAGGTTGGGCCCGGTCAACGTGCCGTCCTTGGTGACGTCGGTGACCACGAATCTCGAACAGCCCTCGCTGTCGAGTCGTTCCAGCACCTGCCAGAGGTCGCCCCCGTCGGTCTCCCAGCCTCGGCCGCGCAACCGGTGCTCGCCGTCGACGATCTGCACGTCCAGGCCCACCGCGACTCTCTCGCCGTACTCCCCGATCGCCCGGGCGCACCACTCCGGGTTCTCCAGGGCGGCGGTGCCGATGTTGACCCTGGCGCACCCAGTGGCCAGCGCCGCCCGCAACGACTCGTCGTCGCGGATCCCGCCGGACATCTCGACCTTGACGTCCAGGGCGGCGACCACCTCGGCGAGCAGTTCGCGGTTGCTGCCGCGACCGAAAGCCGCGTCGAGATCCACCAGATGGATCCACTCCGCGCCGTCGCGCTGCCAGGTCAGCGCCGCCTCCAGAGCCGATCCGTATTCGGTCTCACTGCCGGCCTTGCCCTGCACCAGCCGCACGGCCCGGCCCTCGACCACATCGACGGCAGGCAACAAAATCAGTTCCGTCCCACTGTTCATCTGTTAATTCAGAGCCCCTCAACCCAATTCGCCAGCAGCGCCGCACCGGCGTCGCCACTCTTCTCCGGATGAAATTGCGTGGCCGACAACGGCCCGTCCTCCACGGCGGCCAGGAACCGCACGTGATGGGTGGCCCAGGTCAGCAACGCCTCTGGGTCGCCCTCCCAGGTCTGGGCGGCATAGGAGTGCACGAAGTAGAACCGAGTGTCCGGCGCCAGCCCCTTGAACAACGTGCTGCCCGGGGCGGCCTCGACGACGTTCCAGCCCATGTGCGGGATCACCGGTGCCTGCAGTCGGGTCACCGATCCGGGCCACAACCCGCAGCCGCGGGTGTCCACGCCGAATTCCACCCCGTGGGCGAACAGGATCTGCATCCCGACGCACACCCCGAGCACCGGCCGGCCGGCCGCCACCCGTTCGGCGATGATCTCGTCGCCGCCGATGGCGCGCAGACCGCTCATACATGCCTCGAACGCCCCAACTCCGGGAACCACCAGACCGTCGGCGGCCAGTGCGGCCGCGGCGTCGGCGGTCACCCGCACGTCGGCCCCCACCCGCTCCAGCGCGCGCTGGGCCGATCGCAGATTGCCTGAGCCGTAGTCCAGGACGACAACTGATGTCACAGAACGCCTTTGGTGGACGGTACGCCCAGCGCGCGAGGGTCCGGCTCGACGGCCGCTCGCAGCGCCCGGGCCACCGCCTTGTACTGCGCCTCGGTGATGTGGTGAGGATCGCGCCCGTAGAGCGTGCGCACGTGCAGGGCGATCCGGGCGTTGGCGGCCAGCGACTCGAAGACGTGCCGGTTGATCACGGTGTGGTACGGCACACCGGCACCGGCGATGGTGAAGTCCACCAGGTAATCCGGTTCACCGGTGTGCACGAAGTACGGCCGTCCGGAAACGTCGACGGCGGCATGCGCCAGCGTCTCGTCCATCGGAATGAAAGCGTCGCCGAACCGGCGGATCCCCTTCTTGTCGCCGAGCGCCTGCCCGAGCGCGGTGCCCAGCACGATGGCGGTGTCCTCGACCGTGTGGTGGCCCTCGATCTCGACGTCCCCGCGGGCGGTGACGGTCAGATCGAAGCTGGCGTGGCTGCCCAGCGCGGTGAGCATGTGGTCGAAGAAGGGAACCCCGGTCTCGACGGAGACCGCACCGGTGCCGTCGAGGTCGAGTTCGACGACGATGTCGGACTCTCTGGTCTTGCGCTCGACTCGGGCGCGCCGGGATGTCTCGGTCATGGTGCTCCTTGCGGCTCGGGCCCTGCATGAAGAGCCAATTCGGTGACGGCGAGTTTCTCGCTGGCCGCCAGGAACGCGTCGTTCTCCTCAGGAAGCCCGATGGTGACACGTAGGAATCCGGGGATGCCGACGTCACGAATCAGCACCCCGTCATCGAGATAGTGCCGCCACGCGGCGGGGGCGTCGGCGAACTCGCCGAACAGCACGAAGTTGGCATCGCTGGGGACGACGCGGAATCCCATGTCCCCCAACACCGCACAGACCCGTTCGCGTTCGGCCACCAGTGCCGCCACCGAGGCCAGCGTCTCGTCGGCATGCCGCAGCGCGGCGCAGGCCGCGGCCTGGGTGAGCACCGACAGGTGATACGGCAGCCGCACGAGCAGGACCGCCTCGATCACCGCTGGTGCGGCAACCAGGTAGCCCAGCCGCCCGCCGGCGAAGGCGAAGGCCTTGCTCATCGTCCGGCTGACGATCAATCGCGCCGGATACTCCTCGATCAGGGTGATCGCACTCGGGTGGGCGGAGAACTCCGCGTAGGCCTCGTCAAGGATCAGCACGCCGTGCGGCATCGCGTCCAGCAATCGGCGCAGATCGGCAAGCGGAACGCTCTGCCCTGTCGGGTTGTTCGGGCTGGTGACGAACACCACGTCGGGCCGGTCCCGGCGGATCGCCACCACCGCCGCGTCGACGTCGAGACTGAAATCGGGTGCGCGAAGCGCCTCGACCCAGCGGGTCTGGGTTCCGTCGGCGATGATCGGGTGCATCGAGTAGGAGGGCACGAATCCCAGCGCGCTACGGCCGGGTCCGCCGAAGGCCTGCAGCAGCTGCTGCAGGATCTCGTTGGATCCGTTTGCCGCCCAAACGTTCTCGACGCCCACCAGCACACCGGTGGCCCGGCTCAGATAGCCGGCCAGATCACGTCGCAGCGCATGCGCATCGCGGTCG
>JAGQTO010000261.1 GCA_020439025.1 Mycobacterium sp. | reverse complement strand
GCGACGATCACCGGCATCCGGGCCGCGTGGATCACCGCGGTGCTCACCGATCCGAGCAGCATCCCGGCGAAGCCGCCGCGGCCGTGGCTGCCCACCACCAGCAGCTGGGCGGACTCGGCCTGCTCGAGAAGTTGATGGGCCGGCTTGTCGGCGACGACCACCCGCCGGACCAGCACGTCGGGGTAGCGCTCCTGCCAGCCGGCCAGCCGCTCGCTGAGGGTCTCCTCCCCCATCGACTGCAGCGTGGGCCAGTCCAGCCCCGGAAACTCGAACACCCCGGTGTCGCTCCAGGCGTGTACCGCTACCAGGTCCACGCCCCGGAACGAAGCCTGCTCGAAGGCGATCTCGACCGCGTGGTCCGAGGCCGGCGAGCCGTCCACCCCGACCACCACCGGCGCCTGGGAGGGATGTGGAATCAGCGGGTCCGCGTCGTGGATGACCGCGACCGGGCACTTGGCGTGATGTGCAAGCCCGGTGCTGATGGAACCGAGCAGTCCGCGGGCCAGCGCGCCCCGGCCGCGGGAGCCCACCACGATCATCTGGGCGCCGGTGGAAAGATCGGCCAGCACCGGGACCGAGGGTCCGGTGACCATCTCGCTGGTGACCTCTATCGAGGAGCCCTCGGTGGCCTCCTCGACGGTCTTCAGGGCGGCGGCGAGCAGCTTGGCGCCCTCGTCCTCCTGCCACTGCAGGTAGCCCGGCGGCATCGGAACCTCCGGGAAGGCCATGACGGCCGGGGGCGTCAGGACGTGGACGAGTTTGAGGGGGGCACCGCGCCGGGCGGCGTCACGGGCCGCCCAGTCGACCGCGACCCTGGACGCGGGTGAGCCGTCCACCCCGACGATGACCGGCTCAGTGCTTGCCGCAGTTGACATTTCGCTCCTTTTCGGTGGTGCACCAATGGTAACGCGGACGGATCGGTCCCCGCGGGTGACGCTAGGGTCGCCGAGTTGCGGCGGGCAGGGGGCATTGGTCCCCTGCCGCCCGGCCAGAAGGCCCTGATCGGTTGAGCCGGGCCGGCCAGAGCCCGGCGTGGCATAGGGTCGAGGGCATGGTCAACGAGCGGCCCTTCGGTACAGAGGACGGGGTCGCCGACTCCGGTCAGCGGGTGCGGATCGATCCGCGTTTCCACGACGCGGTCCTGTTCGACGTCGACGGCGTCATCACCGACACCGCCTCGCTGCATGCGAAGTCCTGGGCGCAGATGTTCGACGAGTACCTGCGGACGCGTCCGCCCGCCGAGGCCGAGAACCACGACCCGTTCACCCCCGCCGACTACCGCCATTTCATCGACGGTAAACCGCGTTACGACGGCGTGCGGGATTTTCTGACCTCCCGGGGTGTCTCACTGCCGTGGGGCCAGGTCACCGATCCCGCCACCGCCGAGACCGTCTGTGGGCTCGGCAACCGCAAACAGGAACTGTTCATCGCCGAGATCGCCGCCGGGGTGCCGGTGTTCGAGTCGACAGTGGCGCTGATCCGCCGCCTCATCGACACCGGGGTCAGGGTGGCGGCGTTCTCGGCCAGCCGCAATTGCGCAAGGGTGCTGGAGTCGGCCGGGGTCGCCGACCTTGTCGAGGTCCGGGTCGACGGCGTGGTCGCCGAGGAACTCGACCTGCCCGGAAAGCCGGACCCGGCGATGCTGCTGGAGGCCGCCCGCCGACTCGGGGTGCGGCCCGGGCGGGCGGTGGTCGTCGAGGATTCCGAGGCCGGTGTGACGGCCGGCCGGGCGGGCGGTTTCGGCCTGGTGATTGGCGTCGACCGCACCGGCGAAGCCGGGGCCCGGCTGCGCGAATGCGGTGCCGACATGGTGGTCGGCGACTTGGCCGAGGTACTGGTGCGCGCCATCGACCGACGGATGTCCACCCTTCCCGACGCGCTGGACTCCTTCGCCCAGGTGGCCGGCGTGGTTGGCGCCCGGCGTCCGGCGATCTTCTTCGACTTCGACGGCACACTGTCGAACATCGTCGACGAACCCGGCGCCGCGGCGCTGGTACCGGGAGCCGACAAGGCGCTGAAGTCGCTGGCAGCGCTGTATCCGGTCGCGGTGCTCTCCGGCCGGGGCCTGGAGGACATCCGGGACCGGGCCGGCATCCCCGGCCTGTGGTACGCCGGCAGCCACGGTTTCGAGATCGTCGGTCCGGACGGGTCGTATCACCACAACGAGACCGCCGCCCAGGCGGTCCCGATCCTGGCCGAGTCTGCGGCCGAACTGCGGGATCGGCTCGGCACGATTCCCGGGGTCGTGGTGGAACACAAGCGCTACGCCGTGGCCGTGCATTACCGCAACGCCGCCCCGGGGACCGCGGCCGCGGTGACCGCGGCGGTGCACGACATCGGAAACCGCAACGGGCTCAAGGTGACCGCCGGACGCAAGGTCGTCGAACTGCGGCCGAACCTGGACTGGGACAAGGGCAAAACCCTGCAGTGGATCGTCGACCAGGTCGCCGGCGAAGAGCCCCTGTTGCCCATCTTCATCGGCGACGACCTGACCGACGAGGACGGGTTCGACGCCGTGCTCCACGACGGCATCGGCATCGTGGTGCGGCACACCGAGGACGGGGACCGAGCAACCGCCGCGCGGTTCTGCCTCGACGACCCGAACCACGTCCGGACTTTCATCGAGCGTCTGGTCACCCAGTGCGATATCGACCGCCAGATCATGGCCAGCCCCTGGTCGTTCACCTTCGGCGGCTACCTTCCCGAACAGGAGCGGCTGCGCGAGGCGCTGTGCGTGGTCGGCAACGGCTACCGCGCCACCCGTGGTTGCGCCCCCGAGGCGGACGCCGGCCCGAACCACTACCCCGGCACCTACGCCGCGGGGCTGTACAACCGGCTGACCGATGACGTCTCCGGTGTGGAGGTGGACAACGAGTCCCTGGTGAACCTGCCGAACTGGCTGTCGCTGAAGTTCCGCATCGACGGCGGCGACTGGTTCGACGTCGACACCGCGGAGATCCTGACCTACCGACAGAACATGGATCTGCGCCAGGCGGAGCTGACCCGCGAGTTCCGCTTCCGCGACCCGGCCGGGCGGACCACCAGCGTCGTCCAACGCCGCATCGCCGCGATGCACCTACCGCACGCCTGCGCGCTGGAGACGACGGTGTTCGCCGAGGACTGGTCGGGCACCGTGGAGTTCCTGTCCATGATCGACGGCGATGTGCGCAACTCAGGGGTGGAGCGCTACCGCGCACTGTCCGGTGACCATCTGGTCGCCACGTCGACCTGCGAACTGTCCGATGACTCGGCGTTGCTGGTCTGCGAGACGGTGCAGTCGCGGATTCCGATCGCGGTGGCCGCCCGCACGACGGTGTGGCGGGGCGACGCGCCGCTGAAAACCGACATGCGGTTCGTCGACGAGCCGCGGCGGGCCGGCCACGACCTGGTGGTCACCGTTGAGGCCGGCGAGTCGGTCACCGTCGAGAAGGTCGCCGCCATCTTCACCGGCCGTGACCACGCGATCTCCGAACCCGGTGACGCCGCCCGGCGGCTGCTGTCCCGGCTCGGCCGCTACGGCGAACTGCGCGACGGGCACATCCGGGAGTGGGCGCACCTGTGGGAGCGCTTCGACATCGCCTTCGAGGACAGCCCCGACGCGCTGCGGGTGGTCCGGTTGCACATGCTGCAGCTGTTGCAGACCGTGCCGAACCGGGCCGAGGATCTCGACGCCGGGCTACCTGCCCGGGGCCTGCACGGCGAGGCCTACCGCGGCCACATCTTCTGGGACGAGTTGTTCGTCTTCCCGGTGCTCAACCTGCGCTCGCCGTCGACCACCCGCTCGCTGCTGCGCTACCGGTTCCGCCGGCTGCCCGAAGCGCGCAACGCCGCGTTGGAGGCCGGCTACGCCGGGGCGATGTTTCCGTGGCAGTCCGGCAGCGACGGCCGCGAGGAAAGCCAGAAACTGCACCTGAACCCGAACTCCGGCCGGTGGAACCCCGACGCCAGCGCCCTGGCGCATCACATCGGGATCGCCGTGGCCTACAACGCGTGGCAATACTACCAGGTGACCGGCGATCGGCGGTACCTCATCGAGAACGGCGCGGAACTGCTCGCCGAGATCGCCCGGTTCTGGGTCAGCCGTGCCGAGTTCGACGAGGCCAAGGGCCGCTACGTGATTCGCGGCGTGATCGGACCCGACGAGTTCCATTCCGGCTACCCCGACCGCCCGTACGACGGTATCGACAACAACGCCTACACCAACGTGATGGCGGTGTGGGCGATCGTGCGCGCCCTGGACGCCCTGGACGCGCTGCCGCTGCGCAACCGCCTTGACCTGATGGAGACGCTGGGCATCCACGGCCGTGAACTCGACCGCTGGGACGAGGTGAGCCGGCGGATGTACGTTCCGTTCCACTGCCCCGATCCCACCGCCGCCCTACGCGGTTGCGAGGTGATCAGTCAGTTCGAGGGCTATGACGACCTCGCCGAACTGGACTGGCAAGGCCTGCGCGAGCGGTACGGCAACATCCAGCGCCTCGACCGGATCCTCGAGGCCCAGAACGACAGCGTCAACCGGTACAAGGCCTCCAAGCAGGCCGACGTGCTGATGCTGTTCTATCTGCTCTCCGCCGAGGAGTTGCGGGAGTTGTTCGCCCGCATGGGATACCGGTTCACCCCGGAGCAGATCCCCAAGACCGTTGACTACTACCTGCACCGGACCTCGCACGGCTCGACGCTGAGCGGTGTGGTGCACGCCTGGGTGCTGGCCCGCGGCAACCGCGCCCGCGCGATGCGCTATTTCCAGCAGGTACTGGCCTCCGACGTCGCCGACATCCAGGGCGGTACCACGGCCGAGGGCATCCACATCGCCGCCATGGCAGGCAGCATCGACCTGCTGCAGCGGTGCTTCACCGGGCTGGAGACCCGTTCGGACCGGCTGATACTCAACCCGATGTGGCCGGAAAGCCTTGGCGCCCTTCGGATGCCGATCTACTACCGCGGCTACCGGTTACATCTGACGGTGGTCGGTCGCAGTGCGGAGATCAGCGTCGACCCCGCCGATCATCCACCGATCGAGGTGGAATGCCGGGGCCGGGTACAGACCCTGACACCGGGGACCTCGCTGCGGTTCGAGTAGCCCGAGCTCAGGCCGCGATCGTCGCCGGAACAGACGTCGTTGGTGCCGGCTGGGTGCCCGGCACCGGGTAGTACGGCCAGAACTGCGGCGGGATGATGCTGTTACCCGTGACACCGGTCAGCCGCACGATGATCTGAACCGGGATGTTGACCACCTGGTAGATCACCGCGCCGAAGAACAGGATCGGCACCGCCAAAATCTCGGGCAGGGAGTTCACCTCGAACAGCACGCAGGTGAAGGACGAACAATCACCGGGATCGGCCAGCCCGGTGACCAGGGTGTAGATGGCGTACGGCACCGTGGCGGCGAGGGTGCGCAGGCCTAGACGCAGGTTCGTCGCGACATCGGGGTATCCGTACATTCCCAGGGCGTCGTTGAGAGCGTTTTTCAGCGCTTCCTGGCCCGGAATCACCGGCTGATAGTCACTTGCAGCCTTGTCCATGAGCGGTGTGCCCGCGGAGTACGGCTCAGGGTCCAAGCCGAACAGCTTGAGCACCGTCGGCGTGATGTCCACCTGCGAGTAGGTGTTGTTGATAGTCCCCTTGCCGTCGATGACCCCGTCGCCGAAGTCCGGGCCGTTGGCGATGATGAACGGCGTGGTCTCGAGCGGCGACTGGAAGCCGTGGGCCAGAAGACCCGCGACTATCGGCGAGAGCGGCGCGTTGAGCACCTGACCGTGGTCGGTGACCGCGATGACCGTCCACTCCTCACCCGGGTTGGCGGCTTCCCACGCGTCCACCTCGGCCATGATGCTGGCGATGTTGTCGTTGACGTTGCGCAGGGCTGCGGCGTATTCGGGGGATCCGGCCCCGTAGGTGTCGTGCCCGGAGTTGTCGACGCCGACGAAGTAGGTCATCTGGAAGCTCGGGGTACCCGCCACCGTGTTCTGGATCGCCTCGATGGACCGGCTGCCGACCGCGTCGTCGGTTTCTTCCCAGCTGTCGTTGATCAGGGGGTAGTAGACGATGGTGTCGGCGGGAATCGACCCCGCACCGGCGATCTGGGCGATCACCTCCCAGTTGGCGACCACCGTGGTGGCGATAGTCGGATCGGCTGCTTCGAGCTGGTTGAAAACCGTCGGCCAGGTGTCATAGGTCCACGGAGTGAAGACGTTGTTGGACACCCCGGCGGTCTCGCTCCACACACCGGTGAGAATCCCGGTCCACCCCGGGGCGGAGATCGTCGTGTGGCCGACCATGGTGGAGGCCGCTGTGGTACCGGTGTCCATCAGATCGAAGAAGGCCTGGTTGTAAGGATCTTCCAGGATCTTGCTCAGGTCCGTGCCGTCCACCCCGATCAGTAGAACGTGCTGGTTGGGATCCACCACCGTCGCCGCGACTGTACTGGCGATCGGCGAGGACAACGTCGTCTCGCCGAGGACCGTACGACGCACCATCAGCAACGCCCCGGCGAGGAAGTCGGAGAACGGACCGCCCGGAAGGGCCGACACCAGGGCCGACAGCGTGTCGAAGATGCCGGCAACGGCCGCCTGAATACCTGAAACCGCCTGCTGGATGACCGGGGCCTCCTGCAGGGCCGGCGGCGCGACGCTGATGGCCGTAGCGGCGGGACGCACAGCAGAGGACGAAACAGAGGCAACAGCGGCAGCCGCCGCCGGAGCAGCCGGGACC
>JAGQTO010000260.1:957-1889 GCA_020439025.1 Mycobacterium sp. | reverse complement strand
GCGGGAGAGCTCGTCGGCCGTCGACACCGTGCTCGACGACGGCACCACGCTGGTCAGAAACATCGGGGTATTAGAGAAGGGGATGATCCGCTGCATGCTCCCGCCCAGAGCCATCTTCAGGGCGGCCGCCGCCGGGGCGGGCAGCGGCTTTCCGGTGACACTGCTGGGCGCCACCAACGGGACATCAGCCTCGGCAACGCCATAATTGGTCCAGCGGAAGCCCAATGGTTCGAGGATCTCGGTGGCCAGGATCTCCCGGATATCGCGCCCGGTGGCGGCCGAGACGATCTCGCGCACCAGTGGCCCCCACGTGACGCCGTGGTAGATGTGCATCAGACCCGGCGGATGGATGGGCTTTAGCTCGCCGAGTTTCTCCCGAGCGTAGGCGCTGTCGTTCATCCGCTTCAGATCCGGGCGTGGTCCGGTGGCCAGCGGAACCCCAGCGCTGTGGGTCATCACATGCCGGATGGTGGTGCGCTCCTTACCGTGGCCGGTATAGCGGGGCAGATAGTCGCAGACCCGGTCATCGAGGGAGAAGTCCCCGCGTTCGACGAGCATGTGCACCACCGTGGTGGTGATGGCCTTGGCCGCCGAGTACACGCAATACGGCGTGCTGGTGCGCACCGGCACCTGCTCGGCGTCGGGAGGATCGGCGGGACCGTTGCCCCGGGCATGGCCGATGGCCCGGTTGAGCACCACCCGGCCGTCGTACCGGATACACACCTGGATCGCCGGGTGCATCCCGGCGGCATACCAGTGCCGCGCGGCTTCCCAGATCCGGTCGGCGGCGCCGGGGGAGAGCCCGCTGCGATGCTCCGCGCCGATGTCGGTGGCGGCGTCGAGATCGGCGGGGACCCGGACGCGGCCGGACGGTCTCACGGCCGGCGGTGCAGGGTCGCGCTCAGATGGTGTTGCAGCGGAAGGCCCACCGC
>JAGQTO010000260.1:0-830 GCA_020439025.1 Mycobacterium sp. | reverse complement strand
TCGGTGGTGACGGTGCCCTCGTCGATCTCGGTGACACCGGTGGGTTGCGCGATCACCAGTTCGATGCGGCCCTGTGAGGGCATCCTGATGTAGCCGGTCTCGGCGTGCAGCGGCGCTCCGTCATCGGAGCGGGTCCGCTGGGAATAGGTGAGGAACGGCTTTCCGATATGGCCGATGTCGACCTCCTCGGTGTAGCCGAACGGCTCGATGGTCGGGTAGTCACCGGATCCGCGTCCGGACCAGTTGCCGAGTAGCGGTGCCAGCGCCGCGACGGCGGGGTGGAGATCGGGCATGGCTGCAACGCTACGTGCTGACCGGGATCCGGTCGCCGGACACACGGAGTCCTACGGTCTGGTGGCCAGCGTCAGCAGATCCCAGACGCCCCGTGTCCACAGCGGCCGCTGTACTCGACGCTGGTCGGCGACCACGAAACCGGCGTCGGCGAACATCGTCCGCAGCTGCTCGGGTGAGGGATTACCCGCGGGCGCCGACGAACCTGAGGAGAGCCGGCGCAGTACGGCGGGCATCGGCGGGCTGATGGTTCCGACCGCCGCCAACCCGCCCGGCGCGAGCACGCGGTGGAACTCCCGCAACGCGGCCGGCTGATCGAAGAAGTGGAACGCCGAGGTGCTCACCACCGCGTCGAGCGCGCCGTCATCGAAGGGGAGTTTCTCGGCGGGCCCTTTGAGCCAGCGCACGCGATCGGTGCGCGCCTTGGCCTGCTCGAGCATGCCGTCGGACATGTCGACCCCATAGATCTCGTCGGGATTCAGGTCGGCCTGGATCCGGGCGGCCATGATCCCGGTCCCGCAGGCGATATCGGCGATGCG
>JAGQTO010000259.1:3845-3987 GCA_020439025.1 Mycobacterium sp. | reverse complement strand
CCACGCCTACCACTACCTGAGTGTGTTCGACCAGAACACCGGCCGGCGGCTGTGGCTGGGCCGCAGCAAACGCATCGCCAGCGCCGACCAAAGAGTGGTCCTCCACGAACGCGACCGTGGTTGTACCTTCCCGGGCTGCACC
>JAGQTO010000259.1:0-3667 GCA_020439025.1 Mycobacterium sp. | reverse complement strand
CGGCGGCACCAACACCTACCACCATCCCGAACGGCTACTGGGTGACGATTGATGCCCCGTGCAATTCGGTTGGTCGCTAGGCGGACACCGCTTCGATGCGGGCGGGCACGTGCTTGTGCCAAGGCGTCCCGGCGTAGGCATCCCGCCAGTCGGTCGACGTCAGCGAGTTGGGGGCCACGCCCGTCATGCTGGGGTGGCCGTCGGCATCGGTGAAGTCCAGGCCGAACCCGTTGGGCAGCGAGGCATGGCCGGGTTGCATCGCCGTGCTGACCTCCACGCAGGCTTCGGCGCTGCCGGCCGCGGTGGTGATGCGAGCTCGGGCGCCGTCGATCAGCCCGAGTGCCGCGGCGTCGGCGGGACTGACCCGCAGTGCTCCTTCGACATCCCGCTTTCGCCAGGACGGGTCGCGGAAGATGGTGTTGGCGGTGAACGCCCGGCGCTCGCCGGCCGAGAGCACGATGGGGAAGTCCGGGGTGGTCAACTGCGCCGGGGCATCCCGCAGAGCGCGCATGTCGTCAAGCAACTCGGGGATGGCCAGCGCGATCCTGCGGTCCTGGTGGGAGATGAGTGCCCAGTCGTCGGCGTATTCGTGGACGGTGAACGTGACCGCGGTCCGTTCGTTGAGGATCGCCTCGAAAAGTGCGTTGCCGTCGGCATGCCCGGCTCGGCGCACCGCCTCGGGATAGGTGAGCGCGGCCTTCTGCGCCAGCCCCCAAAGGGCGGCAGCACCGGCCATCCCGTCGGGCAGGGTTGGTCCGAGGGTCTCGTAGAGGACATAGGGCAGCACCTTGTTCAGGGCGGGGTTCGAGGCCAGTGCGGTGAAGAAGGCCTGCAGGTAGGCGTCGAGGCCGTCCGCGGCCGCCTCCCGCAGCGGACCCAGATCCTCATCACCGACGACGCCGAGGGCGCGCACCAGACGGGCCCAGATCTCCGGTTCGGGGAGGGTGCCCTCCAGTGGCGTGAACAGGGGGTGGCGCAAATGAAAGGTGTTGCGCGGGAACTCGAGATTGAAGAAGGTGGCCTCGGGCTTTTCGAACTGGCTGGCCGCGGGCAGCACATAGTGGGCAAGCCGCGCAGTCTCCGTCATCGCCACGTCGATCACGACCATCAGTTCCAGTGCGGAGAACGCCTCCCGGCAGGCCGCCGAGTCGGCGATTGAGTGCGCGGGGTTGCTGCTCTCGACGATCATGGCGCGGAACCGGTCGGGGTGGTCGGTGAGCATTTCCTGCGGCACCACGTTGGACGGGATCAGCCCCGAGATGATCGGCGCGCCGGTCACCGGGGTGCGGCCGACCCCGCTGAGGCTGAACAGCGGAGCGAACATCGAATGCAGATGCTGCCCGCCCCGCTTGGCGAAGTTCCCGGTCAGGATCCACAGCATCTTGTTGAGGTACGAACACAGAGTGCTGTTGGGACCCTGCTGGATGCCGAGATCCTCGAATACCGCGACGCTGCCGGCGGCCGCGATCCTCCGGGCCGCCGAACGCAGCAGATCTTCCCCGACCCCGCAGCGGCCCGCGTAGTCGGCGATTGGGATGTCGGCGAACGCCGCCCGTACCTCGTCGGCCCCGTGCACGTGCTCGGCCAGAAACGCCTCATCGCAGAGGTTTTCCTGCACCAGCACGGCAGCCAGCGCCGCCAGGCACCAAGCGTCGGTACCCGGTCGGACCTGGAGGTGGTAGTCGGCCATCTCGGCGGTGTCGGTGCGCACCGGGTCGATGACGATCATCGAGCGGGCCGGATCCTTGGCGATTTCGTTGAGCACCGTCCGGGCGCGCGGGAAGCTCTGCGACATCCACGGGTTCTTGCCGACGAACACCGACACCTCGGCGTGCTCGAACTCCCCGCGGGTGTGGCCGCCGTAGAGCTGGGAGTCGACCCAGAACTCGCCGGTCTTCTCCTGGGCCAGCGCGTTGGACCGGTACCGCGAGCCGAGTGGTTTGAGGAAAGCGCTGCTGTACGCGCCCCCGAGGTGATTGCCCTGGCCGCCGCCGCCGTAGTAGAAGATCTTGTCGCCGCCGTAGGTCTGCGCGATCCGGGCGAATCCGTCGGCGATCTCGGTGATCGCGGTGTCCCAGTCGATTTCCTCGTAGCTGCCATCGTCGCGCCGTCGCAGCGGGGAGGTCAGCCGTCCCTGGGCGTTCTGGTAGTGCTCCAGTCGCAGCGCCTTGTTACAGGTGTAGCCGGCCGAGGCGGGGTGGTTCTTGTCGCCGCGGATCTTCTTGAGGTGCCGACCCTCCTCGGCCGGGCTGGTCTGAACGAGGATGCCGCAGTTGCACTCGCAGAGGATGCAGGCGGTGGGCTTCCAGGCGGTGGGGTTCTCGTTGGTGGGCTGCTCGTTGGTGGGCAGAGTCCTGTCGGTCATCGGATCCCCTTCGTCGTCGCGGCGTCCAGCAGGACACGCAGTTGGCGATGCACCGCATCCAGTGGTGCGACGTTGCGTCCGGCGCGGGCCATCACCAGCGCGCCTTCCAGGGCGGCGATCACCGTGGTGGCCAGATCGGCGGCGTTGTCCCGGTCCAGGCCGTCGGCCGCGAGGCTTTCGCGGATCAAGTCACGCCAGCGCTCGAAGGCTGCCGCCGCCCGAGCCACCGGTTCGGCACCGATCTGCGGGTCGCCTGCCTCGACCGCCACCGCCATCACCGGGCAGCCGGCGCGGTAGTCGCTGCCGAGCAGGCCCTGCCGGTAGAAGGACACGGCGACGTCGAGCATCTCGATGGAGTTCTCAGCTCCACTGAGGGTGCCGGAGACGTAGTCGGCTGCGTAATCGACTGCCTCGCAGAGCAATTGGTTACGACCACCGGGGAAATAATGGTAGGCCGACCCGCGTGGGGCTCCGCTGTGGGCCAGGACGTCGGCGATCGTCGTGGGCCGGGCGCCGCGCTCCCGGATGAGCAGTGCGGCGGAGGTGACCATGCGCTCCCGGTGACCGGCCATCTATGTATGTAACCATACATAACTCGTGGGTCAAGACCTCAAGACATGGTTGCCGGATCAAACCCGGGGCGCGGCGCTCAGAACCCGGAGTTATTGCGTCCCGGAAGGGTTCGCATCGCCTCCCGGGCCACCCAATGAGTCCATTCCGGGTGCTGCCGCTGGTAACCGCGCAGCGCCCGCCAGGACCGCCACGCCGCGGCCGGTGACGGGATGGTCGGCAGCCGGGCCAACTCCCACTGGATGCCGTTGATCGGATCATCGAAGAACACCGCGTAGTAGCCCGGGGTGTACTCCGGATACTCCCGGGGCGAGTACACGACGGGAACTCCGTTGGGGACCAGGAAATCGTCGTGGAAGCGGTCGATCTCGGCGCGGCTCCTCGCCCACAGCGCGACGTGGTTGATGCCCACGGTCTGGTCGGTATGCCGCAGCTTCTCCCCGCTGGCGGCTGGTTGGATTCCGATGTAGCTGTGCGGCGCCGGGAAGCGGGCCATGTAGTACGTCGATCGGTATTCGATGTCCAGTGTCCAGAAGCTGCGGTAGCCCAGCCAGCCGAACATCGCGTCGTAGAACGCGATCGAAGCGTCGTAGTCGAGCACGTTGAGCTCGACGTGGTTGACTCCGCGCCAGCGCATGGGGGACCTACTTTCCTGCCTGCGCCTCGATCGCCACCGCCTTGGCCCACCGGTAGTCGGCTTTCCCTGCTGGCGAGCGCACGACCTTGTCGGTG
>JAGQTO010000258.1 GCA_020439025.1 Mycobacterium sp. | reverse complement strand
GCGGCGGCGGTGGCGGTGGCGCCGCGGGGGCCGGTGCCGGCGCGGGGGGCTGTGCTGCGGCTCCGGCGGCACCGATCCTGGCCAGCTCGCCCCCGACGGGAACGGTGGCGTCCTCCTCGGCGGTGATGCTGAGCAGGGTGCCTGAGGCCGGCGACGGGATCTCGGTGTCGACCTTGTCGGTGGAGACCTCGACGAGGGGTTCGTCGACCGCGACGGAGTCGCCGACCTTCTTCAACCACCGCGTCACGGTGCCCTCGGTGACCGATTCGCCGAGTTCGGGCATCAACACCGCGGTGGCCGACCCCGAATCTGCGGCCGGCTGGGGGGTGGGTGCCGGCGCCGGGGCGGGCGACGCCTCGGCGGCGGGTTGGGGTGCGGGTGCCGGCTGCTCGACCGGGGCGGCCTGCGGTGCGGGCGCCTCGCCGGCGTCGGAGATAACGGCCAGCTCGCCGCCGACGGCGACGGTGTCGTCCTCGTGGGCGATGATCTTGCTCAACACTCCCGATGCCGGGGCGGGGATCTCGGTGTCGACCTTGTCGGTCGACACCTCCAGCAGCGGCTCGTCCACCTCGACGGTGTCACCCTCCTGCTTGAGCCAGCGGGTGACGGTGCCCTCGGTGACGCTCTCGCCGAGTGCGGGCATCTGGACGGAGACGGCCATGTGTTTTGACTCCTAAAGTCGGTCGACATCTGGCTTACCACAGCAGCGCTTCCCAATCCTGTCATTCCCGGGCGCATACCGGCGGGGAAGGCGCGGGTCAATTTCTCTGGCACCATCGAACCGTGGGGTTTTTCGACAGATTCAAGGGTGACCGAGGCTCTGCCGCCGATCTCCGGTACCTGCGGCAGTGGGCTTGCCAGCGCACCGGCGTGGAGGCATTCGTCGAACCGAAAACCCCGGTCACGCCGTTGACGGTGGTCCTGGTTGCCGCCGACGGCGAGTGGACCCGCCGCCCGGTCGGGGGAGCGGCCGGGGCGAGGCGAGTGGGGGAGGCACTGAAAATTCCCGTCTATGACGTGCAGAAACTGGGCTACCCCCAGCGGATGCGGGACTTCGACGCCCGCCGCCGCATCGAACGCCGCCGAGCCCAGCGCTCTGAACTCGACGGGCCATAATCGTCCGATGCCGACCTACGTTGACGCCGGTGACGGCACCCGGATCGCCGTCTACGAGGAGGGCAACCCGGCCGGGCCGACCATCGTGTTCGTACACGGCTGGCCCGATTCCCACGTGCTGTGGGACAGCGTGGTGGCGCAACTGCGCGAGGACTACCGGATCATCCGCTACGACAACCGGGGCGCGGGCGCATCGGAGGTGCCCTCGTACCCGTCGGCCTACACCGTCGAGCAACTCGCCGACGATTTCGCCGCCGTCGCCGCCGCGACGTCCCCGGACACGCCGGTTCACGTCGTCGGCCACGACTGGGGCGCGGCCACCGTCTGGGAGTACGTCACCCGCCCGGAAGCCGCAAGCCGGGTTGCCTCCTACACGTCGATCTCGGGTCCCGACACCGGCCAGCTGGCCCGCTTCCTGCGGGACGGACTGTCCCGTCCCTACCGGCCCAAGCGGTTCGCCCGGGCGCTGGCCCAGGGACTGCACTTCAGCTACATGCTGTTCTTCCGAACGAGGCTGGCAGGACCGATCATGCGGGCTTTCCTGGCCGATGTCGCCCGCAAGCACGTGATCAACACCGGCGTTCCCCGGCAGCGTCGCCACCAGGGCCCGACCTTCGTTGCCGACGCCGCCAACGGGATGAAGATCTACCGCGCCAACTTTCCCCGCGTGCTCAACCGGTCCGCCCGGGACCGGTCGGTCGCCGTTCCGGTGCAATTGCTGGTCAACACCCGGGACAGGTTCGTGCGGCCCTACGTCTACGACGACACGCCGCGGTGGGTGGCACGGCTGTGGCGCCGCGACATCCACGCCGGGCACTGGTTGCCGCTGACGCACCCGCAGGTCGTCGCCGCCGCGGTGGCCGAGTTCGTCGAACACCTCGAAGGCGCGCCGGCGGTCCGGGCGCTGCTGCGCGCCGAAGTGGGGCGAACCCGCGGACCGTTCGGCGACACCCTCGTCGTGGTCACCGGGGCCGGCAGCGGTATCGGTGCGGCCACCGCCAGGGCCTTCGCGGCCGAGGGAGCCGAGGTGGTGGCCGCCGATATCAACGGGACGGCCGCCGGGCAGACCGCGGAGGAGATCAACGCCGCCGGCGGCGTCGCGCATGCCTACACCGTCGACGTCGCCGACGCCGACGCCGTGCAAAGCTTCGCCGATCAGGTCTGCGCGGTTCACGGGGTGCCCGACATCGTGGTCAACAACGCCGGCATCGGGGTGGCCGGCTCGTTCCTGGACACGCCCGCGGAGGACTTCGACCGGGTGCTCGAGGTCAACCTCGGCGGGGTGGTGAACGGCTGTCGGGCCTTCGCGCCCCGGCTCGTGGAACGCGGCACCGGGGGGCATATCGTCAACGTCGCCTCGATGGCCGCCTACGCGCCGCTGAGTTCGCTCAACGCCTACTGCACGTCCAAGGCCGCGGTGTTCATGTTCTCCGACTGCCTGCGCGCCGAGCTGGACGCCGCCGGGGTCGGGCTGACCACCATCTGCCCGGGCCTGATCAACACCAACATCGTCTCGGCGACCGGCTTCCACGCCCCCGACGGCCGGCAGGCGGCCGTGCCGGGCCGGCGTGCCCAGCTGGAGAAGATGTTCGAGCTGCGCCGATACGGCCCGGAGAAGGTGGCCGCCGCCATCCTCTCGGCGGTGCGCAAGGGCAAGCCGATCCGTCCGGTGGCCCCGGAGGCCTACCTGCTCTACGGGACGTCCCGGCTGATGCCGCAGGCGCTGCGCAGCACCGCCCGCGGCAAGGTGGTGTAACCACCGCTCACCCGTTCGCGGCGGGGTTGTCGTCGCCGCTCACCCGTTCGCGGCGATGTCCTCCAGGGCCGCGAACAGGGTGCGCACCGGCACCCCGGTTCCGCCCTTGGGGGTGTAGCCCCACGGAGCGGTGGTGTTGTAGGACGGCCCGGCGATGTCTATGTGCGCCCACTGCACGCCCTCGGCGACGAACTCGCGCAGGTAGACCCCGGCGACCAGCATCCCGGCGAATCGCTGGCCGCTGATATTGGCGAGGTCGGCGACGGTCGACTTCAGGTCGTCCTTCAGTTCGTCGGGCAGCGGCATCGGCCAGCCGTTCTCGCCGACCTGCTGGGACAGCGCGGCGACCCGGTCGCGGAACTCGTCACTGCCCATCACGCCGGGGATGCGGGCGCCCAGCGCGATGGTCTGGGCCCCGGTCAGAGTCGAGGTCTCGATGAGATAGTCGGGCTCGTCCTCGCAGGCCCGCACGATCGCGTCGGCCAGGATCAACCGGCCCTCGGCGTCGGTGTTGAGCACCTCCACGGTGGTGCCGCCGTACTGGGTCAAGACGTCACCGGGGCGCTGCGCGGTGGCCGAGGGCATGTTTTCGGCCATCGGCACCGTGGCGACCACGTCGATGGGCAACTTCTGGCTGGCGGCGAGCAGCATGGTGGCGATCACCGCTGCCGCCCCGCCCATGTCGGAGGTCATGTGGTGCATCTGGGCGGCCGGCTTGATCGAGATCCCACCGGTGTCGAAGGTGATGCCCTTGCCCACCAGCGCGACCTTCTTGGCCTTTGCGTTCTTGGCGCCGCTCTTGGCCCCGCGGTGGGTCAGCCGCACCAGCCGCGGCGGGTTCGCCGATCCCTTGCCCACCCCGACGATCCCGCCGTAGCCGGCCTTGGCCAGCGCCTTCTCGTCGAGCACCTCGACGGTCAGCCCGGCGGCGGTGCCCAATGCCTTTGCCCGCCTGGCGAATTCCTCCGGATGCAGGTGGCTGGGCGGCGTGTTGACCAGGTCACGTGCGGTGGCCACCGCCGCGGCCACGGCGGCCCCGCGGGCGGCCTGTCGTTTGGCGTCCGCGGAGGTGCTCAGCGCGACGATCTTCGACAGCGGCGGCTCCTTGGGCGCGGTCTTGGGGCTGCGGAACTCGTGCATCTGATACGCGCCGAGGATCAAACCCTCCACGGCAGCCTGCAGGTGCAGTTCGCCCAGGGTGGTGATGATCGACTCAACTCCGGTCAGCGAGCGCGCGGCGACACCGGACGCGCGACGGACGACCTCCGCGGGCCACTCGTCGCGGGGCTTGCCCAGCCCCACCGTCAAGACGCTGCCCACCGGCAGCGAGGGCACGTGCAGACGGATGAGCTGCTCCGGGCTGCCCTTGGCGCCCAGCGCCCGCAGGGCGACCTCGATCTCCCCGATCGCCTCAGCGTCGAGGAACGGGCCGCCGACCACCTGCGGCGCGCCGTCGTCGTCGGGGCCGCTGACGACGGGCACGATCAAGACCGCCGATCCGGACCCGCGCTGGGGAACGGTGGTCGCGACGGTGACGATGGGCGGCTGGTAACCGGGTTGGGTGCTCACCAGCGCCACCCTAATCGGCCGGGCATTAGGGTGGGACTCCGTGACTGATGACGGTGATTCCAACGATCACGGCGATCTCCTGCACGGCCCGCTGGAAAGCCGCCATCGCGACCGCGGCGCCACCTTCGCCCCGTTCGGCGGCTGGCTGATGCCGGTGTCCTACGCCGGAACGGTCGGCGAGCACCGCGCGACCCGCGAGGCGGTGGGCCTGTTCGACGTCAGCCACCTCGGCAAAGCGCTGGTGAGCGGCCCGGGTGCAGCGGATTTCGTCAACTCCGCCCTGAGCAACGATCTGCGCAGGATCGGGCCCGGCAAGGCCCAGTACACGCTGTGCTGCACCGCCGACGGCGGGGTGATCGACGACCTGATCGCCTACTACGTCAGCGATGACGAGATCTTCCTGGTGCCCAACGCGGCCAACACCGCCGCGGTGGTGGCCGCACTTCGGGACGCCGCGCCGCCGGGGATATCGGTGACCGACCAGCACCGCCGCTACGCGGTCCTGGCGGTGCAGGGTCCGCGCTCCGCCGAGGTTCTGGAGGCCCTGGGGCTTCCCACCGAGATGGACTACATGGGGTACGCCGACGCCGAGTACGCCGGCGCCCCGGTGCGGGTGTGCCGGACCGGCTATACCGGCGAGCACGGCTTCGAACTGCTGCCCGACTGGGATGCCGCACCGGCGGTCTTCGATGCCCTGGTCCCCGAGGTCGAATCCCGGGGCGGGCAACTGGCCGGCCTGGGCGCCCGCGACACTCTGCGCACCGAGATGGGCTATCCGCTGCACGGCCACGAGCTGTCGACCGACATCTCGCCGCTGCAAGCCCGCTGCGGGTGGGCGGTCGGCTGGTCCAAGGACGAGTTCTGGGGCCGCGATGCGTTGCTGGCCGAGAAGGAGGCCGGGCCGCGCCGGGTACTGCGCGGTCTGCGGGCCGTCGGTCGCGGGGTGCCGCGGGCCGGGATGACCGTGCT
The DNA here is from genome assembly GCA_020439025.1 of Mycobacterium sp. Classification (GTDB taxonomy): domain Bacteria; phylum Actinomycetota; class Actinomycetes; order Mycobacteriales; family Mycobacteriaceae; genus Mycobacterium. The sequence continues at coordinate 4,944 of JAGQTO010000258.1, read as the reverse complement.
GCGCGACGCCCAGCCGGTGGGGATCACCACCTCGGGAACCTTCTCGCCGACCCTCAACGCCGGTATCGCACTGGCGCTCATCGACACCGACGCCGACCTGGCCGACGGTGCGCCGGTCAGCGTCGATGTGCGCGGGCGGCCGCTGGACTGTGAGCTCGTCAAGCCGCCGTTCGTCGACGTCAAGACCCGCTAGCGGCGGTTATAGACTCTCGCTATGCCGACGACTCCGCTGCAGTTCACCGTCGAGCGCTCCGCGCACCCGGCGAGCGCGGCCGAGCGGACTGCGATTCTGGCCGATCCGGGCTTCGGGCAGTACTACACCGACCACATGGTCTCGCTGCTCTACACCACCGAACGGGGCTGGTTCGACGCCCGGGTGATGCCCTACGGCCCGATCGAACTGGATCCCTCGGCGATCGTCCTGCACTACGCGCAGGAAATCTTCGAGGGACTCAAGGCCTACCGGTGGAGCGACGGGTCGATCGTGTCCTTCCGCCCCGACGCCAACGCCGCCCGGTTGCGCGCCTCGGCGCGTCGGCTGGCGATTCCGGAGTTCCCCGACGAGTTGTTCCTCGAGTCGCTTCGCCAGCTGATCGCGGTCGACCACGAGTGGGTGCCCCCCGCCGGTGGCGAGCAGTCGCTGTACCTGAGGCCGTTCATCATCGCCACCGAGCCGGGCCTGGGCGTCCGGCCGTCGGCGGAGTACCGCTACCTGTTGATCGGCTCCCCGGCGGGCGCGTACTTCAAGGGCGGCATCAAGCCGGTCAGCGTGTGGCTGTCCACCGAGTACGTGCGAGCCAGCCCGGGCGGAACCGGCGCGGCGAAGTTCGGCGGCAACTACGCCGCGTCGCTGCTGGCCCAGTCCGAAGCCGCCGCGCACGGCTGCGACCAGGTGGTGTGGCTGGATGCCGTCGAACGGCGCTATATCGAGGAGATGGGCGGGATGAACCTGTTCTTCGTCTTCGGAAGCGGCGGATCGGCGCGACTGGTCACCCCCGAACTCAGCGGCTCGCTGCTGCCCGGCATCACCCGGGACTCGCTGCTGCAGTTGGCCGGTGATGCCGGATTCGCCGTCGAGGAGCGCAAGATCGACGTCGAGGAATGGCGCAAGGGGGTGGCCGCCGGAGAGATCACCGAGGTCTTCGCCTGCGGCACGGCGGCGGTGATCACCCCGGTGGCCCAGGTGAAGTACGGCGAGGGCGAGTTCACCGTCGGTGACGGCGAGCCCGGCGAGGTGACCATGGCGCTGCGCGACACCCTCACCGGAATCCAGCGCGGCACCTTCGCCGACACCCACGGCTGGATGACGCGGCTCGGCGGTGGCCCTCAGACCTGATGGGTCGCGCGGTACTCGTCCTCGGCCCGCTCGAGTTCCTCCTCGGTGACGACGAAGTCCGGTCCTAACGGGTCGACCGGATCGTTGATGGTCAGCGCGCCGGTGTGTTCGTGAACCTCGCAGGTGTCGATCGGTATCGAACGCACCGCGACCAGCCCGGCCAGGGTGGCCGACACGTCGTGACGGTCCCCGTTGCCGCCGGTCAGTTCGGCGGCGAGCTGCTCCGGTGCCGAGACGTGCATGAGTTGCGGAGTGGTGGCCAGGTCGTAGCGGAAGGCGCGCACCATCGCCACGCATGCTGCGACCATGACCAGCGATAGCGGCAACGCGGCCGCGATGGACGCGGTCTGGAGCGCGGTCATCGAACCGGCGCCGCCGACCAGAAGCAGCACGGCGGCCGCGGCGCCCTCCAGGGTGGCCCAGTACACCCGGGTCAGCTTGGGCGGATCCAGGTTGCCGCCCGCGCACAGGATGTCGATCACCAGCGAGCCTGAGTCCGAGGAGGTGATGAAGAAGAGCACGATCACCAGCACCGCCAGCAGGCTGCTGATCAACCCCAGAGGCAGCCCGTCGAGCAGGTGGAACAGCGCGGTGTTGGTGTCCACCGACCCGTCGATGAGCATGTCGCCGCGGTCACGCTGACGCAGGATCGCCGAACCGCCGAAAACGGTGAACCACAGCGAGCCGATCACGGTGGGGACGATCAGGACCGCACCGACGAACTCCCGGATCGTGCGGCCCCGGGAGATCCGGGCGATGAACATCCCGACGAAGGGAGCCCAGCTGATCCACCAGCCCCAGTAGAAGATGGTCCAGCTGCCCAGCCAGTCGCCGTCGGTGAAAGGACCGGTGCGCAGGGCCAGCTGAGGCAGCCACTGGACGTAGGTACCGAGGTTCTGCACCCAGTCCCGAAGCAGGAACAGCGTCGGTCCGAGCAGCAGCACGAAGGCGGCCAGGGCGCCGGCCAGCACCATGTTGATGTTGGACAGCCATTTCAGGCCCTTGCTGACGCCACTGACCACCGATGCCGTGGCGATAGCCGTGACGATGCCGATCATGGCCACCGTCCACCAGTTGTTGACGGTGATCCAGCCCAGGTACTCCAGTCCGGCGGCGATCTGGGTGATTCCGAATCCGAGCGAGGTTGCGACGCCGAACAGGGTGCCGACCACGGCGACGACGTCGACGGCGTGACCGATCGGACCCTCGACCCGCTCGCGCCCGATCAGCGGTTCCAGTAGCCAGCGCACCGACAGCGGCCGGCCGCGGCGGTAGGTCATGTAGGCCAGCCCGAGTCCGATGACGACGTAGATGCCCCAGGCGTGCAGGCCCCAGTGGAAGATCGTCAGCGCCATGGCCTGGTTGGCGGCCGGGTCGGTCGAGCCCTCCAGCCCCAGGGAGGCCGGCGGGTGGACGTAGTGGGTCAGTGGCTCGGCCACCCCGTAGAACACCAGCCCGATGCCCATACCGGCGCTGAACAGCATGGCCAGCCAGGCCCCGAAGCTGAACTCGGGTTTCTCGATGTCCCGGCCGAGCCGGATGGTGCCGATCCGTGAGACGCCGCAGTAGAGCGCGAAGAGCACGAAGGCGGTCACGATCAGGATGTACCACCAGCCGACGGTCGCCGTGATGGCCTGGTTGAGCACGTTGAAGGCGTTCGCGGCTGTGGACGAGTAGATCACCGCGAAGGCGATCATCGCCAGGATCACCAGCGATGCCGGGATGAACACCGGCAGTCGCATACTTCGCAACGCGGATTTCAGTGGGCCGGTGGAGATTTCGGTGTCGTCATCTTCAGTCGCAAGTGAGCCCACGGTAATTCCTCGTCGCCATAGTCAATTCGTATCGTGCGCCAGGCAATTCTGGTCCTGCGGCAAGCCGCTTTATCGAGACTACCCCGACCGGCAACGGGTCGTGCGGGCTTCGCCCAACCGGCGGCGGCTAGCCGATGGCCGCCAGCGCGAGGGCCGTCACGGTCGTCGCCACTTCGATGCCCGCTCCGAGCACATCACCGGTGATTCCGCCGAATCTGCGCACGCAGTGGTTGATAAACATTGTCGCGCAGAGTAATCCGGCAACGACAGCGACCGGGCCCGGCCACCATGAGGCGGTGATGGGTATGGCCGCGCCGGCGACCGCCACCGTCCAGCCCAGCACCACCGCGGGCGACTGGCTGCCCGCAACCAGTGTGCCTAGCGTGCTTCCGGATGCGGCCGGGACACCGCGTCGGCAACCGATGACGACGGCCACCCGTCCACAGAGCACGGCGACGGCAACCGCCAGGGCACCGCGCCAGCCGCCGGGATCGGTCATCAGCGCGGAGACGGAGAAGGCGTTCAGCCCGAGTGCCAGCACCACGGCGGCCACGCCCAGTGGTCCGGCGCTGCCGTCGCGCATCACTGCAAGTGCACGCTCCGGTGGACCGTAACAACCCAGGCCGTCGATGGTGTCGGACAGCCCGTCGATGTGCAGACCGCGGGTTGCCGCCAGCAGGACGGTCACCGCCAGCAGCCCCGGGAGCGGACTCCCGGCGCCGAACACCTCGGTCGCGCCCCAAGCCACCCCCGCCGTCAGCGCCCCGAGGACGGCGCCGGTGGCGGGCAGGGCGCTCAGCATGGCCCGGCCCGGCGGCGCGCCGCCCCCTGGCAGGGGCAGCACGGTGGCGAAGGCGAAGGCCCCGGTCAGCGCGCGGATCACGGCGAGTCGGCCGGGCGGTCCGACACCCCGGCCTGATCGAACGTCGCCATCGCGGCCAGGGCCGCCACCGCAGCCCGCACCACCGGCAGCGCCACCGCAGCCCCGGTGCCCTCGCCAAGTCGCAGGCCGAGGTCGATCACGGGTTTTAGGCCCAGCTCTGTCAAAGCCAGCCCGTGGGATGGTTCGGGGGAGCGGTGGCCGGCCTGCCACCAAGCCCGCGCGCCCGGTGCCATCCGTTCGGCCAGCAGAGCGGCGGCGGTCACCACCAGTCCGTCGAGTAGCACCGGTGTGCGCCGGACGGCGGCCTGTGCGCAGAAGCCGGCCATAGCCGCCAGGTCCGCTCCGCCGCAAGCGGCCAGCAGTGCCAGGGGATCCGAGCGGACAGGCCTGGACCGGTAGAGCGCGTCGCGCACCGCCGCGGTCTTGCGTGACCATGCCGAGTCGTCGATACCGGTTCCCCGGCCTACTGCCAGCACCGGTTCGGTGTCGGTCAGGGCTGCCACCAATGTCGTTGCCGCAGTGGTGTTTCCAATTCCCATATCCCCGGCGATAAGGAGGTCGGCACCGGCGTCGACCTCCTCGTCGGCGATCCGGCGGCCCGCCGCCACCGCCGCCGCCGTCTCGTCGTGACTCAGCGCGTCTTGCACCGCGATATTGCCGCTGGAGCGGCGAATCTTGTAACGCTCTGCGCCGGAGGGGGATTCGCGATCCACCGCGATGTCGACCACCCGAACCGTCGCGCCCGCCATCTCGGCGAGTGAGTTGATGGCCGCGCCGCCGCCCTCGATGTTGTCCAGCATCTGGGCGGTCACCTCGGCGGGATAGGCCGATACCCCCTGGCCCGCCACCCCCTGGTCCCCGGCGAACACCACCCCCCTGGCGCGCTCGAACTGCTTCGGTGGGCCTTGCCC
>JAGQTO010000257.1 GCA_020439025.1 Mycobacterium sp. | reverse complement strand
GGTCTCGTCGCGCCAGTGCGCGTGTACGCGGTCTCCGGTTCGCACCTCACCGTCGACGGCGTGCACCAGAGCGGTGTCGGCGCCGTCGAGTTTGATCAGAGCCCAGGCGAACGGCCGGTCGAGGGGCTGTCCGCCCAAGGGTTCCGGTTGCCATGACCACGACAGCACCGTCCCGACACTCGCCACCGGAACGGTGTCGGTCAGCCGTTGGTTGGTAACGGGGTCGTACTCGATGACGGGGACGTGAACCCTTCCGTCGGAACCGCGGATTCCGACGATGCGACGCTCCCGCAGGGCGGTAAAGAATGCGCCGAGCGTGGGCCCGACCGAACGGGTGTAGTCGAACGACAGTGTCAGTGGCGCCGACAAGGGCGGTTCGTGCGAAGCGACCGGGGGCTTGGCTGCCGCGGTGCTGCCTGAGCGGGCTGTCACGGGATCGAGTAGAACAGGTTCTAAGAATCGTGGCAAGGATCGTGTCCTGAGACCGGAAGGCGGCGGTAAATGAAGTTTGGTCTGCAACTGGGGTACTGGGGCGCGCAACCGCCCACCAACCATGCCGAGCTGGTGGCCGCCGCGGAGGAGGCGGGCTTCGACACCGTTTTCACCGCCGAGGCGTGGGGCTCGGACGCGTTCACCCCGCTGGCGTGGTGGGGCCGCCAGACGGTCCGGATGCGTTTGGGCACCTCAGTGGTCCAGTTGTCGGCCCGCACCCCTACGGCCTGCGCCATGGCCTCGCTGACCTTGGATCACCTCTCCGGCGGTCGGCACATCCTGGGTCTGGGAGTCTCCGGCCCTCAGGTGGTGGAGGGCTGGTACGGACAGCGATTCCCCAAGCCGCTGGCCCGCACTCGCGAGTACGTCGACATCGTCCGTCAGGTGTGGGCGCGGGAGGCGCCGGTCACCAGCGCCGGCCCGCATTACCCGCTGCCGCTGGCTGGGGAGGGCACCACCGGGCTGGGTAAGGCGCTCAAGCCCATCGTGCACCCACTGCGCGCCGACATCCCGATCATGCTGGGCGCCGAGGGGCCCAAGAATGTCGCGCTGTCGGCCGAGATCTGTGACGGCTGGCTCCCGCTGTTCTACTCGCCGCGGCTGGCCGGGATGTACAACGAGTGGCTCGATGAAGGCTTCGCCCGCCCCGGCGCCCGGTGCACCCGGGAGGACTTCGAGATCTGCGCCACCGCCCAGGTCGTCATCACCGACGACCGGCCCGCGACGATGGAGATGATCAAGCCGTTCCTTGCCCTCTACATGGGCGGGATGGGCGCTGAGGAGACTAATTTCCACGCCGACGTCTACCGCCGGATGGGCTACTCGGAGGTGGTCGAGGACGTCACCCGGCTGTTCCGCTCCGGGCGCAAGGACGAGGCGGCCAAGGTCATTCCGGACGAACTGGTCGACGACGCCGCCATCGTCGGCGATGTCGCATACGTGCGCGAGCAGATCGCGGTGTGGGAGGCGGCGGGGGTGACGATGATGGTCATCGGCGCGCGGT
>JAGQTO010000032.1 GCA_020439025.1 Mycobacterium sp. | reverse complement strand
CTCCGGCATCACCGGATCGTCGCCAGCCGAGCGGCACACCACCAGCGAGCGACGCCAGTGCGAGTCCATCTGCGGGAAGTCGTCGCGGGTGTGGCCGCCGCGGCTCTCGGTGCGCGCCAGCGCGGACTTCGCCACGCACTCGCTGACCAGGAGCATGTTGCGCATGTCCATGGCCAGGTGCCAGCCCGGGTTGAACTCGCGGCGTCCGTCGGACTCGATGTTGCGGAAGCGGACCTTGAGCTCCTCGATCCGGTCCAGCGCCTGCTGCATCTCCCCGCCGGTGCGGATGATCCCGACGAGGTCGTTCATCGTCTGCTGCAACTCCGCGTGCAGCGCGTAGGGGTTCTCCGGCTTCTCGCGGCCTTCCGGACCCTTGAACGGAGCCAGCGCGATCCCGGCGGCTTCCTCGACCGCCGCGTCGGACACCGCAGGCCGGTTCGACAGCGCGCGAACGTAGTCCGCGGCGCCGAGTCCGGCGCGCCGGCCGAATACCAGCAGGTCGGACAACGAGTTGCCGCCCAGGCGGTTGGAGCCGTGCATACCGCCGGCGCACTCGCCGGCGGCGAAAAGGCCGGGAGTGGCCGCCGCCCCGGTGTCAGGATCGACCTCGATGCCGCCCATCACGTAATGGCAGGTCGGCCCGACCTCCATCTCGTCCTTGGTGATGTCGACCTCGGCCAGTTCGAGGAACTGGTGGTACATCGACGGCAACCGGCGTTTGATCTCCTCGGGGGTCATCCGCGATGCGATATCGAGGTAAACGCCGCCGTGCGGCGTGCCCCGGCCGGCCTTGACCTCGGTGTTGATCGCCCGGGCGACCTCGTCGCGGGGCAGCAGGTCAGGAGTGCGCCGAGCCGAGTCGTTGTCCTTGAGCCACTGGTCGGCCTCCTCCTCGGTTTCGGCGTACTGACCTTTGAACACCGAGGGGATGTAGTCGAACATGAACCGCTTGCCCTCGGAGTTCTTCAGAACTCCGCCGTCGCCGCGCACGCCCTCGGTGACCAGGATGCCCTTCACCGACAGCGGCCAGACCATCCCGGTCGGGTGGAACTGGATGAACTCCATGTTGATCAGCGAGGAACCGGCCCGCATCGCCAGCGCGTGGCCGTCGCCGGTGTACTCCCAGGAGTTCGACGAGACCTTGAACGACTTGCCGATACCGCCGGTGGCCAGCACGATCGCCGGCGCCTCGAAGAGGATGAACTTCCCGGTCTCGCGCCAGTAGCCGAACGCCCCGGCGATCCGGCCGCCCTCGGTGATCAACTCGGTGATCGAGCATTCGGCGAAGACCTTGATCCGGGCCTCGTAGTCACCCAGTTCGGCCTTGTCCTCCTGCTGAAGGGAGACGATTTTCTGCTGCAGGGTGCGGATGATCTCCAAGCCGGTGCGGTCACCGACATGGGCCAGCCGCGGGTAGGTGTGTCCGCCGAAGTTGCGCTGGCTGATCCGGCCGTCCTTGGTCCGGTCGAACAGCGCGCCGTAGGTCTCCAGTTCCCACACCCGTTCGGGTGCTTCCTGGGCGTGCAGTTCGGCCATCCGCCAGTTGTTGAGGAACTTGCCGCCACGCATGGTGTCGGCGAAGTGCACCTGCCAGCTGTCCTTGGAGTTGGCGTTGCCCATCGCCGCCGCGCAGCCGCCCTCGGCCATCACGGTGTGCGCCTTGCCGAACAGCGACTTGCTCACCACCGCCACCCGTAGGCCGCGCTGACGGGCCTCGATCACCGCGCGCAGCCCCGAGCCCCCGGCACCGATCACGACGACGTCGTACGAATGCCGTTCGACTTCAACCATAGCTTCTCGTCCTCACTGCAACTATCGGTAAAACCAGGTCAGCCAATGAATCTCAGGTCGGAAATGGTGCCACTGGCGACGAGCATGATGTAGAAATCGGTGAGCATCAGCGAACCCAGGGTGATCCA
>JAGQTO010000256.1 GCA_020439025.1 Mycobacterium sp. | reverse complement strand
TGGTCAGCCCGGGCGGTGCAACGCCGCCCGCAGCGCCGCGAGTCCACGGTCGGTGGCCTCGGTGGCGGCCGGCACGATCAACGAGTAGCCGAGATAGCCGTGCAGCAGGGTTTCGGCGTTGTGCAGTTCCACCTCGACACCGGCCTGGGACAGCAACTCCGCGTAGCGGGCGCCGTCGTCGCGTAGCAGGTCATGGCCCGCAATCGCGATGTAGGCCGGCGCCAGGCCGGAGAGATCCTCGGCGCGCCCCGGGGCCAAGTCGGCCGGCGGTTCGGAGGGATCCAGGTGCCCGGCATACCAGACCGTGAACGCCGCGATGGCGGCGTGATCGAGTACCGGAGCATCGGCGTTCTCGGCGAAGGAGGGCAGTGAGGTATCCCACATCGTCGAGGGGTACCAGAGCAGCTGGAATGTCACCGCCGGGCCGGTTCCGGAGCGCACCCGGTCGCGGGACCGTTGGGCGACGACCGCGGCCAGCGTCCCGCCCGCCGAATCGCCCGCCACCGCCAGCCGCGAGCCGTCCGCACCGAACCGGCCGGCATTGTCGGCCACCCAGCAGGTGGCCGCCCATGCGTCCTCGACCGCCGCCGGGTAGGGGTGTTCGGGAGCAAGTCGATAATCCACCGAGACCACCACGCAGCGGGCGCCGACGGTGTGTTCGCGGGCGGTGGCGTCGTGGGTGTCCAGATCGCCGAAGGCGAATCCGCCGCCGTGGAAGAACATGGTCACCGGGAGCGGCCCGGAGTCGGTGCCTGGGTCGCCGGACGCTGCCGGCGGCCAGTAGACCCGCAGCGGGATCGGACCCCCCGGACCGTCGATCACGTGATCCTGCACCCGAAGGTCGGGATGCAGCGGCCGGCGCGGCAGTTCGCGCAAGCGCCGGCGGCCCTCCTCGACCCCCGCGTCGACGGTCAACCTGAAGGGCAGCGCTTCGAGAACCTTCTGCAGGACTGCGTCAACCGGTGGTCTACGGGTGGGCTCGGCCATGGTCACACGGTACGCAGCGCTCTTCCAGCGCAGCGATGACGTCCGGGGCGAGCAGTCCGGCCGGTGGGTGTGGGTAGTCCGGGCGCGGTGTTGTCGGAGTCGATGAACGTCACCACGGGGTTGCTGCAAATCATCGGGGTTCCAGCGGGAAACAACGGCGGTCCGGCTTTGACGAAATTGATCAGCTGCTCAGCAGTAAGCCGAGGCTGGCGGGGTCGGAACGGAGTACGCGTTTTGTCGGTACCCGTCCCTACATTGAGGTCAGCCGTGCAACACAGGCGGCCCGCACCGGTGCACACACACTGATAAACGGTGCACACACACTGATGAACACAGTGATAGACAGGGGGAAACCACCATGACCGATGCCGACAAGACCCTGATCGCGGCTCTGCTGGACCGCTCCGGGTCGATGCAGTCGATCGCCGACGATATGCGCGGCGGGTTCGACGCCTACATCGCCGGGGAGGCCGGACAGTCCGGCACCACGCTGGTGACGCTGGCCCAGTTCGACGACCGTTATGACGTGGTCTACCGGGACCAGCCGATCCAGACCGTGCCGCCGCTGACGCTGGAACCGCGCGGCTGCACCGCGCTGCTGGATGCCCTCGGCCGGTTCATCACCGAGGTGGGCGCCGGCCTGGCCGCGATGCCGGAGCACGATCGGCCCGGAGACGTCACCGTCGTGGTGATCACCGACGGCATGGAGAACGCCAGCACCGAGTGGACCATCGAGGCCGTGCGGGCCCTGATCGGCCAGCAGGAGACGGTGTACGGATGGGACTTCGTCTTCCTCGGCGCCAATATGGACGCCGTCGAGGTCGGCACCGGCCTCGGCTTCGCCGCGGGCAAGTCGCTGACCTACGACGCCGACGCTGCCGGCGTGGGTGGGGCCTTTGCGGCCATGACGGCCTACAGCAGTCGGAAGCGGTCCCGGGGCGCGCAGCCGACCGCGTCGATAGCCTTCGATGAGGCCGAGCGCCGCGCGGCGCGCAAACAGACGTGACGACACCGGACGGGGGCAGGTGAGCACATCGGCTAGTCCCCCGAAGGGAGTCCGGCACGCCGCCGAACACGAACCCGTAGCCCGGGTACTGCCAATGCTCTCGGTGCCGCACCTGGATCGCGAGTTTGACTATCTGGTCTCGGCCGACCAGTCCGACGATGCGCAACCCGGCGTCAGGGTCCGGGTGCGATTCCACGGCCGGTTGGTGGATGCCTTCCTGCTGGAGCGTCGATCCGATACCGACCACGTCGGCCAGCTCGGGTGGCTGGACCGGGTGATCTCACCCGAGCCGGTGCTGACCCCTGAGGTGCGGCGACTGGTCGATGCGGTCGTCGCCCGCTACGCCGGCACCCGCCCCGACGTGCTGCGGCTGGCCATCCCGCCGCGGCACGCCGGGGCCGAGAAGAGCCGGCGCGGCGCGCCGCTGCTGCCGGTCATGCAGCCCGTCGACTCCGCCGGATGGGCCCGTTACGGCCGCGGCGAGCAGTTCCTGGAGGCTCTGGGTGCGGGCCGTGCCGCCCGCGCGGTGTGGCAGGCGCTGCCGGGGGAACGCTGGTGCGATCGGCTGGCGGAGGCGGCGGCCGCAGCGGTCGCCGGCGGCCAGGGGGTGCTGGCCGTGGTTCCGGACCAGCGCGACGTCGACGCGCTGTGGCAGGCGGCTACCGCCATGGTCGACGAGTCCGCCGTGGTGGCGCTGGCCGCCGGCCTCGGGCCGTCCGAGCGCTACCGGCGCTGGCTGGCGGTGCTACGCGGCGAGGCGCGGCTGGTGATCGGGACCCGCAGTGCGGTGTTCGCCCCGGTCGACCGGCTGGGCCTGGTGATTGTGTGGGACGACGGCGACGACACGCTGGCCGAGCCGCGCTCGCCCTATCCGCACGCCCGCGAGGTCGGCATGCTGCGTGCCCACCAGCTGCGCTGCGCGGCGATCGTCGGCGGTTTCGCGCGTACCGCGGAGGCCCAGGCTCTGGTCGGCAGCGGCTGGGCGCATGACCTGGTGGCACCACGGCCGGTCGTGCGGGCCAGCGCGCCGCGGGTCGTTGCGCTCGAGGACGGCGGGTACGCCGAGGAACGCGACCCGGCGGCGCGCACCGCACGGCTGCCGTCCGTGGCTCTGCGCGCCGCACGGGCCGCGCTCGACCGGGGCGCCCCGGTCCTGGTTCAGGTGCCCCGCCGCGGCTACCTGCCCTCGGTGGCCTGCGCGCGGTGCCGCACCATCGCCCGGTGTCGGCACTGCATGGGGCCGCTGTCGATGTCCGACCGCGACGCCGAGGGCGCGGTGTGCCGGTGGTGTGGTCGGATCGACGTCACCCCGCGGTGCCGCCGGTGCGGCTCCGAGGCGATCCGGGCGGTGGTGGTGGGGGCCCGCCGCACCGCTGAGGAACTGGGCCGGGCGTTCCCGGGACACCCGGTGATCACCTCGGCCGGCGACGCCGTCCATTCGGTGATCGCACCCGGACCGGCCCTGGTGGTGGCCACTCCCGGCGCCGAGCCGCATGCGCCCGACGGCTACGGCGCCGCGCTGCTGCTGGACAGCTGGTCATTGCTCGGCCGCCAGGA
>JAGQTO010000255.1 GCA_020439025.1 Mycobacterium sp. | reverse complement strand
GGTGCAGTCGGCGATGACGGCGGCTCGCGACGCCCAGCAGTCCGGCAACTTCGCCCAGTACGGCGCGGCACTTCAGCGCCTCGAGGAGGCGATGGGCAAGTTCGACGCGGCCAAGTAGGTCTATGGGGCGCCGACTGATCTCACGGCCCTTCCCGGGGTGACTGGCGGGTGTTGCGGCCCGCTGTTATCCATGGGCGGTGTCGTATCCGTGGGCTGGGCCGTATCCGTGGGTTGGCTCGGTTCCGGGGGCGCCGGCGTATCGGTCTGGGCCGTCGCTCGAGGTGTCCGTCGCTGATCTTGCGGCCGCGGCGCTGGCCGTCACCGGTGTTGGCGAAGACCTCGCGGGTGCTTTCGCGGATGCCGACGGGCGCTGCGCGGCGGCTTCTCCTGGCTGGCAAGGGCTTTCAGCGTCGGGGCTGAGCGTTGTGGCGCAGCGCTGGGCCGACGACGGTGCTGCGCTGCTGGCCCGTCTGCGTGAGTTGTCGGCTGCGGTGGGTGAGTGCGCGCGGGCGTTCGCTGAGACCGAGCAGTCCCGCGCCGGGGCGTTCGACCCGCCGTGAGCCTCACCGTCGCCGACATCGAACGCTGGGATCCCGAGGCTTTGCGTGAAGTCGCTGCGGCCGCGCAGTCCCGGGCGCAGGCGCTGGCCTCGGCCGCTCGGGGGCTGGCCGTGTTGCCGGGGTTCGGCTCGTGGGAGGGTCGGGCGGCGACGGCGTCAAGGGAGGCGCTGGAGGCTTTGCGGCGTGGACTTGAGGGGAGTCGTCGGGACGCGGAGGGTGTCGCCCAGTCCGCTCGGCGGGCCGCAGACGGTGTCGAAGCGATCACCTCAGATCTTCGGCGGCTGAAGGTTGATGTTGCGCTGTACGGCTGTGAGGTCGACGCGGCGGCCAATCGTGTGGTTCCCGCCCTTGCCGCTGGGGCTGGCGTCCCGGTGCGGCGTTCTTCGATGCCCGCGCTGCAAGCCCGGCTGGATTCGCTTGTGGAACAGGCCGATTCGGTCGACGTCCAGTTGGCCGCCGGACTGCTCTCCGATGGTTCGGTGGGTCCTGCGGTGCCGTCGCCATTGCTCGCCACTCCGGCCGCCGCCCTGCCCGAGGATCCACGGGCGTTCCATGACCTCTGGCAGCGGCTCAGCACCGCCGAGCGCGACCTGCTTTACCAACGCGACCCAGGCATCGGCAACCATCCCGGCATGCCCGCCGGCAGCCCCTTCGCGCCCGGCAAGGACCACTACAACCGCCGCCACCTCGCCGAGGAACTGCAGCGCGCCGCGGCCGCAGGCTCGCAGCACCTGGCTGACCTCCAGGCGCTCGACCGGGCGCTGACCGCCCACCCCGGCATCCGGCTGCTGCTGCTGGACACCGGCGGTGAGCGGCTGCACGCCGCCTTCGCCGCCGGCGACCCCGACACCGCCGCCCATATCTCGGTGACCACCCCGGGGCTCAATACCACCGTCGCCGGCAGCGTGGAGGCCATGATGGGCGAGGCGATCGCCCTGCGGGGGCTGGCCGCCGGGCAGCTCGCCCGCACCCCGGGGCGCCACCGCGAGACCGTGGCCAGCATCGGCTGGATCGGCTACGACGCCCCGCAAATCCGGCCCGGAGAGGGCCTGATGGCCATGGCCGAGGGCGCTGTCGGGGTGGGCCACGACCGCGTCGCCGGGGGAGCGGCGCAGGATCTGTCCCGCTTCTACGCGGGGCTTCAGGCCGCCCGCGATGTCGGCCCGGCGCACCTGACCGCGATCGGGCACTCCTACGGCTCGCTGACCACCGGCCTGGCCCTGCGGCAGCCGGGAGAGCACGACGTCAGCGATGCGGTGTTCTATGGCTCACCCGGCATCGAGGCCTCGGCACCCGCGGACCTGGGGTTGCACCGCGGGCACGTGTACGTGATGGCCACGCCCGACGACCCGATCCGGTGGGTGTTCGACGGGCCGCCGATCCTGCGGGCATTGGCGCCGGTGATCCCCGGGCCCGTCGACGACGCGCTGCTGGGGGTGGCCGAGCTGAGCGGAGCGGGGAAGTTCGGGCCCAACCCGGCCGAGAACGCGGCGTTCGTGCAGATGGAGACCCAGGGGATGTGGGGTCTGGAGAGCGCGAGCGGGCACAGCGAGTATCCGCGGGCTGGGGGCGGGGCCTCGGAGGCGGCGCCTTCTGATGGCGCGTCCTCGGTGCGGGTCGCCACTCACAACATCGCCGCGGTGGTGGCCGGTCTGCCGGCCAACATCATCATGCGGTGAGGCCTTTCACAGTCTCTAGCTGCCGATTTGGCCGAGTCGGCCGGGCTTGGGTAACCTTGCAGAGCACTCGACGCGGGGTGGAGCAGCTCGGTAG
>JAGQTO010000254.1:4515-6166 GCA_020439025.1 Mycobacterium sp. | reverse complement strand
TCGCACGCCGGCGCCACGCCCGCCTCGGTGGCCTTCGCGTAGTTGGTACTGATGCTGGACGCCTTGTCCCTAAGGTCGGCGGCCTCCTTGCCAATGGGCGTCATCGCGGAGTACCCAGGGTGCCCGGCCGTCTTGGTATCGTTGCAATTCAGATCGACGTACAGGCCGCCGCGGTAATTGCCGCTGGAATCGTTGTAGCTTCCCGACCGCGACCCAGTGATGACGCATTGCGCGGTGGGCAGATAGCTGCCCACTCGGCTGGCGATGATCGGATTGGCGCCGTAGTACTCGGCGGCCTTCTCGTAGGTCAGGCCCGCGTACTCGTTATTCGCACCGGCGGAACCGGTACCGAATAGCGTAGCGGCCACGATGGCCGCGCCAAGAGCAGCCGCCCCTCGGGCTACGACTTCCCAACTAGTAGTCAATCTGACCTCCTAGGTTCGCGGAACCCATGGTTGGCACTACCCGGTTCTAGAGCCCTAGATACTTCAGCAACTCCGGGGAGCACGCACCGGATTGCTCACAAATTCTCTGACAGTTTTTGAAGTTCGGTTCGCATGCGGGAGCCACGCCCTTTTTGACGGCAGCGGCGTAATTTTTGCTGAGCCTCTCGGCCCTGTCCTTGAGCTGTTGGGCCTTCTGCCCCTGTGGCGACGCCGCCGAGAAGCCTGGGTGGCCATCTGTCATTGGGTCATGGCAATTCAGATGGAGCAGCACTTTGCCGCGGTTACGGCCACTGGCATCACTGAACGTCGCGCGACGCGAGCCGGTAACGACGCATTGGTCGGTCGGCAGGTACTCACCCACTCTGCTGGCAATGACACCTCGCCCCCTCAGGCGTTGTTGCGCCTTCTCGTAGGTCAAGCCGGCCAACTCGTTGTCAGCGGATGCCGAGCCCGAGCCTAAAAGCCCGAGCGCCACCGCAAGAAGCCCGAGAAGGCTCACCAATCTCAGCAGGGCTTTTGCCACAATTCCTCTTCCAAGTCCCCAGTGTAACCACCTATCATACCGCGAGCGTCAACACACACGGTCCGGCAGCGAGCAACCCGACCTCCATCGACATGCCGCGAGACCGCCGGAACTTGAATGTCACCGACAGACACAGATATATTGGTGCAACCACGAGGTACACATAATCGGAGGACCGATGTCCCAAGAGTTCACCAACGTCGAACTGCTGCGCGAGCTCGAGCCCGTCGCCGAGAAGCTGATCAACCGACACATGTCGATGTTCAAGGAGTGGAACCCGCACGACTACATCCCCTGGAAAGAGGGCAAGAACTACTACGCCCTCGGTGGTCAGGACTGGGATCCCGATCAGGCCAAGCTCTCCGAGGTGGCCCGCACGGCTCTGGTGCAGAACCTGCTCACCGAGGACAACCTGCCCGCCTACCACCGCGAGATCGCGATGAACTTCTCGATGGACGGCCCCTGGGGCTACTGGGTCAACCGCTGGACCGCCGAGGAGAATCGCCACGGTATCTCCATCCGCGACTATCTGGTGGTCACCCGCAACTGTGACCCCATCGAGCTCGAAGAGCTTCGCGTGGAGCAGATGACCCGCGGTTTCTCGCCGGGCCAGAACCAGCAGGGCGACCTGTTCGCCGACACCCTGTTCGACTCGGTCATGTACGTCAGCTTCCAGGAGCTG
>JAGQTO010000254.1:3442-4501 GCA_020439025.1 Mycobacterium sp. | reverse complement strand
TGGCCACCCGCGTCTCGCACCGCAACACCGGCAAGGCGTGCAACGACCCGGTCGCCGAGCAGCTGCTGGCACGGATCTCCAACGACGAGAACCTGCACATGATCTTCTACCGCGACGTCAGCGCCGCCGGCCTGGACATCGCCCCCAACATGGCGATCCAGTCCGTCTACCGGATCCTGAAGAATTTCAAGATGCCCGGTTTCACGGTTCCGGAGTTCCGGCGCAAGGCCGTCACCATCGCCATGGGCGGGGTCTACGACCCACGGATCCACCTCGAAGACGTGGTGATGCCGGTTCTGAAGAAGTGGCGGATCTTCGAGCGCGACGACTTCAGCGGCGAGGGAGCTCGGCTGCGCGACGAACTCGGCAAGCTCATCGAGGAACTCGAGGAGACCTGCGTCAAGTTCGAGGAGGCCAAGGAGCGCAAGCTCGATCGTGACGCCAAGCTCGCCGAGAAGCGCGCCGCCAAGGCCGCGTTGGCCGGAGCGGCCACATAGTCGCCCCGGCGCCGGCGTCGTCAACCGGGCTGCGCATCGGGTCGCTGACCCTGCGCAGCCCGGTTGTCTTGGCGCCCATGGCCGGGGTGACCAACGTCGCGTTCCGGACCCTGTGCCGGGAGCTCGAACTGGCCCGGGCCGGCACGGTCAGTGGCCTGTACGTGTGCGAGATGGTCACCGCGAGGGCTCTGGTGGAACGCCACCCGGTGACCATGCACATGACGACCTTCGGCCCTGATGAGTCGCCCCGCTCGCTGCAGCTCTACACCGTCGACCCGGAGACCACCTTCGCCGCGGCGCGGATGATCGTCGAGGAGGACCTCGCCGACCACATCGATATGAACTTCGGCTGCCCCGTGCCCAAGGTCACCCGACGCGGGGGTGGTGCGGCCCTGCCGTATAAACGCCGGCTCTTCGGCCAGATCGTCGCCGCCGCCGTCCGGGCCACCGAAGGCACCCGGATCCCCGTGACGGTGAAGTTCCGGGTCGGCATCGACGACGCCCACCACACCCACCTCGACGCGGGACGCATCGCCGAGCAGGAGGGTGCGGCTGCGGTGGC
>JAGQTO010000254.1:0-3324 GCA_020439025.1 Mycobacterium sp. | reverse complement strand
GCCGCCGACGCCCGGGCGATGATGGCACAGACCGGGTGCGACGGTGTCGTCATCGGACGCGGCTGTCTGGGCCGGCCCTGGTTGTTCGCCGAGTTGTCCGCGGAGTTCAGCGGTAGCCCGGCACCGGCCCCGCCCAACCTGGGCGAGGTCGCCGACATAATCCGCCGGCACGGCGCCCTGCTGAGCGACCATTTCGGCGAGGACAAGGGCATGCGCGACATCCGCAAGCACATCGCCTGGTACCTGCACGGCTTCCCGGCCGGATCCGATCTGCGGCGCGCGCTCGCCCTGGTCACCACTTTGACAGACCTCGACCGGCTGCTCGACCACCTCGACCGCGACGTCGACTTTCCCGCCGCGGGATGGGGTCCGCGGGGGCGCCAGGGCTCGGCGGCCGCGGTCGCCCTGCCCGAAGGCTGGTTGGACGACCCTGACGACTGCGCGGTGCCGTTCGGCGCCGACGTGATGAATTCGGGGGGCTGAACCGGAACGGCCCCGAACCTAAAAATGCTCTCAGGTTCAATCAGTACGATCCCTATGTCGCGGACCCGTCGTCCGCGCCCGGCGCCCGTTCATCCGGCGCCGGGGCTCCACCGCGGACCGGTGGCCACGCACGACTTCAGTTGACTCGGAGGCTGGCTGGATCATGAGTGACGGCCCAGACGCCCCTCCCGATCGGGGTGGCGGCACCGAGCGGGCTGGCCGCGCAGCCCGCCGGTCCTCAGGCAATCACACCGAGGGTGTCGCTGTCGCCGACCTGATCGCCAAGATCACCGGCGATCATCGGATCAACCCCAAAAACCGGCGCAGCGTCGAGGTCACCCCGCCCGCCGATGACCTCACCGTGCCCCTTCCCGCCGGCGATCTTCCCGCCGGCGCCGTACCCGACGAGATCCCCGACCTTGAGGCGCTGGCCCGCTCACGGCGTCCGTCGGCCGCCTACGCACATCCGGTTCCAGCCGCCGGGGCGCCGCGTACCCGGGATGCGGCGCGTCGGCGCCGCCCGGCCTTGTTCGCCGGGCGTACGGCCGCCGCGCTTATCGCGGTGTGCGCGTTGGCGCTCACCGGAGCCGCTTGGCAGTGGCAGTCCGCCAAGAACAAACTGCTCAACACGATCGCAGCGCTGGATCCGAACTCCAGCGACATTCGTGACCCCAGCGCCCAGACCGGCGACGAGAACTTCCTCATCGTGGGTGTGGACAGCCGGATCGGTGCCAACGGAGAGATCGGCGCCGGCGACACCAGCATCGTCGAGGGGGCCCGCCCCGATACGATCATGCTGGTCAACATCCCCGCCAACCGCAAACGAGTGGTCGCCGTCTCATTTCCGCGTGATCTGGCCATAAGTCCGATGAACTGCCAGGCGTGGGACCCGGAGAATGGACGGTACGGACCCGTCTATGACGAGGCCAGCGGGGAGTGGAGCGACAACGAACGCCTCACCGGCACCAAGCTGAACTCAGCCTATGCACTCGGCGGACCAAAATGCTTGGTGAAGGTGATCCAGAAGATCTCAGGGCTGGCCATCAACCGGTTCATGGCGGTGGACTTCATCGGCTTTGAGAAAATGGTCGACGCAGTCGGCGGGGTCGAGGTCTGCAGCACCACGCCACTCGAAGATGCCGAACTCGGCGTCGTATTGGCCACCGCCGGCCGGCAGAAACTCGACGGCCGCACCGCCCTGAACTATGTGCGTGCCAGGTCCATAAGCCGGGAGGGCAACGGCGACTACGGCCGCATCAAACGCCAGCAGATCTTCCTGTCCTCGCTGCTGCGATCGATGATCTCCTCGGACACCCTGTTCGACCTGGATCGGCTCAACGACGTGGTCAACACCTTCATCGAGGACAGCTCCGTCGACAACGTTCAGACCCGAGACCTGGTCCGGCTCGGGCAGTCGCTGCAGGGCATCAACGCGGGTCGGATCACCTTCGTGACCATTCCGACCACTGGCATCGCCGACGACGAGGGCAATGAAGTGCCCCGCACCCAGGACGTGCGAGCACTGTTCGACGCGATCATCGACGACGAGCCGCTTCCCGGTGAGAACGACCAGAACGAGACCGTGAGCCCCCTCACCGTGGCGACGAAGAGCGCCACCCCCAGCAGCACTACGGCGGACTCTTACGCCGACGACGTGGCCGCCGGGGAGACAGTCGCTGAGACGACCACGACCACCACCGAGGTGGTCAAGGCCGTCGCCGCCGATCCCCGCGACGTCACGGTGCAGGTTTCCAACCCGACCGAGCAAGCCGGCCTGGCCACCGCGGCCACCGAGGAGTTCCAGACCTACCGGTTCGACGTTCGCGACCCGGACTACTACTCCGAGTGGGGCCCCGTTTCCCGAACCACCGTCTACTACTCGCTGGGCAACGAGCAGGCCGCCGCCACCGTGGCCGCCACACTTCCGGGTGCCCGGATCGAGCGGATCGAGGGTCTCGGCGAGCTGGTGGAGGTGGTGCTCGGCGACGAGTTCACCACCGTGCAGTATCCGCAGGCCAGCGGGACGGCTCTGAGTGTGGACGTCACCTATACCGGAACCAGCACGCCCACCCAACTCCCGTCCGACCTGACCGTCACCAACGGCGCCGACATCAGCTGCGAGTAGGCGGGTTCACCGTTCGTTCAGGTCCGCGCGACGCAGTCGTCGCCGACCGGCCAGTAAGCTGGGGCGATGCGGACGGCATATCACGAGCAGCTTGATGCGCTGAACAACCAGCTGGCAGAGATGTGTCGAATGGCCGGCGTGGCGATGGAACGCGCCACCCAGGCATTGCTGCAGGCCGACCTACTGCTGGCCGAAAGGGTGATCGGCGACCACGAGAATATCTCGGCGACCAGCGCCCGGGCCGAGGAGACCGCCTTCGTCCTGCTCGCACTGCAGGCACCGGTGGCCGGCGACCTGCGGGCGATCGTCAGTTCGATCCAGATCGTCGCCGACGTCGAGCGAATGGGCGCCCTCGCCCTGCACGTCGCCAAAATCGCCCGTCGCCGACATCCCCAGCACGTCCTTCCCGAGGAGGTCAACGGCTACTTCGCCGAAATGGGACGGGTGGCCGTCGAGATGGCCGACAGCGCCCGCGAAGTTCTGCTCTCCCGGGATCCGGACAAAGCCCGCCGGATCCGCGAAGAGGATGACGCGATGGACGACCTGCATCGGCATCTGTTCAGCGTGATGATGGACCGGGAGTGGAAACACGGCGTTGCCGCCGCGGTCGACGTGACCCTGCTGGGACGGTTCTACGAGCGGTTCGCCGACCACGCCGTGGAGATCTCCCGGCGGGTGATCTTTCATGTGACCGGGCAACTGCCGGCCGAGGAAGA
>JAGQTO010000031.1 GCA_020439025.1 Mycobacterium sp. | reverse complement strand
GTGCTGACCGCGGTGAAGGAGGGGGCCGGATCCCCGATGCGCGGCATCGACGGCGCCGGTGCCGGTGTCTCAGAAGTTGTCATGGTTTTCCTCCGTAACTAGATCCTTTGAAAATATACCCTAGGGGGTATTGCCGCACTCCGCCCACCCCGCACTCAGTCACCCGATCACCCTAAGCTTCAGCGCGTGATACCGGTCGGAATCGATATCGCTTCCCCCAGCGCAAGTTGACCGCTTTCCTGTTCGGGTTCATGACCTCGCTGAGCCTGATCGTCGCCATCGGCGCCCAGAACGCCTTCGTGCTGCGACAGGGGGTGCGCAATGAGCATGTGCTCGCCGTGGTGACCGTCTGTGCCGCGTCCGATCTCACCCTGATCGCCGCCGGTATCGCCGGCGTCGGCGCACTGGTCACAGCACATCCCAACCTCACGGCCGTCGCCCGGTACGCCGGCGCGGCGTTCCTGATCGGCTACGGCCTGATGGCCGCCCGTCGCGCGGTCCACCCGACCGCACTGATCCCGAGCGAGGCCGCTCCGGCCGCGCTGTGGCCGGTGCTGGCGACCTGCCTGGCGCTGACCTTCTTGAACCCACACGTCTATCTCGACACCGTCGTCCTGCTGGGAACGCTGGCCAACCAACAGCACGATGGACGATGGCTGTTCGGCGCCGGCGCGGTGGCGGCGAGTACGGCCTGGTTCTTCGGCCTCGGGTTCGGCGCGCGCCGCCTGGCCGGGCTGTTCGCCACGGCGAAAACCTGGCGGATCCTGGACTGGCTGATCGCGGCCACCATGCTGACCCTGGGCGCCTCGTTGGCACTCACCGCGCGTTGACCCGGTCAGGGATCACGGCAGAATCGAGTCGTGGCCGATTCCGAACCGGATTCCGACCGCCCACTGGGCCGGCGGGAGAGCAAGAAGCTGCGCACCCGCCAGGCGATCCGGCGGGAGGCGTTCCGGCTGTTCGACGAGCAGGGTTACGCCGCGACGACGATCGAGCAGATCACCGCGGCCGCACAGGTATCGGTCAGCACGTATTTCCGGTATTTCCCCGGCAAGGAGTCGGTGCTGCTGGCCGATGACCTCAGCACCGTCCTGCTCGCCACCCTGACCGCCCAGCCGCCGCAGATGACGGCCCTGGCGGCCTTCCGCGCCGCGGTGCACGACGCCTACGACCACATGACCGCCGACGAGTGGGAACTGGAGAAGATCCGGCAGCGACTCCTTTATTCGCTGCCCGAACTGCAGGGCGCACTGCGCGACGAATACCACTCGCTGGTGTCCGGGGTCAGCGAGGCGATGGCCGAGCGCCTCACCCGCGGATCCCACGAACTGGAGATACGGGTCTTCGCCGGGGCCGTTGTCGGGGCGATCATGGCCCTGGGCAACCGGGGTCCGTTCTCCCTCGACAACGTCGATGCGGCGATGGACTTCCTGGAATCCGGTCTGGGACTGGGCTGAGCCGCACTACTGTCGCGCGGGTGGGCGCGCACCCCACCCGGCGTGGGTTCCTCAAGTCGACCGGCGCGCTGGCTCTGCTGGCGGCCGCGTGTTCGCGCACCGGGCCGGGTCCCGCCAGCGGCTCCGGGCCGGTCACCGTCACCCACGT
>JAGQTO010000253.1:1640-4357 GCA_020439025.1 Mycobacterium sp. | reverse complement strand
GGCGAAGGCCGCGCGCACCCGCTTTCCCTGATGCTCCACGTGCGCCGCGTAGGCTCCGTAGGCCATCCCGACGATGGGACTGGAGATGGTTGTGGGATGCATTGTCCCCCATGGCATCCGGTACACCGGCGCGGTGTTGTGGAGCAATCCGCCGGCGGTACCGTCATTCATCGCGCCGTAGGACAGGAACCGGTGACGCGGTACGAAGACATCCTTGACGACCAGGGTGTTACTGCCGGTCCCCTTCAGCCCGACCACATGCCAGTCGTCCCGGATCTGGTAGTCGCCGAGTGGCATGAGGAAACTGCCGAAGTCGACCGGGCGGCCGTCCTTGATCACTGGCCCGCCCACGAAGGTCCAGGTGGCGTGGTCGCAGCCCGATGACCACAACCACGTGCCGTTGACCAGGTAGCCGCCGTCGACCACCATGCCCGCACCCATCGGAGCGTAGGAGGAGGACACCCGAACGCCGGGATCCTGACCCCAGACGTCCTGCTGGGCCTGCTGGTCGAACTGAGCCAGGTGCCAGTTGTGCACACCGAGGATCCCGCCGGCCCAACCGGTCGACCCGCAGACGCCGGCGATCCGGCGGACCGCCTCGAAGAACAGGACGGGATCGCACTGCAGGCCGCCCCACTGCTCGGGCTGGAGCATCTTGAAGAAGCCCGCCTCGTCGAGTTCGGCGATGTTGGCATCCGGCAGCCGCCGCAAATCCTCGGTCTCCTGCGCACGTTCCCCGAGCCGCGGGAGGAGTTCGTCGATCGCGGCCAGAACCGTGTGCGCGTCGCGTTGCTGAAGGGACGTCACTACATTCCTCCCGGAGGTGCGGTACTGCCACTCAGGCTAGAACACGTTACGATTTGTGTCGAGGAACGGGAACTCGTCGCTGGTAGTTCACCGTATTGTTATTTCTGTAACGTGTTCCAGTTATTGAAGGGAACCAGCCACTCGTGACCAGCCACGACCCCTCGGCCACCGTCGTCGTCCATCTCGACGGTAAGACCCACACCGTCCCCTGGCCACGCGGCGAGAAGTTGCTCGACGTCCTGCTGGCCGCCGGCATCGAGGCGCCCTACTCCTGCCGCGAGGGACACTGCGGGGCCTGCGCGACGACCAAGGTCAGCGGCGAGGTGGCTATGGAGGCCAACGACGTCCTGGACGACGAGGACCTCGCCGACGGGCTGATTCTGGCCTGCCAGTCACGGCCGCAGTCCGACGAGGTGGAGGTCAGCTACGACGACTGATCCGCCCCAGGCGTCTTCTCAAGGGTGAACTGGCCGAGGTTGGTGTACCCCTCGCGGAACAGGCGGGCACAGCCGTTGAGGTACTTGTCGTAGCGGTCATAGACCTCTCGGGACTGTACGGCGATCGCCTCCTCCCGGTGAGACTCCAGCGCCGCGGCCCACCCCTGCAAGGTCTTGACGTAGTGCTGCCCGATCTGATGGACCCGGGTCACCTCGAAGCCGGCAGCAGTGGCCTTGTCGACGACCATCGGAACCGAGGGGAGCCGTCCGCCGGGAAAGATCTCGGTCATGATGAACTTTGCGAATCGGGCCAGTTCAAACGTCATCTTCAGGCCGAGTTCCTTGCCGTCGGCCATGTTCACCGCCGTGATCGTGTGCAGCAGCATCACACCGTCGTCAGGCAGGGCGTCGTAGGCCATCTCGAAGAACGCGTCGTAGCGCTCATGGCCGAAGTGCTCGAAGGCGCCGATGGACACGATCCGGTCGACCTTCTCGTCGAACTCCTCCCAGCCCTGCAGTCGCACCTCCACGGTCCGGTCGGTCTCAACCTTGGCCAGCTTGTCGATGGCGTAGTCGCGCTGCTGTTCGCTGAGGGTCAGCCCGATGACATTGACGTCGTACTTCTCGATGGCCCGCTGCATGCCGCCGCCCCACCCGCAACCGACGTCGAGCAGTGTCATTCCCGGTTGCAGGCCCAGTTTGCCCAGCGCGAGGTCGAATTTCGCGTTCTGCGCCTCGTCGGTGGTCATGTCGTCGCGCTCGAAGTAGCCGCAGGTGTAGCCCATCGTCGGGCCGAGGAACAATTCGAAGAATTCGTTGGAGATGTCGTAGATGGACTGCAGCTCATCGTACTTCGGCGTCAACCGGCTCATGTTCCCCCATCAGGCGATCAGATCGACGTCGTTGACGCCAGCAGGTCCTCCGCTTCGGGTTCGGCGGCTACCTCCCACCGTAGCGGCCACCGACGTCATGGGTGCGAAACCCCAGCTAGCGCGGCAGGCCGAGCAGCCGCTCCCCCGCCATGGTGAGCAGAATCTGCTCGGTTCCCCCGGCGATGGACAGGCACCGGGTGTTCAGGAAGCCCTGGACGGCGGGGTTGACGACGATCCCGGACCCGGGCGAGAGGTCCATCCGGAACTCCTCGAGCGACTGCCGGTAGCGCACCCCGATCAGCTTGCGGACGCTGGCTTCGGCGCTGGTGTCATGGCCACCGAGCGCCAGCTGTGCGATGCGGTGGTCCAGAAGCGATCCCAATTGAGCCGCGAGCAGCAACTCGCCGAGTCGGTCGGCCACCGCCGTGTCCAACGCCGTACCGGCCAGGCCCCCGAGCATGTCCTCCATGGGGTTTCCCAACGCGGTCCCGTGCGCCATGGCCACGCGTTCGTTGGCCAGGGTGGTACGGGCCAGACGCCAGCCGTCGTTGACCTCGCCCACCAGAGCGTCGTCGGGCACGAACACACCGTCGAAGAACAC
>JAGQTO010000253.1:564-1627 GCA_020439025.1 Mycobacterium sp. | reverse complement strand
TCGTTGAACAACTCGTCACCGGTGATCTCCCGCAGGGGGCGAATCTGGATGCCCGGTGAGCGCATGTCGACCAGGAAGTAGCTGATGCCCTTGTGTTTCGGGGCTTCCGGGTCGGTCCGGGCCAGGCAGACACCCCAGTCCGCCCGGTGCGCCGCCGAGGTCCACACCTTCTGCCCGCTAAGCGTCCAGCCGCCCTCGACGCGAACGGCCCTGGTGCGCACGGAGGCCAGATCCGAGCCCGCCTCGGGTTCGCTGAACAACTGGCACCAAACGATCTCGCCGCGCAGCGTGGCAGGCACGAACTGTTCGATCTGCTGGGACGTACCGGCCTGCAGAATGGTGGGAACCGCCCACCAGCCGATGACCAAGTCAGGGCGTTGCACGCCGGCCGCGTCGAGTTCGGCGTCGATCAGCAGCTGTTCGGCGGGCGAGGCATCTCGCCCGTAGGGCCTGGGCCAGTGCGGCGCAAGAAGCCCCGAGTCGGCCAGCGCCGCCCTGCGCCGGCCGGCGGGCAGCGCGGCCACCTCGGCAGCCGCCGCGGCGATCTCCGAACGCAGGTGCGCCACCGAGTCGAGGTCGACGTGCAGGGTGCGACGGACGCCGTCGAGGCTCAGTTGCGTGATGCGGCGCAGGTGAGCGGACCGATCGCCGAGGGCGTGGCCGATGCCGTAGGCACGCCGCAGGTACAGATGGGCGTCGTGCTCCCAGGTGATGCCGATGCCGCCGAGCACCTGGATGCAGTCCTTCGCGTTGGCCTTGGCGGCGTCGATCGCCTCCGCGGCGGCGATCGACGCGGCGATGGACAGCTGATCGGCATCACCGCCGACGGCCGCCGCCGCGTCGGCGGCCGCCACCGAGATCCGCCGGGAGCGCAACAACATCTCGGCACAAAGGTGCTTGACCGCTTGGAAGCTGCCGATCGGTTTGCCGAACTGTTCGCGGACCTTGGCGTACCCGGCGGCGGTCTCCAGTGCCCATCGGGCGACACCGGCCGCTTCGGCGGCCAGCAGGGTGGCGGCGAGATCGTCGAAGCGGCGTCGCGACACCGCCAGCCGGAGAGCCG
>JAGQTO010000253.1:0-397 GCA_020439025.1 Mycobacterium sp. | reverse complement strand
ACCAGACCGTCCCGCTCGCGCAGATCACCGCCCAGCACCAGGCCGACCGTCGATCTTCCTGACGAAACAGCCTGCAGCACAGCGGGGTCGACCACCACCAGGGTGGCCAGCGCGGTCCCGACGACCGGGCCGGGAATCAACGCCCGGGCGGCCTCCTCCACCATGGCGCACAGATCCTCGACCGACCCGCCGGCCCCACCGGCGGCCTCGTCCACCGCTGCGCCGAACAGTCCCAGCCCCGCCAGACCGTCGAAAATGGGCCGCCAGGCGTCCGTTTGGCCGCCCTCGACATCGCGTACCGCCTTCGTGGCGCCGGCGCCGGAAGCCCAGCCGCGCACCAGTTCCCGGGCGGCGGACTGCTCCTCGGTGAAGGTGACGGACACCGTCGGCTCCTCGG
>JAGQTO010000252.1 GCA_020439025.1 Mycobacterium sp. | reverse complement strand
GGCCTCCAGCTTGTGCACGATCCCGGCGACGATGACGCTGGAGACGGCATCGACCTCGCGCAGCCCGGCCTGGGTCAGCCATAGCTCGTCTCCCGCGTGCAGCGCATAGCCGTCGGCGACCACCCGGTCGAATGCGGGCGCGAGCACCTCGTCGGGCACCCGCAGCCGGGCGGCGATATCGGTCAGCCGTGCCGATCCGAAAACCCGCCTGTTGCGGTAGATCTGAAGCAGGGCCCACAGCCGGCCGATGTCGAGGCGGCAACCGGGCCGGTTGACCAGTGACCGCAATCGCAACTCGGGCGAATCGCGCATCATCCTGCCGACCGAGACCTCCAGGATCTCCTCGGAGTTCTCCGCCGACGGCATGGCGAAACCCTCGCCGAGGTCCACCGCCGCCGTGTCGATCTCCCGCAGCGGAATCTCCTTGAGCAACAGCGCCAGCACGAACCCCACCAGCGCGACCGGCGCGGCGAAGAGGAACACCCGGCCGATCGCGTCGGCATAGGCGGCCACGATCGGGGCCGCCATGGCCTCGGGGAGCCGGTGCAGGACCTGCGGGGATTCCGCGGCCGCCGCCGGGGCACCGCCGGCGGCCAGCGCGGGTCCGATCCGGTCCTCCAGGAAGTTGGCGAACAGCGACCCGAAGATCGCCGCGCCGAACGAGCTGCCGATGGTGCGGAAGAACGTGACGCCCGAGGTGGCCACCCCGAGATCGGCGAAGTCGACGGTGTTCTGCACGGTGAGAATCAGCACCTGCATGCACAAACCGATGCCGGTGCCCAGCACGAACAGGTATAGCGACTGGCGCCACATGGGGGTGGCGGCGGTCATCTGCGACAGCAGGACGAATCCGAGGGCCATGACGGCGGTCCCGATGACCGGGAAGATCTTGTAGCGCCCGGTGCGTCCCACCAGGGCGCCGCTACCGATCGAGGTGATCAGAAGGCCGACGACCATCGGCAGGGTGCGCAGGCCCGACTCGGTGGCCGAGACCCCGTCGACGAACTGCATGAACGTCGGCAGGAAGGTCAGCGCCCCCAGCATCGCGAAGCCCACGACGAAGCTCAAGCCGCAGCACACCGTGAACACCGGGCTGGCGAAGAGCCGGATCGGCAACACCGGCTCGACCGCGCGCAACTCTACCCGGACGAACGCCGCCAGCGCCACGGCCGAGCCGACGAAGAGGCCGAGGATCACCGGCGAGGACCACGGGTAGGTGCTGCCGCCCCAACTGGTGGCCAGGGTCAGACCGGTGGCCCCCAGACCCATCAACGCAATGCCGGGGTAGTCGATGACCGCCCGGCCGGCGCGGGGCAGCGACGGGATCGTCAGCGCCGCGACGACCAGAACCACCAGGGCCACCGGCACGTTGATCCAGAACGCCCAGCGCCAGGACAGATGATCGGTAAAAAATCCGCCGAGCAGCGGGCCGATCACGGTGGTCACACCGAAGACTGCCCCGAGCGCGCCCTGGTAGCGGCCGCGCTCCCGTAGCGGGATCACCTCGCCGATCACCGCCATCGCGGTCACCATGACCGCCCCGCCCCCGATGCCCTGCAGCGCACGCGACGCCACCAAAGTGGTCATCGTGGTGGACATCCCGCACAACACCGACCCGGCGAAGAAGAACAGGATCGACACCTCGAACACGGCTTTGCGGCCGAACAGGTCGCCGAGCTTGCCGACGATCGCGGTGGTGATCGTCGAGGCCAGCAGATAGCTGGTGACCACCCAGGACTGGTGACCCGCACCGCCGAGGTCGGCCACCACGGTCGGAAGCGCCGTCGCCACGATGGTCTGGTCCAGCGCGGCCAGCAGCATGCCCAGCAGGATCGCGGCGAAGATCGCGTTGCGCCGCTGCGGGCTGATCGCAGCGGCCAGCGACTCCGGGTCGGGCCCCGTCCCCGAAGCAATGACCATCGGGGTTCCTAACGCCCGCGATGGAACTCGGCGAGCGCCTCGGCGTTGGCCCGCTCCCCCATCAACCTCGCGAAGTACCCATTCTCCCGGGCACTTGCCGCGGCGATCCCGTCGCGGGTCGGCTCGGCCATCGTCTGCTTGACCGCGATCAGGCTCGAGATCGGCTTGGCGGCAAGGATTTCGGCGTGCCGGCGGACCTGTGGAATCAACTCGTCGGGTTCACACACCTTCCAGACCAGGCCCATCCGAAGCGCTTCGGCGGCATCGACCCACTCCGAGGACATCAGAAGCCAGGCCGCGTTCTGCCGCCCGATCAGCCGGGGCAGCAGATAGGACGACGCGGCCTCGGGCGCCACGCCAAGGCTGGTGAAGGGACACTTCAGCCGCGCGGTGGACGACATGAACGCCAGGTCCGCGAAGCCCAGAATGGTCGTTCCGATGCCCAGACCCAGGCCGTTGACCGCACAGATCAGCGGTTTGGGGAAGGCGGTCAACGCCTCGATCAGTCCGGGGAAGCCGTGCCTGCCGGGGGTGAAGGCCGGATCGGTGATCCGGGCCTGCATCTCGGTGAGATCCTGGCCGGCGCTGAACGCGCGACCCGCCCCGGTGATCACGACGACGGCGACACCCGGGTCCTCGGCGGCAGTGGTCAGGGCCTCGGTCGTGGCGTCGTAGAGCGCTTCGTCGAAGGCGTTGAGAGCCTCGGGCCTGTTGAGGGTGAGCGTGCGGACGCGGTTGTCGTCGGAGATTTCCAGGGGCACCCGCGTCAGCCTATGTCGGCCGCTCAGCGAACGGGCTGCGGAACACGTACCGCCCGGTGCCGATGGTGTCGATGTTCTCGTTGGCGCCAAACGCGGCGGTGCTGGCGATCATCCGGCCCATCCGATCGGCGAGGTCGGCGTCGTCGGCAGCGCC
>JAGQTO010000251.1:2910-3351 GCA_020439025.1 Mycobacterium sp. | reverse complement strand
GCGGTATAGTGACTGTGTTACTGGCGGGTAACTTATTCGAGTACCCAACCGCGAGTGGCGTTCTCATCGAGGAGGAATAGTGAGCCACTACAAGAGCAATGTCCGTGACCAGGTGTTCAACCTGTTCGAGGTGTTCGGCTTGGAGAAGACCCTCGGCGAGGGGCCGTTCAGCGACCTCGACGTCGAGACCGCAACCGAGATGCTGGGCGAGCTGGCCCGCCTCAGCGAGGGTCCGATCGCGGAGTCCTTCGTCGAGGGTGACCGCAACCCGCCGGTCTTCGATCCGGCCACCCACACGGTGACCCTGCCGGAGTCCTTCAAGGCCTCGGTGCGCGCCTTCATCGACGGCGGCTGGGACAAGGTCGGCCTGATCGAGGAGCTCGGCGGCGTGCCGGCCCCCAAGGCCCTGCTCTGGGCCCTGCACGAGCATGTGCTCGGCGC
>JAGQTO010000251.1:2009-2845 GCA_020439025.1 Mycobacterium sp. | reverse complement strand
GAGCAGAAGAAGTGGGCCGTGCTGGCCGCCGAACGCGGCTGGGGTTCGACCATGGTGCTCACCGAGCCCGATGCCGGCTCCGACGTGGGTGCCGGTCGCACCAAGGCGGTCAAGCAGGAGGACGGCTCCTGGCACATCGACGGGGTGAAGCGGTTCATCACCTCGGCCGACTCCGACGACCTCTTCGAGAACATCATGCATCTGGTTCTGGCCCGTCCCGAGGGGGCCGGACCGGGCACCAAGGGCCTGTCGCTGTTCATGGTGCCGAAGTTCCTCTTCGACTTCGAGACCGGCGAACCAGGCGAGCGCAACGGCGCCTTCGTGACCAATGTCGAGCACAAGATGGGCCTGAAGGTCTCGGCCACCTGTGAGCTGACCTTCGGCCAGCACGGCGTACCCGCCAAGGGCTGGCTGGTCGGCGAGGTCCACGAGGGCATCGCGCAGATGTTCGACGTGATCGAGCAGGCCCGGATGATGGTGGGCACCAAGGCCATCGCCACGCTGTCCACCGGCTACCTGAACGCCCTCGACTACGCCAAGAACCGTGTGCAGGGCGCCGATCTGACCCAGATGATGGACAAGACCGCGCCGCGCGTCACCATCACCCACCATCCCGACGTGCGTCGCAGCCTGATGACCCAGAAGGCCTACGCCGAGGGCATGCGTGCGTTGTATCTGTTCACCGCGACCTACCAGGATGCTTCGGTGGCCCAGACACTGCACGGCGTGGAGCCCGAGCTGGCGGTCCGGGTCAACGACCTGCTGCTGCCGATCGTCAAGGGTGTGGGTTCGGAGCAGGCCTACGCCAAGCTCACCGAGAGCCTGCAGACCTTCGG
>JAGQTO010000251.1:0-1887 GCA_020439025.1 Mycobacterium sp. | reverse complement strand
TGGCGCACGTGGCGGGCCAGATCGAGGAGTTCGTCAAGAACGAGTCCGGCAACGGCCGGCTCAAGACCGAGCGCGCTCTGCTGGCCAAGGCCCTCGAGGACGTCCAGGGTATGGCCGCCGCGCTGACCGGTTACCTGATGGCCGCGCAGGAGGATCCCAAGAGCATCTACAAGGTGGGCCTGGGGTCGGTTCGCTTCCTGATGAGCGTGGGCGACCTGGTCATGGGCTGGTTGCTGCTGCGCCAGTCGGCGGTGGCGATGGCCGCCCTCGACGCTGGTGCCGCCGGCGCCGACCGCAACTTCTACGAGGGCAAGATCGCCGCGGCGTCGTTCTTCGCGAAGAACTTCCTCCCGCTGCTCAGCGGCACCCGCCAAACGGTGGAGTCGGTGGACAACGAGGTCATGGAACTCGACGAAGCGGCCTTCTGAGATAGCCGGTAACCGAAGGCGCCGGGGCGACCGCCCCGGCGCCTTCGGCGTTTCCCGCGACGCGCGGGCGAGCAGGCGAGGGTCGGCATGGATCTGTGGCCCGCAAATCGGTGACGGATGTATGTGGGACCGCTGAACCTGCAACTGAACCTGTGATTGAATCTGTGACGTAGGCCTCTTACCGTCAGCACATGGCTTGCTACGGTCAAGACGTGGCCATGCCCCAGAGCACCCCCGGGAACGACCGGCCCGGCAGTCGCAGCACCGACGGTCCCCGGACCGGGCGCGGCACGTCGGCGGCCAGCAACCGCAACCCCCTGGAGAACCTCGCCGGGTCATTCGCCAAGGCTGGCCGCTACTACGCGCGGTCTTGGGGCGCCTACCTGGGCGGAACCCACAACGAGCTCCCGGTGGCCCGCCCCACACTGTCCCTGGCAACCCACGCACTGCGTGACGAACTGGTCCTGGTCGGACTGCTATGGCGCCGGCCGCTCAGCGACCCCGACCAGTACGAGCAGATCGACCGCGAGATCCACCAGGCCGTGGACTACTACGGCACCCGGGGCTGGCTGGACAACCCGCAGGGCTTCTTCACCGCGCCGCAGCAGGCTCCCCGCGATGTCTCGATCCGGTCCCACACCACCCGCAACCGCACCCACGAGCGGATCTCCTTCGACAGCGGCTACCAGCCCCACCGCGGCGAACCCGGCGCCGAGCGCTGGATGAGCTACACCGGTAACCGTCGCGGCTACGCACTGATGTTGCGGCACAGAGACGAGCCCGGCGCAGAACCCCGCCCCTGGCTGGTGTGCGTACACGGCACCGAAATGGGCCGCGCCGGCCTGGACCTGGCCCTTTTCCGGGCCTGGCATCTGCATGAGGACTTCGGACTCAACGTCATCCTTCCGGTTTTGCCCATGCACGGCCCGCGGGCCAGGGGACTTCCCAAGGGCGCGGTGTTCCCCGGCGAGAACGTATTGGACGACGTGCACGGCACCGCCCAGTCGGTGTGGGACGTACGCCGGGTGATCGCCTGGATCCGGGCCCAGCAGCCCGACGCCCGGATCGGCCTGAACGGTATCTCCCTCGGCGGGTTCGTCTCGGCCCTGGTCGCCGGCTTGGACGACGATCTGACCTGTGCGATTCTCGGGGTGCCCCCGGCGAACCTGGTCGAGTTGCTCGGTCGGCATTCCGGGCTGACCGCCGACGATCCCCGCCGCACGACGCTGGAGTTGGCCAAGCCGATCGGACGGATGGTCTCACCGCTATCGCTGGAGCCGAAGGTTCCCGCCAAAGGGCGGTTCATCTACGCCGGGGTCGCCGACCGGATCGTGCACCCCCGCCAGCAGGTCATGCAGCTCTGGGAACACTGGGGCCGGCCCGACATCGGCTGGTACCGCGGCGGCCACACCGGGTTCTTCCAGGCCCGGCCGGTGCAGCGCTATGTCGACGCCGCTCT
>JAGQTO010000250.1:8324-13820 GCA_020439025.1 Mycobacterium sp. | reverse complement strand
CCCCTAGATGACGAAGTTCAGTTTCTCCACGATGCGTTCGCCGGCGGCGGTGTCGCCCGCGTAGTCGATGGACTGCGCACGCTCAGCCAGCAGCGGCCGTCCCCCGGCCAACCGGGTGAACTGCAGACCGTCAACGGTGATCCCGATGGTCGGCTCGTCCCCGCCGAAGTCTTCGACCGCCGCCGCGCGGCCCTCGTCGTTCACCGCCACCCGGATCTCCCGCGACAGCGGACCGGTCAGCGCGATCAGCACCCTCGACCCGTGGGGCGCCTGGCCCTTCTTGGCCACCACGAAACCCATGCTGGAGGCCATCTCGTCGAGGGCCAGGCGGGAGTCCGGCCCGGCTAGGTCGGCGTCGGTGGCCGCCCGGCCCACCGCGTGGCGGATGTCGTGCTCGTGCATCCAGCAGTCGAAGATCCGCACCCGCATGAACCTGCCGTAGCTGTCCGGGCCGGCGGGGGTGAAGGTGACGGTGTTCCACTCCTCGACGGGCATCGCCGACAGCATCGCCTTGCGGCGGGCGGTGATATCGCGGAACTTGGCCAGCAGCTCCGCTGGTGAATCGGCGCGCAGGTGATCAACCCAGCGTTCGTTGAGGGCGCCGATGTCGTTGTGCACGTGCTCGCGGCCGGTGACGTCGCCGTCGGCCTTCGGGGTCGGCGTGCCCGCAAGCATCATCTCGGTGCCGACGATATGGGCGACCACGTCATGCACGGTCCAGCCCGGCAGCGCGGTCGGAGTCTGCCAGTCCTGGTCGGACAGACCCGCCAGCAGGGCGTCGATGGCGTCCCAGGAGGCGAACAGTCCGGTCAGGATCTCGTCTTTGTCGAGGACGGTGCGGGGGCGTTGGGCGTCGGCCATTCACCCGATGTTAGTGCCCAGAAGAGATCCTGGAATTAGTGCCATGTTTCCCCGCCGTTGTTGGTAGCGTCGCTGTGGGTTGGGGCACACGAACGGGGGGTTGATGGCTGTCGACTGCGCTTTCACCGGCTTGCGCGAGGAGCGCGAGGCGCTGACTCTGCGGCTTCGTGCGCTGGCGGCCGAGCTCGATGGGATCGACCGGGAACTGGCCGACCGCGCCTGGCGGCCGGCCCCGGACTGGGCCGATCCGATGGATGACCTGGAGGCACGGCACTCCCGGTTGACCGCGCATCTGCGCAGCCTGGCCGCCCGGTTACACCACCTGGACGAGCGGCTCTGGGCCAGCTGACCGATCAGATCTTGCCCTTGGCGCGTCGGCCGAGTTCCCGAACCACCTCGCGCTGGGCGTCGCGGCGGGCGATGTCCTGACGCTTGTCGTGCGCCTGCTTGCCGCGGGCCAGCGCCAACTCCACCTTGACCTTGCCCTCGGAGAAGTACATCGACAGCGGCACCAGGGTCAGATTCCCGTCCCGGATCCGGCCGGTCAGCATGTCGATCTGGCGCCGGTGCAGCAGCAGCTTGCGGTTGCGGCGCGGGGCGTGGTTGGTCCAGGTGCCGTGGTGATATTCGGCGATGTGCAGGTTGCGCAGCCAGATCTCCCCGTCGTCGACGGTCGCGAACGCATCGGCCAGCGAGGCCTGGCCCTCGCGCAGACTCTTGACCTCGGTGCCGGTCAGCACAACACCGGCCTCGAAGACCTCGAGAATCGCGTAGTTGTGGCGGGCCTTGCGGTTGGTGGCCACGATTCTCTTGCCGCCCTGGCTGTCGCCGGCCTTCTTGGCGGCCTCCGCCTTGCGCTGCACCGATGCCTTGGACACCGCTACTTCCGCACGTACAGCCGCAGCGTGACGTAGGCCGTCAGAGCCGCCATCGCCACACCGATACCGAACATGACCGGGGCGATGTAGAGGATGTCTGCATAGTCGATACGGGCGATCAGATTGGCTTGGTAGAACTGGTTGAGGGCTTTGTCCAGGAACAGCGCGCGCACCAGGATCAGACCCAGGATCGCCAGCACCACGCCGATCGTCGCGGCCAGCACCGCCTCCAGCAGGAACGGAAGCTGGGTGTACCAGCGGGTGGCGCCCACCATCCGCATGATCCCGATCTCGGTGCGGCGGGTGTATGCGGCGACCTGCACCATGTTGGCGATCAGCAGGATCGCGCTGATGGCCTGCACCACGGCGATGGCGAAGGCCGCCCGGGACAGCCCGTCGAGCACCGCGAAGAGCCGGTCGATCAGTTCCTTCTGGTTCAGCACGTTGAGCACCCCGGGCTGGCCCTGCATGGCCGCGTCGAACGCCTCGTGCTGCTCGGGGTCGTTGAGTTTGACGATGAAGGAGGCGGGGAAGGAGTCCTTGCTGGCGACATCCTTGTACTCGGGGAACTTGGTGATGGCGTCGGTGTAGGCCTCGTCCTTGTTCAGGAAGCGGACCGACTTCACATCGTCGCGGTCCTCGATCGCCGCCCGCAGTCCCTTGCAGGGCTCGGCATCGCAGGTCGGATCGGCCGTCGAGACGTCGTTGTTGAGGAAGACCTGACTCTCGACCCGGTCGAGGTAGATGTTGCGGGACTGGTCGGCCAGCCGGACCACCAGCATGCCGCCGCCGAACAGGCCGATCGAGATCGCGGTGGTCAGAATCATCGCAATCGTCATCGTGACGTTGCGACGAAGCCCGGTGGCGACCTCGTTGACGAGGAATCCGGCGCGCATCAGCGGTTCATTCCGTAGACGCCGCGCTGTTCGTCGCGAACCAGCTTGCCCAGGGACAGTTCCACCACGCGCTGTCGCATCGAGTCCACGATGTGGTGGTCATGGGTGGCCATCAGCACGGTCGTGCCGGTGCGGTTGATGCGGTCGAGCAGGTCCATGATCTCCCGGCTGGTCTCCGGGTCGAGGTTGCCGGTCGGCTCGTCGGCGATCAGCAGCAGCGGCCGGTTCACGAACGCCCGGGCAATGGCCACCCGCTGCTGCTCGCCACCGGACAGTTCCGCCGGCATCCGATTGGCCTTGCCGGAGAGCCCGACCATGTCGAGCACCTCGGGAACCACCTTCTTGATGACGTCGGACTTCTTGCCGATCACCTCCAGCGCAAAGGCGACATTGTCGAACACGGTCTTCTGCTGGAGCAACCGGAAGTCCTGAAAGACGCAGCCGATGACCTGCCGCAGTTTGGGGATCTGCCGTCCGGACAGTTTGTTGACGTGGAACTTCGACACCTGGATCTCGCCGGAGGTCGGCGACTCCTCGGCCATCAGCAGCCGCATGAAGGTGGACTTGCCCGAACCCGACGGACCGATGAGGAAGACGAACTCACCCTTGTCGATTTTGAG
Organism: Mycobacterium sp.; assembly: GCA_020439025.1. Taxonomy (GTDB): domain Bacteria; phylum Actinomycetota; class Actinomycetes; order Mycobacteriales; family Mycobacteriaceae; genus Mycobacterium. Next base: position 10,565 of record JAGQTO010000250.1, on the reverse strand, counting down.
GTCGACATTGTCCAGCGCAGGGCGCGTCGACGCCTTGTACTGCTTGGTGACATGGTCGAGGGTGATCATCACGGCTCGCCAGTCTAGCCCGAGTGCCGCACGCGACTACGGAGTCGGCGCGGCGGAGGACGCCGACGGCGCAGCCGAGCTGGCGGTGGCCGGGGTGCTCGGAGCGGCCGAGGTGGTCGCCGTGGGCGATTCGCCGCTGGTGGTCGGGCTCGTCGTCGCACTCTCCGACGGCACCCCATTGGTGCTGCTGGTCGGCGTGGTGGTTTCCGACGATGTCGGGGTCGTCGGTGTGGTGGTCGGGGTCGTGGTGTCGGTACGCGCCTGCACGTCGGTGCGCGGCACCCAGGTGTAGGACGGATCCGGGATGAAACCGGGCGGAACCACGTCGCTGGCCGGCACCTGCTGCGGCGCCGAGGGCTCGGGCTGGTAGGTGTCGTACAGCCACCAGATCCCGAAGAAGGCGATCAGCAGCGCCGCGGTGGACGTGCGCAACCGGCCGCCGAAGAGGTAGCCGGGCCAGGTGCGGCCTTCGTGGTGGGAACCCTTCATCGCTGCACCGGCCCCTGGGTCTGTTGCTCGCCGCCCCCTACGGTCGCCGGATGAGCGAGCGTCTCAACCCGAGGGGCCGCGTCGGCGGAGTGGACGACCGGACGGCCGTCGGCGGAGGTCAGGATGCCGGCCCGGGTCAGCGCCGCGATCACCTGCAGCCGCAACCGGCGCCCCACCTCGAACTGCTTGCCCGGCAACGTCCGGGCGACCATCCGCAGGTTGACGGTGTTGAGCTCGATACTCTCCACGCCCATCAGCTGCGGCGGGTCCAGCAGCAGGTCCTTGAGGGTCGGGTCCTCGGCAGCGGTTTCGCACACCTCGTGCAGCACGTCGTTGACGAGGTTGAGGTCGGCGGAGCTGGGCACCGGGATGTCGACCACCGCCCGAGCCCAGTCCTTGGAGAGGTTGAGCGTCTTCATGATCTGGCCGTTGGGAATGGTGTACATCTCCCCGTCCTGGGTACGCAGCTTCGTCACGCGCAGGGTGACATCGACGACCGTGCCCATCGCGTCGTTGCTGGAACCCAGGGTGAGCTGCACCAGGTCACCAAACCCGTACTGCTTCTCGGTGATGATGAAGAACCCGCTGAGCAGGTCCTGCACCACGCGCTGCGCACCGAAGCCCAGCGCGGCGCCGAGCACCGCCGCCGGCGCGACGAGCGAGCTGACCGGGACATCCAGCACGTCGGTCACCTGGACCGTCACCATGACCGCCAGCAATGCGATGGCCAGGTAGGAGATCACCGAGGCGACGGCCTGGCGGTGCTTGGCGCTCTCCGAGCGGACCAGTGCGTCGCTCTCCTCGAAGCCGTTGTCGATGCGCCGGCTGATCCGCCCGGCGAGCCAGCTGATGAACCGGGCGCCGAGCATCCCGCCGATCAGCAACAGGCCAATCCGGAGTCCCCGGGTGAGGATCCAGTCACCGATAGGGCCGTGCCAGAAGCCGTGCCATTGGTCGGCCAGCCCGAAGGCGGCCAAGTCAGTCTTCGTCATCTCGTCTGTTGCGCCAGCGGATTCCCGCCTCCAGGAATCCGTCGATGTCCCCATCCAGGACGGTCGCCGGATTGCCGACCTCGTAGTCGGTTCGCAAGTCCTTGACCATTTGGTAGGGGTGCAGAACATAGGAGCGCATCTGATTGCCCCATGAGCTTCCGCCGTCGCCTTTGAGGGCATCGAGCTCGGCGCGTTCTTCCTGCCGTTTGCGTTCCAGCAGTTTCGCCTGGAGCACCCGCATCGCAGAAACTTTGTTCTGCAGCTGCGACTTCTCGTTCTGGCAGGTCACCACGATACCGGTCGGGGTGTGAGTGAGTCGAACCGCGGAGTCGGTGGTGTTGACCGACTGGCCGCCGGGGCCGCTGGACCGGTAGACGTCGACGCGGATGTCGGTCTCCGGAATGTCGATGTGGTCGGTGGTCTCCGTCACCGGCAGCACCTCGACCTCGGCGAAGGAGGTCTGCCGGCGGCCCTGGTTGTCGAACGGGCTGATCCGCACCAGGCGGTGGGTGCCCTGCTCCACTGAGAGCGTGCCGTAGGCGAAGGGGGCGTGGACCGCGAAGGTGGCGCTCTTGATGCCGGCCTCCTCGGCGTAGGAGGTGTCGAACACCTCGACCGGGTAATCGTGCTGCTCAGCCCAGCGGATGTACATCCGCATCAGCATCTCGGCCCAGTCCGCGGCGTCCACCCC
>JAGQTO010000250.1:6408-8122 GCA_020439025.1 Mycobacterium sp. | reverse complement strand
CCCTCGACCCGGCGCAACTCGCCCTGGGCGTGAGACAGCTCACTGGTGACGCGTTGCGCCCGGCTCTGGTCGTCCCACAGATTGGGGTCGGAGGCCTCGTGTTCGAGCTTCTCGATCCGCGCCCGCAGGGCGTCGATGTCCAGAACCCGCTCCACCGTTGTCAGGGTGGTGTCGAGCGCGGAGATGTCCGACTGCCGATCGATGTCCACGGAATCTCAACTTACCGGCCTGGCGAGGCCTTGATTTACCATCCAGGCATGCGTCCCTTTTACGTGGCGGTCGTCGGTGCCGGCCCGTCCGGATATTTCGCCGCCGCGTCTCTGCTGAAATTCGCCGACGAGTCGGTCGCCGCCGGAGGCGCGGACGTCCACGTCGACATGCTCGAGATGCTGCCGACCCCCTGGGGCCTGGTTCGTTCGGGCGTCGCGCCCGACCACCCCAAGATCAAGTCGATCAGCCGCACCTTCGAGAAGACGGCGGCCGATCCGCGATTCCGCTTCTTCGGCAACGTCGCGGTCGGGACCGACGTCACGGCCGACGAACTCTCCGAGCGCTATGACGCCGTCGTCTACGCCGTGGGCACCCAATCGGACCGGGCGCTGGGCATCCCGGGCGAGGACCTGCCGGGAAGTGTCGCGGCCGTGGACTTCGTCGGCTGGTACAACGCCCACCCGCACTTCGCCGGAATGGCGCCCGACATCTCCAGCGGAAGGGCGGTGGTGATCGGCAACGGCAACGTCGCCATCGACGTGGCCCGCATCCTGGTGACCGACCCCGACGTGCTGGCCAAGACCGACATCGCCGACCACGCCCTGGACGCTCTGCACAAGCGCGGTGTGTCCGAGGTGGTCATCGTCGGTCGGCGCGGGCCGCTGCAGGGCGCGTTCACCACCCTGGAACTGCGCGAACTCGGCGAACTCGAGGGTGTCGACGTCGTCGTGGATCCGGCCGACCTGGCCGGGATCACCGACGAGGACGCCGCCGCGGCCGGCAAGACCGTCGCGGCCAATATCAAGGTGCTGCGTGGGTACGCAGAGAAGACCGCGGTCGGCGAGCACACACCGGGGCACCGGCGCATCGTGTTCCGCTTCCACCACTCCCCTGTCGAGATCACCGGCTGGGAAAAGGTCGAGACAATCGTGCTGGGGCACAACGAACTCCTCACCGACGAGCACGGGCGCCAGATCGCCAGGGACACCGGCGAACGCCAGACGCTGCCCGCGCAGCTGGTGGTGCGCGCGGTCGGCTACCGAGGCGTGGCGATGCCCGGCCTGCCGTTCGACGAGCGCACCGGGACCATCCCGCACACCGAAGGCAAGATCACCGGACGCGCCAACGACTACGTCGTCGGCTGGATCAAGCGCGGGCCGTCAGGGGTGATCGGGACCAACAAGAAGGATTCGGCCGACACCGTCGACACCCTGATCGGCGATCTGACCGGGGCATCGGTTCGTGAGGTCGGACCCGGCTACGCCGACGAACTGGCCCGCTGGCTGGTCGAGAAGCAGCCCCGGGTGGTCACCGACGACCACTGGCGGGCGATCGACGCCCATGAACGTTCGACCGGCGAACCGCACGGCCGTCCGCGGGTGAAACTGGTCCGGGTGGCCGACATGCTGCGGGTCGCCCACGGCTGACGGGGACGGGCTGACAGGCACGGGGCTGATCGAACCGCGTTCGGGAGTACATCACTTTTGCCCAGCTTGTAGCGACA
>JAGQTO010000250.1:2185-6399 GCA_020439025.1 Mycobacterium sp. | reverse complement strand
TGTCGCTACAAGCTGGGCAAAAGTCTTGGTGTAACTGACGGCTCAGCCGCCGGGCCGGCCGGGCGGGGGCTGATCGAACGGGGGCTGATCGGGCAGGGGCTGCTCGGGGGGCGCGAACGCCCACTTGTCCGGATTCTTCGGCGAGTAGACCACCGGGATCAACTGGCCCATGGTCGGCCAGTTCGCGGTGTCGACCGCCATCTGCTGGTAGACCACGTGCTCGGCGACGGTGGGGCCGGTGATCACCCCGGTGATCGTCACGAACTGCTCGCCGGGAACCTCCGGGCGCGGGCTGACCCCGGTCACCAGCAGCGTTCCGCGGGCCATCTCCCCGCGCGGTCCGCGGCGCATCAACCGCGGTCCCACCAGGATCGCCAACGCACCGACGATGAGCAGCAGCACCGCGAACTCCATCATCAGGCCATGGTAGGACTGCAGCCATGACAGGCGAGTCCGTAGCCCGCGATCTGGATCTGGCGCTGACGCTGGCGGCCCGCGCCGACGCGATCACCCTGGACCGGTTCGGCGCCCTGGATCTGCGGGTCGAGAACAAGCCGGATTTCACCCCGGTCACCGACGCGGACACCGCCGCCGAGCAGGCGTTGCGCGATCTGCTGGCCCGGGAGCGGCCCCAGGATGCGATCCTCGGCGAGGAACAAGGCGGGACCCCGATCCTCGAGGGCCGGCAGTGGGTGATCGACCCGATCGACGGCACCAAGAACTTCGTCCGCGGAGTTCCGGTGTGGGCCAGCCTGATCGCGCTGCTGCAGGACGGGACACCGACGGTCGGCGTGATCAGCGCCCCGGCCCTGCGCCGGAGGTGGTGGGCCGGAGCCGGCCTGGGCGCGCACTGCTCAACCGCGGGCGCGCCACCGAGGCGGTTGTCGGTGTCGGGCGTCGCCGACCTGGGTTCGGCCAGCTTGTCGTTCTCCAGCCTGTCGGGCTGGGCCGATCGTGGGCTACGGGATCGCTTCATCGACCTCACCGACGCGGTGTGGCGGGTGCGGGCGTTCGGCGACTTCTTCTCCTACTGCCTGCTGGCCGAGGGGGCGGTGGACATCGCGGCCGAACCCGAGGTCAAGCTGTGGGACCTCGCCCCGCTCGACCTGCTGGTCCGCGAGGCCGGCGGGACCTTCACCGACCTCGCCGGCGCGGCCGGACCCCATGGCGGCAGCGCCGTGGCCACCAACGGTCTGCTGCACCCGGCGGCGCTGTCCGCGCTGTCCGGCGTGTGAGATCGGCAACAGCGGGGTCGCTACCTTACTCGGGAGTAAGATAGGGTCTGGCCACCAGTCACCGCCGACCCCGAGGCAGCCGAGATGACCAACACGCTCCCCTCCCGCAGCGCCCGGGCCCGCGAAAGTGCCGTCGGCACCCACCGGCCCAAGCGCTCGGTCCTCGACATCGGGATGGGCCTGCTCACCCCCCTGCTCGGACAGGAGTTCCTGGACCGCCGCGGCCTGCGCGACCCGCTCAACCGGGCGCTGAAATTCGGCGTCCAGCACGGTTTCTCCGCGATGGGCGCCTCGACACGCCAGTTCAAACGCATCCAGGGCCTCGGCAAGCCCGCCACCCGACTCGCCCCGAATCCGGCCGACCTGTTCGACCTCACCCCCGACGACGACCAGCGGATGATCCTCGAGACGGTCGCCCAGTTCGCCGAGGAGATCCTGAGGCCCGCCGCTCGGGAGGCCGACGTCGCGGCGGCCTACCCGGCCGACCTGATCACCCGGGCGGCCGAACTCGGTGTCACCGCGATCAAGGTCCCCGAGGATTTCGACGGTATCGCCGAGAGCCGCACCGCGGTGACCAACGCCCTGGTCGCCGAGGCGCTCGCCTACGGCGATATGGGCCTGGCCCTGCCGATCCTGGCCCCCGGCGGGGTCGCCTCCGCCCTCACCCACTGGGGCAGCGCCGATCAGCAGGCCANNCTATCTGCGCGAGTTCGCCGGAGAGTCCGTCCCGCAGGCCTGTCTGGCAATCGCCGAGCCGCACCCGCTGTTCGATCCGACCGCACTCAAAGCCACCGCGGTGCGCACCCCGAGCGGCTACCGCCTCGACGGCGTCAAGTCTCTGGTGCCGGCCGCCGCCGACGCCGAATTATTCGTCGTCGCAGCTCAACTCAACGGCAAGCCGGCGCTGTTCATCGTCGAGTCCGACACCGCCGGATGCAGCGTCAAGACCGACCCCAGCATGGGAATAAGGGCCGCGGCGCTGGGCCAGGTGGAGTTGTCCAGGGTGTCGGTCCCGCTGTCGGCCCGACTCGGCGAGGACGAGGCGACCGACGCGGACTACTCGCAGGCCGTCGCACTGTCCCGCCTGGGCTGGGCGGCACTGGCGGTGGGCACCAGCCACGCCGTCATGGACTACGTCATCCCCTACGTCAAGGAGCGTGAGGCCTTCGGCGAGCCGATCGCCCGACGGCAGGCGGTGGCGTTCATGTGCGCCGACATGGCCATCGAGTTCGACGGGCTGCGTCTGGTCACCTGGCGCGGCGCCTCCCGCGCCGATCAGGGCCTGCCGTTCGCCCGCGAGGCCGCCCTGGCCCGGAAACTGGCCGCAGACAAGGGTATGCGCATCGGCCTGGACGGCGTGCAGTTGCTCGGCGGCCACGGCTACACCAAGGAACACCCGGTCGAGCGCTGGTACCGCGATCTGCGGGCCATCGGCGTGGCCGAAGGTGTCGTGGTCCTCTAACCGGCTCGACGAGACACGAAAGTCCCACCATGGCAATCAATCTGGAACTCCCCCGCAAGCTCGAGGCCGTCATCGACATGGCCCACAAAGGCGCGGCCGAGATCCTGCGGCCGATCTCCCGCAAATACGACCTCAACGAGCACGACTACCCCGTCGAACTCGACACGGTGTCCACCCTGTTCGAGGGCATCACCGCGGCCAAGACCATCTCCTTCGCCGGCACCGACGCCTTCCGGGACGCCAACGACGGGCCGAAGGGAAACATCAACGGCGCCAATATGTCGGCCCTGCTGAACTCGTGCGAGATCGCCTGGGGCGACATCGCGCTGCTGCTGTCGGTGCCGCGTCAGGGCCTCGGCAACGCTGCCATCTCCGGGGTGGCCACCGACGAACAACTGGCCCGCCTCGGCAAGGACGTCTGGGCCGCCATGGCCATCACCGAGCCGTCCTTCGGATCGGATTCCGCCGCGGTGTCGACCACCGCGGTCCTCGACGGCGACGAGTACGTCATCAACGGCGAGAAGATCTACGTCACGGCTGGATCCCGCGCCTCGCACATCGTGGTGTGGGCGACCCTGGACAAATCGAAGGGGCGGGCGGCGATCAAGTCGTTCATCGTGCCGCGCGAGCATCCCGGGGTCACCGTGGAGCGCCTCGAGCACAAACTCGGCATCAAGGCCTCCGACACCGCGGCCATCAGGTTCGACAACGCCCGTATTCCGAAGGAGAACCTGCTCGGCAGCCCGGAGATCCAGGTGGAGAAGGGCTTCGCCGGTGTCATGGAGACCTTCGACAACACCCGCCCCATCGTGGCCGCGATGGCCGTCGGGGTGGCGCGCGCCGCGCTCGAGGAGTTGCGCCGGATCCTCACCGAGGCCGGTGTGGAGATCTCCTACGACAAACCCGCGCACGCCCAGAGTGCGGCGGCGGCGGAGTTCCTACGGATGGAGGCCGACTGGGAGGCCTCCTACCTGCTGACGGTGCGCTCGGCCTGGCAGGCCGACAACGGTATCCCCAACTCCAAGGAAGCCTCGATGGGCAAGGCCAAGGCCGCCCGGGTGGCCAGCGACATCACCCTCAAGGCCGTCGAGATGGCCGGCACCACCGGTTACTCGGAGCAGACCCTGCTGGAGAAGTGGGCCCGGGACTCCAAGATCCTCGACATCTTCGAGGGCACCCAGCAGATCCAGCTGCTGGTGGTGGCCCGTCGCCTGCTGGGCCTCAGTTCCGCCGAACTGAAATAGGCCCCCGGGACCGGCCGGCCCTCAAACAACGGCCCCCGAAACGACGAAGCGGGCCGCCGGCTCCTCCATCGGGGAGCACGGCGGCCCGCTTGTCGCGGTCTGGGATCAGCCGCCCTGTGTGGGGGTGGCGCCCAGGACGCGCTGCAGGTCCGGCTTCATCGCCTGAAGCTCACGACCCCAGTACGCCCAGTTGTGCGTGCCGTTGTCCGGGAAGTTGAACACCCCGTTCTTGCCGCCGTCAGCGAGGTAGACGTCGCGGAAGGTGCGGTTGGT
>JAGQTO010000250.1:1804-2085 GCA_020439025.1 Mycobacterium sp. | reverse complement strand
GTTGGCCACCAGCCGGGGGATCTGGACCATCGGGTCGTTGCGCTGCCAGGCCGGATCGCTGGAGGGGCCCCACATGTCATTGGACTTGTAGCCGCCGGCGTCACCCATCGAGATGTTGATCAGGCCCGGCCACCAGCCCTCGGACGGGTTCAGGAAGCCCGACATCGAGCCGGCGTAGATGAACTGCGCCGGATGCCAGGCGGCCAGCGTCAGCGCTGCCGAACCGGCCATCGACAAACCGATCGCCGCGCTACCGTTCGGCTTCACCTGCTTGTTGGCGG
>JAGQTO010000250.1:0-1538 GCA_020439025.1 Mycobacterium sp. | reverse complement strand
CGTCTTGCCCATCGCGGGCGACGGGACGTCCAGGTATTCCACCGGCAGGCCGGGCCGCGAGAACGCGCCCGCGGTGGCCGTCTCGCCGGCCAGGCCCACCAGGCCCGGCATAGCGGCCGCAGCAACGGCTGTAACCGCGACTCGGCGTGACCAACCACGCACCTTATCGACGACAGAGTTCACCAATCCACCCATCTTTCTATTACTCCGGATTGTCGGACTGTAGGCATGAGTAAAACACGGTGCCGCCGACGTGTGAAATCCACACACGGATATCGGGCCGTATCCACCCCATTGTTACCACCCGAAGCGGCAACTAGAGTCCTTTTGAGCGTTAGTCGAGCGGCCGTCCGGTGAAAGGGTCCCTGAAATCGTGCGTCCACCTGCGGAGAGGCGTCACGCTGCAGGAGCGGAGACCCCCGATGCGCCCGGCGCACTGCAGGGTATCCGCGTTCTGGAGGTCGGCACGCTGATCTCCGGCCCGTTCGCCGGACGGCTGCTCGGCGATATGGGGGCCGAGGTCATCAAGATCGAGCCGCCGGGCTCCCCCGACCCGATCCGCACCTGGGGCCAGGCCGAGGTCGACGGCCACCACTTCTTCTGGACCGTGCACGCCCGCAATAAAAAGGCCGTCACGCTCAACTTGCGGGTGCCGCGCGGGCGCGAGGTCTTCCTCGACCTCGTCGAACGCTCCGACATCGTCGTGGAGAACTTCCGCCCCGGCACCCTGGAGAAGTGGGACCTCGGCTACGACCTTCTGCGGCGACGCAACCCGGGCATCATCCTGGTGCGGGTCTCCGGCTACGGCCAGACCGGCCCGGACGCCGGCAAGGCCGGCTACGCCTCGGTGGCCGAGGCGGTCAGCGGGCTGCGGCATATGAACGGGTTCCCGGGCGGGCCACCGCCCCGGCTGGCGCTGTCCCTCGGCGACTCGCTGGCCGGGATGTTCGCCGTCCAGGGGGCGCTGGCCGCGCTGTACCGCCGCACCATCACCGGCCGGGGCCAGGTGGTCGACACCGCGCTGACCGAAGCCTGCCTGGCGGTGCAGGAGTCGACAATCCCCGATTACGACGCCGGAGGTGTGGTGCGCGGCCCGTCCGGCACCCGCCTGGAGGGCATCGCCCCGTCGAACATCTACCGCAGCGCCGATGGCAGCTGGGTGGTGATCGCCGCCAACCAGGACACCGTGTTCCGCCGGCTGTGCGCGGCGATGGGCCGGCCCGAGTTGGCCACCGACGAGCGGTTCGCCGACCACGCGGCGCGCGGCCGCAACCAGGACGAGCTCGACTCCGTCATCGCCGACTGGGCCGCCGCGCGCCAGCCGCAGGACATCATCGACGTGCTCAGTGCGGCCGGGGTGATCGCCGGGCCGATCAACACCGTCACCGAGGTGGTCCGCGATCCCCAGTTCCTCGCCAGGGGCATGCTGGTGGAGCACTATGACGAGGGCGCCGGACGAAGCGTGCTCGGCCCCGGGATAGTGCCGGTGCTCTCGGAAACACCGGGGGGGGTGCGCAACGCCGGCCCGGCACGACCGG
>JAGQTO010000030.1 GCA_020439025.1 Mycobacterium sp. | reverse complement strand
AGAAGGAACTCGGAGTCGAACTATCTCGCCCACGCATCCCAAACCCGGTTCGAATCTTCCGCAGTGAAACTCGCCGAACTGATCATGGCCTCGGTCGACTCCGCAACCCCACCGGGGCCGAGCTAACGGCCCATCTCGAAGGTCTTTCTGCGGTGGTCAAGGGAATGCGATGAACTGCGGGGGTTTTCGGACGCAGTTCTTGGGCGGGTTCGTGAGCCCGGCCGGTCGCTACGCGACGATCCGGGCCCGAAGGAAGTGCCCAATCGAAACCCGTTCGAAGGTGTGCCGGCGCTCGCGCGGGAGCAACGGCAGCGCCTGGGTCGAGTCGATCAGTTCCGGTGAGTCCACCTCGAAGTGCCGGCCCTTGCTGATCAGGGTCGCGTGCCCCGCGGTCAGCACGTTGCGAACCCAGTCCACCTGGGTGCCGTAGGGCAGCGGGATGAGGATGTCCTCACCCACCTGGTCGGCGACGATCGGTGTCGAGTACCGCTTTCCGGAGCGGCGGCCGGTGTGTTCGATGACCGAGGCGTACCAGTGCCGCCTGCCCGCCAGTTGCAGCATCAGCGGGTTGAGCAGGTACTTGTTCGACGTGCGGATCAGCGTGCGAAACGGTGCGGGCCAACTCTCCGGTGCAATCCCCATACCTGCACCGTACGCCCCGCGCCGGTCAGTCTTCGACGAGTGCGGCGGCAGCCTGAAGGTGCGCGACGGCCTCGGCGACGATGGTCTCGATGAGCTCCGCGCACGAGGGCAGGTCCTCGATGATGCCGGCCACCTGCCCGGAGGCCAGCACGCCGGCATCGGTGTTGCCGTCCACCAGGCCGGCCTTCAGCAGCATGGGGGTGTTGGCCGCCATCACCACCTGCGACCAGCTCAGGTCCTTGCCATGCCGCATGGCCAGGCCGTCACGGATCATCGTCGGCCAGGTCATCCCGGACATCGTCTTGAATCGCGCGGCGTTGCGGATCGCGGCGGTGAAACCCTTTATTCGCGAACCGCTTTCCAGCTTTTCCACCAGACCGGTGCGCAACACCCGGTGCGGTATGCCGTCCACGCGGGTGGAGACCACCGTCCCGTCCAGGGCGGCGTGAAGGTAGCGCTGTTTGACCGCATCCGGGACCGTGGAGTCCGACGTGAGCAGAAACCGGGTTCCCATCGCCACGCCGGCGGCACCGTAGGACAGCGCGGCCGCCAAACCCCGGCCGTCGAAGAAGCCGCCCGCGGCGACGGCCGGGACGCCGGTGCCCGCGAGGGCATCGAGCACCGAGGGGAGCAGCAGGGTGGTGGCCACCGGTCCGGTGTGCCCGCCGCCCTCGCCGCCCTGGACGATGACCGCATCCGCACCCCAGCCCGCGACCTTGCGGGCATGCTTGGCGGCCCCCACGGAGGGGATCACCACCGATCCGGCGTCCTTGAGCCGGGAGATGAGTTCGGGTTTGGGTGCCAGTGCGAAGGAGGCGACCTTGACCCGCTCGCGGATCATCAGCTCGACGCGGTCGGCGGCGTCGGCCGCGTCGGCGCGGATATTCACACCGAACGGCCGGTCTGTGGCGGACTTCACCTTGGCGATGGCGGTGGCCAACTCGTCGATGGTCATTGTCGCCGAGGCCAGGATGCCCAGGCCGCCGGCGTTGGCCGTCGCGGAGACCAGCCGGGCCCCGGCAACCCAGCCCATCCCGGTCTGGACCACCGGGTGCTCGATACCGACCAGCCGGGTCAGCGCGGTCCGAATCCTCA
>JAGQTO010000249.1:25077-27302 GCA_020439025.1 Mycobacterium sp. | reverse complement strand
GGACACCAAACCGCCGCTGCAGCCAGGGGACCCGGCCTCGTCGGTGCTCAACCGCGTCGAGTACGGCAACCGCGGCTAGCCTGAGCACTCTCACCGTCCCCCCGCCGACGGTCGCGGAGCAATCCGCTACCGGGGCTCCGCTCTCCCGACGCTGGCTGGCCGGGGTCTTCGCCGCCGCGTTGCTGCTCTGTTTCCTCCAGGCGCCCGGCTTGGTCGCCCCGGACACCAAACTGGACCTCACCGCTAACCCACTGCGGTTCCTGGCGCGTGCGGCGAACCTGTGGAACAGCGACCTGCCCTTCGGCCAGGCGCAGAACCAGGCCTACGGATACCTGTTCCCGCATGGGGCGTTCTTTCTGCTGGGCGACAGCCTCGGCGTGCCCGGATGGGTGATCCAGCGGTTGTGGTGGGCGCTTCTGCTCACCGCGGGATTCTGGGGGCTGTTGCGGGTGGCCGAAGCCCTGGGCATCGGAACCCGTTCCTCCCGACTGGTCGGCGCGGCGGCCTTCGCGCTGTCGCCGCGGGTGCTCACGACACTGGGCTCGATCTCCTCGGAGACGCTGCCGATGATGTTGGCGCCGTGGGTCCTGCTCCCGGTCATCCTGGCGTTGCGGGGTTCCGGGGCTTCACCGCGGGTCATGGCCGGCCGGGCCGGTATCGCTCTGGCGTTGATGGGCGCGGTCAACGCGGTCGCCAGCCTGGCCGCCTGTCTGCCCGCGGTGATCTGGCTCGCCTGCCACCGGCCGAACCGGCTGTGGTGGCGCTTCACCGCCTGGTGGGCATTGGCTTCGGCGTTGGCGATCACCTGGTGGGCCGTCGCCCTAGTGCTGCTCGGCCGGATCAGCCCGCCGTTCCTGGATTTCATCGAGTCCTCCGGGGTGACCACCCAGTGGACATCGCTGACCGAGGCTCTGCGCGGGACATCGGCCTGGACCCCGTTCGTGGCTCCCACCGCCACGGCCGCCTCGTCGCTGGTCACCCAGCCGGTCATGGTGCTGGCCACCACCCTGGTGGCGGCCGGGGGCCTGGCCGGACTGGCCCTGCGCTCGATGCCGGCCCGCGGCCGGTTGGTGAGCATGCTGCTGGTCGGCCTGGTGCTGCTGACCGCGGGGTATGCCGGCGGTCTCGGCGCCCCGATGGCCCATCAGGTCCAGGAGTTCCTGGACGCGGCCGGCGCCCCGCTGCGCAATGTCCACAAGCTGGAACCGGTGATCCGAATCCCCCTGGTTCTCGGCGTGGTGCATCTGCTGGGCCGGATCCCGTTGCCCGGCAGCGTCGCCCGCCCGGTCTGGATCCGCGCGTTCGCCCACCCCGAGAACGATCGGCGGGTAGCGGCCGGGATCGTCGTGCTCACCGCACTGGCGGTCGCCACCTCGCTGGCCTGGACCGCCCGGCTCACCCCGCCGGGCGCCTTCCGGTCCATCCCCGACTACTGGCACCAGGCCGCCGACTGGCTGACCGAACACACCGATTCCGGTGACACCCCGGGCCGGGTCCTGGTGGTGCCCGGCGCGCCGTTCGCCAACCAGGTGTGGGGCAACACACATGACGAACCCCTTCAGGTCCTCGGCGATTTCCCTTGGGGGGTAAGGGATTCCATTCCCTTGACCCCCCCGCAGACCATCCGGGCGCTGGATTCGGTGCAAAGGCTGCTGGCCGCCGGCCGACCCTCAGCCGGGCTGGCCGACACGCTGGCCCGGCAGGGCATCTCCTATGTCGTGGTGCGCAACGACCTCGACCCGGAGACCTCCCGGTCGGCTCGGCCACTGCTCGTGCACCGGGCGATCGACGGGTCGCCAGGCCTGCCGAAGGTGGCCGAGTTCGGCGAGGAGGTCGGCGCCGGAACGGTGGACGGATTCATCAGCGACTCCGGCCTGCGCCCGCTGTTCCCCGCCGTGGAGATCTATCGCGTGCAACCCGACGGCACCCCGGCGCCGGGCAGCCCTGCGGCCCCCTACCTCGCCCCGGCCGCCGAGATGGTGCGGGTGGCCGGCGGACCGGAGTCGCTGTTGCGCATCGACGAGCGGCGCCGGCTGCTGGGCCGCCCGCCACTGGGACCGATGCTGCTGACCGCCGATGCGGACCGGGCCGGGCTGGGCACCCCACCCGGGCAGGGCGTGATCGTCACCGACACCCCCGCCGACCGGGAGACCGACTACGGCCGCGTCGACGACCATTCCTCGGCCATCCGCGCCGAGGGCGACCGGCGCAACACCTTCAACCGG
>JAGQTO010000249.1:0-25002 GCA_020439025.1 Mycobacterium sp. | reverse complement strand
TCCTCCTCGGACGCGACCGCGCTGCCGAACGTCTCACCCGCCAGCAGTCCGGTGGCGGCGGTGGACCGGGATTCGGCGACAGCCTGGGTGTCGAACTCCCTGCAGCCGGCGATCGGCCAGTGGCTGCAGATCGACTTCGACCGCCCGGTGACCAATGCCGTGCTCACCCTCACCCCGAGCGCCACGGCGGTCGGCGCCCAGGTGCGGCGAATCCAGGTGTCCACCATCGGCGGCACCACGACCCTGAGCTTCGACCAGCCCGGGGAACCGCTGACGGTCGCCCTGCCTTACGGCGAGACTCCGTGGGTGCGCATCACCGCGGTCGGGACCGATGACGGGTCCTCGGGGGTGCAGTTCGGGATCACCGACCTTTCGGTGACCCAGTACGACGCGTCGGGGTTCGCCCACCCGGTCGACATCCGGCACACCGTGGTGGTGCCCGCCCCGCCGGCGGGTACCGCGGTGGCAGCCTGGGATCTGGGACCGGAACTACTCGGCCGTGACGGGTGCGCCGATTCACCCGACGGTGTGCACTGCGCGGCCTCGATGGCGATCGCACCGGAGGAACCGGTGACGCTGAGCCGCACCCTGACCGTCCCGACCGACATCCAGGTGACTCCCACCGTGTGGGTTCGGGCTCGCCAGGGCCCCCGGCTGGCCGAACTGATCGCGAAGCCCGGCACCGCCCGGGCCAGTGGCAACGCCGATCTGATCGACGTGCAGGGCTCGGCCTACGCCGCCGCCGATGGTGACGCGCGTACGGCCTGGACCGCGCCGCAGGGTGTTGCCCAACACCAGTCCTCGCCGACGCTGACCCTGACCCTGCCGCGTCCGACCGAAGTGGCCGGGCTCCGGCTGGAGCCCAGCGGCTCGGCGCTGCCCACCCATCCGACGCTGGTGGCCGTCGACCTCGGCGACGGGCCGCAGGTTCGCAGCCTGGCGGCCGACGGCGGTCCGCAGACGGTGCCGCTGCACCCCCGGGTGACCGACACCGTCCGGATCAGCCTGCTGGACTGGGATGACGTGATCGACCGCACTGCACTGGGTTTCGACCAGCTCAAACCGCCGGGCCTGGCGGAGGTCACCGCGTTGGCGGCGGACGGCACGCCGATCGGTGCCGCCGACGCCGAGGCGAACCGGTCGCGCATCATCGAGGTGCCCTGCGGTCAGGGGCCGGTGATCGCGGCCTCCGGCCGGTTCGTGCAGACCTCGGTGTCGGCGAGCGTGGAGGATCTGCTCGAAGGCCGCCCGGTCGCCGCGCGGGCCTGTGATGCCACCCCGCTGGCGCTGCCGGCGGGCAGCCAGGAATTGCTGATCAGTCCCGGCCCGGCGTTCATCGCCGACGGCGCGGACCTAAGCGGACCGCTGGCGGCCAAACTGACCGGCACCACCGGAACACCGGCCGATGTCACCGCCTGGTCGGCGGACCGTCGGCAGATCTCGGTGGCACGCTCGCCGGTCACCCGGGTGCTGGTGGTGCCGGAGAGCGTGAACCCCGGCTGGGTCGCCCACACCGCGGACGGGGCCCAACTCACGCCGGTGATCGTCAACGGCTGGCAGCAGGGCTGGGTACTGCCGGCCGGACTGCGGGGCACCGTGACGCTGAGCTTCCCCTCCAACGCCCCCTACCGCACCGGCCTGGTCGCCGGCCTCGGGCTGTTGCCGGTGCTGGCCCTGCTGGCCCTGGTGCCTCCCCGTCGCGGCAGCCGACGCGACGAGCCGGCCCGCCCGTGGGCGCCGGGCCCGCTCGGGGTGGCCGGGCTGCTGGCGGCGGGGACGTTGATCGGCGGGGCGGGCGGGCTGGCCGTGTTCGCCGCCGCGCTGGCGACCGGCCACCTGCTGCTGCGCCGACGACCGCAGTGGTCGGGGCGGCTGACCCTCACGGCGGCGGCCGGCGGGCTGATCCTGGCCGGAGCGATCCTGTCCCGCTACCCGTGGCGCTCGGTCGACGGCTATATCGGCCACTCCCCCTGGGTGCAGTTGCCCGCGCTCTTCGCCCTGGGCGCCCTGGCCGCCTCGATGCTGCCGGAGCCCGCGCAGCTGCCGGAGCCCGCCGAAGCACCGGACGAAGAACCAGGCCCAGTACCTGACCCGGAGCCGGAGCCGGAGCCGGAAGCGGAAAGGGACGCCGACACCGCTTCGCCGTAGTGCACGTCGCCGTACTGTCGAAACCATGAGCACGCAGGTGGACACCGTGCGGGGTCCTATATCGGCCACCGAGCTGGGCGTCACCCTGATGCACGAGCACGTGTTCGTGCTCTCCCCGGAGATCATCGCCAACTACCCGGAGGGCTGGGGCGAGGAGGACGTTCGCGAACAGCAGGCCGTCGACAAGCTCAACGCGCTCAAGGCGGCGGGTGTGGACACCATCGTCGATCTCACCGTCATCGGTCTGGGCCGCTACATCCCGCGCATCCAGCGCGTCGCCGAACGGACCGATCTACAGATCGTCGTGGCCACCGGGGTCTACACCTTCAACGACGTCCCGATGTACTTCCACTTCAGCGGTCCCGGAACAGGCATGGACGGTCCCGAGCCGATGGTGGAGATGTTCGTTCGTGACATCACCGAGGGCATCGCCGGAACGGGGGTCAAGGCGGCGATCCTCAAGTGCGCCACCGACGAGCCCGGGCTGACCCCCGGGGTGGAGCGGGTGCTGCGGGCGGTCGCGGTCGCCCACCGCGCCACCGGGGTCCCGATCAGCACCCACACCCACGCCCGCACCCGCCGCGGCTTGGAGCAGCAGCGGGTTTTCGCCGAGGAAGGCGTCGACCTGGGCCGGGTGATCATCGGTCACAGCGGGGACACCACCGACCTGGACTACCTCGAGGAACTCATCGCCGCGGGCTCCTATATCGGCATGGACCGCTTCGGCTTGGACAACATCCTCGGTTTCGAACACCGGGTGGACACCGTGGCACGGATGTGCGAGCGGGGTCACGCCGACAAGATGGTTCTCGCCCACGACGCATCGTGCTACATCGATTGGCTGCCGGAGGCCGCACTGCCAATCGTCCTGCCCAACTGGCACTTTCAGCACATCCACGACGACGTGCTGCCCGCCCTGCGCGAGCGCGGGGTCACCGAGGAGCAAATCACCACCATGCTGGTGGACAACCCGCGTGCGATCTTCACCCACGGCGGCGGCTACTGATGAGCCAGCCCGAACCGGTCCCGCCGATCGGCACCCAGATCAGCCTGCTGGCCGCCGAGGCTCCGGACGCGCCGGCCGTCACCTGCGACGGCCGCACCCTGACCCGCGGGCAACTGGAGTCCACCTCCAACCGGCTGGCCCGCGTCTACGCCGACCGCGGTGTTCGACAGGGCGACTACGTCACCGTCGCGTTGCCCAATTCGATCGAATGGGTGCAGGCCGTCGTCGCGGTGTGGAAACTGGGCGCGATCCCCCAGCCGCTGTCCGCTCGGCTGCCCGACCCCGAATACGCCGCCCTGCTCGATCTTCGCGAGCGGGCCCTGCTGGTCGGCCGGCCCGACCCGCGCGGACTGGTGCCGTCGCTCCCCGGTGACCTCGATCCGGGCGAGGCCCCCGACGGCCCCCTGCCCGAAGCGGTGTCGCCGGCGTTGAAGTCGATGGCTTCCGGCGGCAGCACGGGGCGACCGAAGTTGATCGAGGCGGGCACCGACAGCCGGTTCGCCGGGGCGGTGGTGACCGCCATCATGGGCGGCGCCGAGACCGACACCCAGTTGATCTCGGTGCCGCTGAGCCACAACACCGGCTTCACGTCGGCGACGATGGCCCTGGGCACCGGCCAGCACCTGGTGTTGATGCGACGGTTCGACGCCCACGAGTTCCTGCGGCTGATCACCGAGCATCGGGTCAGCTACCTGGCGACGGTGCCGACCATCATGCAGCGGCTGCTGCCCGTCTACCGCTCGGGTGACTACGACCTCTCCTCGGTGCGCCGGTGGTGGCATCTGGCCGCGCCCTGCCCGCCGAACGTCAAGGAGGCCTGGATCGAGATCCTCGGCCCGGAGGCGGTGTGGGAACTCTACGGCGGCACCGAACTTCAGGCGCTGACCTTCATCAGCGGCACCGAGTGGCTCACTCACCGCGGGTCGGTGGGGCGGGTGGTCTCCGGGGAGATGAAGGTGCTCGACGACGACGGCAACCCGTGCCCGCCCGGGGTGGTGGGCGAGATCTACATGCGTCCCAAACCCGGCGCCCGACCCACCTATCGGTATATCGGAAGCGCGGCCAAACACCGCGACGGCTGGGACTCTCTGGGGGATCTGGGCTGGTTCGACGACGAGGGCTATCTGTATCTCACCGACCGTCGCGTCGACATGTTCACCGTCGGCGGCCGCAACGTCTACCCCGCCGAGGTCGAGAACGCGCTCTCCGAACACCCCGCGGTGCTGTCCTGCCTGGTCGTCGGGATACCGCACGACGACCTGGGCCAGGTTCCGCACGCCCTGGTCCACGCCGAGCAGGGCCGCGGGGTCGACGAGCCTGGGCTGAGCGCCTTCGTCGCGCAGCGCCTCGCCGCCCACAAGGTGCCGCGCACCATGGAGTTCGTCGACACTCCGTTGCGCGACGACGCCGGCAAAGCCCGCCGCAGCGCGGTGCGCGACGAGGTCATCGCGCGACGACGGGCTCCGGGGAGTCGTTGACCGAACTGTCCAGCGGGGGCACCGGCACCGGTTGGGCGCCCGGCCCCCTGCGCTGCGCCCGCCGGTACTCCCAGCGCCGGAACGCGTTGCGGCACGGGGACTCGATCAGGGCGTAGCTGACCGCCGCCATGGCGAAGCCCAGCACCGTCGTCAGCACGAAGATGACCACCAGGTCCCCGTTGAACATGAACGTGCCGATCATCGGGAACACCATCACCAGCGCGGCCAGGTGCCAGATGAACAAACCGTAGGACCACCGGCCGAGGGTGACCATCACCCGGTTGCCGAGGATCCGGTGCGGGTCTCCGGGACGGTCCAGCACCAGTGGCGCCAGCAGCGCCCCGGCGACGACGGCCCCCATCGAGGTGCGCACCACGAACTGGGCCAGCGTGGCCGGAACGAGATCCTTGGGCCCGGCCAGGGGCGAGGCCGAAATCAAATAGGCCACCGTCGCGATGCCGTAGATCATCCAAGGGTTGCGGGCCAGCCGGTGCGGCCAGCCGATCGGGCTGACGGTCCACTCCGCCAGCAGCATCCCGGCGGCGAACCAGGACGCGTAGGCCGGCGGCCAGTTGAGGAAGTTCACCCCCTCGGCGGTGTGGATCGGCAGCAGGCCCCAGCCCAGGCTGGCCACGGCCACCGCCGCGATCGCCGG
The DNA here is from genome assembly GCA_020439025.1 of Mycobacterium sp. Lineage (GTDB taxonomy): Bacteria > Actinomycetota > Actinomycetes > Mycobacteriales > Mycobacteriaceae > Mycobacterium. The sequence goes on along the minus strand of JAGQTO010000249.1, from coordinate 19,715 downwards.
CACCCGCGCCTTCACCGGCAGCCGGTAGGCAAGGAAGGCCAGGATGGGCAGCGCCAGGTAGAAGCTGACCTCCACCGAGAGGCTCCACATCTGGGTCAGCCCGGCGGTCAGGGTCAGCGGCACATAGACCTGGGTGAGGGTCAGGTTCGCCAGCCAGACGGTGCCACTGGCGTGGTTGGCCTCCGGCAGCAGTGTCAGGATCACCACCACCGCGACCAGGTAGCCCGGCATGATCCGAACCAGCCGGGACCGCAGGTAGTGGCCGGTGGGCGGCCGGTGCCGCATCTCGCGGGCGGCCGCCGCGTGTCCACGCCACAACAGGAAACCCGACAGCGCGAAGAACACCGCGACCGCCAGGTCGAAGCGGTGCAGCAGCCGTCCGATCACACCGCCCTGGGTCCCGGTCTGGAAGGCGACGTGGGTGAGCACCACCCCCATCGCCGCGCAGGCCCGCATACCCTCCACCGCGGGCAGGAAGCCGCGGGTGCCGCCGACCTGATCGGGCACCGGTTTCATAGCAGCCAGTGTGCCGGTGCGCGCAAGCACCCCGGGGAGCGGGTGGTGACGGAATCCGTGCGCTGGGCGGTTCGGCATGGTGTCTGCTGTTAGGGTCAGACCCGGCTCATAGAGATTTTTGCGACGACAGCACGAGGAGGCCCGGGCAGCGTGAACCGCGCAAGCATGCTGCGACTGGCGGCGTTGGTCATCATCGGCCTCGGTTCTGCGTTGCTCATTGCGGCGCTGTTGCTGTCCACATACACCGTCGGCAAGATCGAGAAGATTCCGCTCAACATCGACCAGACCCTGGTCGCCAGCGGGACCGGCACTGCCCTGGACCCCGCCTCGCTGTCAGCCGGCCCCGGCGCGAAATTCGTCGTCGACCAGAACGTGCCGCTGGTGTCTCAGCAGGCCGAGACCGTCGAGACCCCCGCCAACGCCGAGGTGGTGACCCTGCAGGTCGGCACGACGGTGCGCCGCACCGACAAGCAGAAGGACAACGGCCTGCTGCTGGCCATGGTGGACACGGTGACACTGAACCGGACCACCGCCGAGGCGGTGTCCGACGAGGACCGCCCCGGCGGTTCGGTGCAGAAACCCCGCACCATCGAGGACGATCAGCCGCCGACGAACATCGCGCTGCCGCACGATGGGCTGTCCTACCGGTTCCCGTTCAACACCGAGAAGAAGTCCTACCCGTATTTCGACCCGATCGCCCAGAAGGCCTTCGACGCCAACTACGACGGTGAGGACGATGTCAACGGCCTGACCACCTACCGGTTCACCCAGAACGTGGGCTACGACGCCGACGGCAAGCTGGTCGAGCCGATCAAGTACGCCTCGCTCTACGACAAGGACGAGGACGGCGAGGTCACGGTGCGGGCCGAACTGTGGGGCATCGAGGACGTCGACCCGTTCGAGCCGATCACCATGACCCGCTACTACGCCGCCCAGCGCACCTTCTGGGTCGACCCGGTCAGCGGCACCATCGTCAAGGCCGAGGAGCACGCGAACCACTACTACGCGCGGGATCCGCTCAAACCGGAGATGGCGGTGGCCGACTACAAGGTGACCTCCACCGAACAGACCATCGAGTCGCAGGTCGCCGCCGCGCGCGCCGAACGCGACCGGGTGGCGCTGTGGACCCGGATCCTGCCGATCAGCCTGGCCGCCGCCGGCGTGGTTGCCCTGGTCGGTGCGACGCTGCTGGGCGTGTTCAGCGTTCGCGTGGAATCGGTGCTGGCCGAGCCCGGCGAGGACGATATCGACATCGGACTGTTCGGCAAGGACGAGACCGGGCCCATGCCCGCCGCTCAGGCCCCGACCGAGAAGATTCCCACCCGTCGACCGGAGCCGCCGCCGACGCAGAAGTGACCCCGGTGCTGCAGACCCGCCGCTTAGTCCGGTGGGCGGCGCCGGGCTACGCGCTGGCCCTGTCGCTCGCGGTGACGGCGCCGCTGCTGGCACCCGGCTATCTTTTGTTGCGCGACGCTGTGTCCACTCCGCGGTCGTATCTGTCCGATGCCGCTCTCGGCCTCGGCGAATCCGCACCTCGGGCGGTGCCGCAGGATGTCGCGCTGGCGGTGGCCTCGGCAGTGGTCGACGGCGGGCTGGTGGTCAAGGCGCTGTTGATCGCGGGCCTGTTGCTGGCCGGCTGGGGTGCGGCGCGGCTGGCCGACCGGGTGCTGCCGGAGACCGGAGTGCCCGGGCAACTTGTCGCCGCCACGGTGGCGGTGTGGAATCCCTTCGTCGCCGAACGGTTGCTGCAGGGGCACTGGAGCCTGCTGGTGGGCTACGGCTGTCTGCCCTGGGTGGCAGGGGCCGTCCTGCGACTGCGAACCGACGGCCCCGCCGCGGGTGCCTGGGCGGCGATGGTGTTCTTCGTCGCACTGGCCGGGCTGACCCCGACTGGTGTCCTGCTGGCCGCCGTCGTCGGACTGGTATGTGTCGCCGCCCCCGGCCCGGGGGTCGGGCGGGTGCGCTGCGCCGTATCGGTGCTGGCCGCGGCGGTGGTCACGGCCGGGCCGTGGTTGACCGCCTCCGCACTCGGCGGGGCCCTGCGAAGCCCGCAGGATGCCGGCTTGGCGCCGTTCGCGGCGCGCGCCGAACCGTTCCTCGGCACCCTCGGAAGCCTCGCCGGTCTGGGGGGCATCTGGAACGCCGAGGCGGCACCGCAGTCGCGCGCGACACCATGGGCGCTGGCCGGAACCGTCGTCCTGCTCTCGGTGGTGGCGTGCGGGATCCCGGCGCTGCTACGCCACCGCGTTGCCACACCGCTGCTGGCGCTGGCGGCGGTGAGCGTCGCGTTTCCCGCGGCGATGGCCACCGGCCCCGGTCTGGCATTGCTGCAAGCGGGCACCGACGCGGCCCCCGGACTGGCGGTGCTGCGCGACGGGCAGAAGTGGGTGGCGCTGGCGATGCCCGGCTACGCGCTGGCCGGGGCGGGCGCGGTGCTGGTGCTGCGCCGCTGGCTGGCTCCGACGGTGGCGGGGCTGTTGTGCTGCTGCGCGGTGCTCGCGGGCCTGCCCGACCTGGCCTGGGGCGTGGGCGGGGAGGTGCGGGCGGTGCACTACCCCTCGGGTTGGCATCAGGTGGCCGACCGGGTCAACGCCGACCCGCGACCGGTGGCGGTACTGCCGGCGGAGAGCATGCGCCGGTTCGAGTGGGCGGGACATGCACCCGTCCTCGATCCGCTGCCGCGGTGGGTTCGCGCCGAGGTGCTCTCCACCGGGGATCTGCTCGTCGGGGGCCGGACGGTGCCCGGCGAGGGCGGCAGGGCCCGCGAGGTGCAGCGGCTGCTGCTGTCCGGAGCCGATCCCGAGGTGCTGCGACGGGCGGGCGTCGGCTGGGTGGTGGTCGAGGCCGGCACGCCCGGGACGACCGGTTCGGCCGACGACACCCTGAGACGGCTGCCGGTGGCCTACCGCGATCCCGATCTGGCGCTGTACCGGGTCGGCGGGCCCGCGGAACAGTGGAGCGCGCCCCGGTGGAAGCGGAGTGTGGTCCTCGCCGCCCATCTACTGTGGGCCGGCATGTTGGTCGGCGGCGCGGCGGGCCTGTTCAGATCGGGCCTGGTCAGATCGGGCCTGTTCAGATCGGGTCTGGCGAGATCACGCCGCTGACGCGGTCGCCGGCGTGCACCGACTCCAACACGCTGCGCATCGCGGTGGCACTCTGCGGCCAGGAGAACTCGCGGCTGCGGGCAGCCGCCTTGGCGCCGAGTTCCTCGCGCAGGACCCGGTCCCCCAGGAGTTGCTCGAGTCCGCCCACCAACGCGTCGTGATCGTCGACCAACAGTCCGGTCACACCGTCGACGACCGAGTCGGTGAGCCCACCGGAGGACCGGTACCCGATCGTGGGAACGCCGTGCTGTGCCGCCTCGATCACGGCCAGGCCCCAGCCTTCCTTCGCCGATGGCAGCACATGAACCCAACTGCGTTGCACCACCGCATGTTTGGTCGCCTCGTCGACGTGGCCGTGGAAGGTCACGGCGTCGGCGATGCCTAGCTCCTCGCAGCGCCGCACCAGCGGATCGTGCCACCACCCGCCGCCGACGACGTCGAGGCGCAGATCCGGCATCCGGGGTCTCAGGGCCGCGACCGCCTCCAGGGCGTCCTCGATCCGCTTGTGCGGCACCAGCCGGGACAGCACCACCACCCTCGGGGTGGCTGACCGTTCGGCGCTCAGCGTCTGCGGGGGCGCCTCGTCGAGGCCGTTGCGCACCACGGCGACCCGGCCGGTGTCGACGCCGAGGTCGGCCAGATCGCGCACCGAGGGCAGCGACACCGTGACGTATTGGTTGCGCCGATGGAGCCGGGGTGAGAGCCGGGATTCGACCCACCAGCCGATGCGGCCGAGCACCCGGCCGGCCACCGGCCACTGGTCGCGGTGGCAATGGTGGACCAGCACCACCACCTTGCGTCCGAAGGCGAGGCGGGCCAGGAAGGGCAGACCGTTCTGGCTGTCGATCACCACGTCGGGGCGCGAATGGCGCAGTGGGCCGATCCCCAGTCGGCTCGCCACCATCGCCAGGCCGGCCCGGATGTAAACGGTGTAGTGGCCGCCGCCGCGGCTGATACGCACCCCGTCGACCACCTCGTCGCGGGCGGCGCCGTCGTATCCGGCGGTGCGCAGGGTGACGTCGATCCCTGACTCGGCCAGCAGAGCACCGATGCGCTGCAGATAGGTCTCGCTACCGCCGCCCTGCGGGTGGCCGGTATCGCGCCAGCACAACAGCAGCACTGAGCGAACGGCGGACGATGAAGACGGCATCGCACTCAGCCTATCGCCTACTGTCATAAGCCGATGGCCGTCACCGACCTGCTTGCGCGGCGTGCGACGCTGCGCCGTTCGGTGCGGCTGCTCAGCGGGTTCCGCTTCGAACAGAGCGACCCGCCGCGCTTCTACGGACCGCTGGCGGCGGACACCGCCGCGATGGTCACCGACCTGTGGACCGCCGCCGGACCGGAGAGCCACCGGGGCCGCACAATCCTCGACGTCGGTGGTGGACCGGGCTACTTCGCCGCTGCGTTCACCGACGCCGGCTGGCACTACGTCGGCGTCGAACCGGACCCCCGCGAGATGCACGCCGCCGGTCAGGTGGGTCGCGGCGGCCCCGGCACCTTCGTGCGGGCCTCGGGGCTGGCGCTGCCGTTCGCCGACGGAAGCGTCGACGTGTGCCTGTCGTCCAATGTCGCCGAACACGTGGCAGAACCCTGGCGACTCGGGGCGGAGATGCTGCGGGTCACCCGTCCCGGCGGCCTGGCGGTCCTGTCCTACACGGTGTGGTTGGGACCGTTCGGCGGGCACGAGACCGGCCTGCTCTGGCACTACCTGGGCGGTGCCCGCGCGGCCCGGCGCTACACCCGCCGCCACGGCCACCGGCCCAAGAACGACTACGGGTCGTCGTTGTTCGACGTCTCGGCCGCCGACGGACTGCGCTGGGCCGCCGGCACCGGCTGCCTGGTGGCCGCTTTCCCCCGCTACCACCCGAGATGGGGGTGGTGGCTGACCGCGGTTCCCGGTGTGCGGGAGTTCTTGGTAAGCAACCTCGTCCTGGTGCTGGCACCCCGCTGACGCCGGACTGATACAGGTTCTCGCCGGCCGGGATCGTCGGTAATGTGGGTCACATGACGCAGTCCGCCTACACGACCGAGTACGACAAGCTCTTCATCGGCGGTAGGTGGGTCGAGCCGTCCACCTCCGAGGTCATCGAGGTGCGGTCCCCGGCCACCGGCGAATACGTCGGCCGGGTGCCGCTGGCCGCCGCCGCCGACGTCGACGCCGCCTGTGCGGCCGCCCGGGAGGCCTTCGACTCCGGCCCCTGGCCCCGGATGACGCCGCAGGAGCGTCAGGCGGTGATCGCCAATGCGGTCAAGGTCATCGAGGACCGCGCCGACGAGTTCAAGTTCCTGCTCAAGGCCGAGACCGGCCAGCCGCAGATGATCGTCGACATGCTGCAGTACGGCGCCGCGGTGTCGGGTCTGCAGTACTACGCGGCGGCCGCGGACAAGTTCGTCTGGAAGGACGTCCGGGACGGGATCTACGGCCAGACCCTGGTGCTGCGCGAACCGGTCGGGGTGGTCGGCGCGGTGGCTGCCTGGAACGTGCCGATGTTCCTGGCCTGCAACAAACTCGGACCCGCTCTGCTGGCCGGGTGCACCGTCGTGCTCAAGCCGGCCGCCGAGACTCCGTTGAGTGTCAACCTGCTGGCCGAGGCGTTCGCGCAGGCCGGGCTGCCCGAGGGGGTGCTCTCGGTGGTCCCCGGCGGGCCGGAGACCGGGCGGGCGCTGACCGCGAACCCGGACGTCGACAAGTACACCTTCACCGGCAGTTCGTCGGTGGGCAGGGAGATCGGCCGACGGGCCGCCGAGCGGCTCGTGCCGTGCACCCTGGAACTGGGCGGCAAGTCGGCGGCGATCATTCTCGAAGACGCCGACCTGGACGCCACGCTGCCGATGCTGCTGTTCTCCGGGCTGATGAACTCCGGTCAGGCGTGTGTGGCCCAGACCCGGATTCTCGCGCCGCGGTCCCGGTACGACGAGATCGTGCAGAAGGTGGGCGCGGCGGTGGCCGCGATGCCGGTCGGACTGCCCGACGACGCGGGCACGGTGATCGGGCCGCTGATCTCGGAGAAACAACGCGATCGGGTGGAGGGCTACATCGCCAAGGGCCGCGAGGAGGGCGCCCGGCTGGTGACCGGGGGCGGGCGCCCCGAGGGTCTGGACAACGGCTGGTACGTGCAGCCGACGGTGTTCGCCGACGTGGACAACCACATGACCATCGCGCGGGAGGAGATCTTCGGCCCGGTGCTGTCGATCATCCCCTACGAGGACGAAGCCGACGCCATCCGCATCGCCAACGACTCCCCCTACGGTCTGGCCGGCAGTGTGTGGACGACCGACTACGACAAGGCCATCGAGGTCGCCTCGAAGATCCGCACCGGGACCTACGCGGTGAACATGTACGCCTTCGACCCGGGCGCGCCGTTCGGCGGGTACAAGAACTCCGGGATCGGACGGGAGAACGGGCCGGAGGGCATCGAGGAGTACGTCGAACTGAAGAGCGTGCTGTTGCCGTTCGGCTACACCCCGAAACTCTGACCCGCCCCTCCCGCCGAGCAGACGCAATAGACCCCGACACGCGCGGCGTGTCGGGGTCTATTGCGTCTGCTCGCGGGGAAACCGGGGAACGGGCTTAGAAGATCACCCGGACGATCATCTCGGCCACGGCGGCCGGCTTGTCCGCGCCGTCGATCTCGACGGTGTGCCGGACGGTCATGTTGACCGTGCGCTCGTCCACCGCGGTGGCGTCGGCCAGTTCCGAGCGGACCCGGATGCGGCTGTCGACCGGTACCGCCGCGAGGAAGCGGACCTTGTTGAGCCCGTAGTTGATGGCCAGTTTGGCGTTCTCGACCCGGAAATTGTCCTTGCTCAGGGCGGGGATCAGCGACAGCGTGAGGAAGCCGTGCGCGATGGGCGCCCGATACGGGCTCTCGTCCCTGGCTCGCTCGACATCGACGTGAATCCACTGGTGGTCCCCGGTGACATCGGCGAAGTCGTTGATGCGCTGCTGGTCGATCGCCAGCCAATCGCTGACGCCGAGTTCCGCTCCGACCAACCGTTGCGCGTCGTCGATGGACGTGATCACCTTCATGGACAGCCTCCTCAAATTATGGCCGTGAGCCTACAACCCGCTGGTCAGCGCGGCCGTCGCCGAGCTGTTACCAAGATGACGCCCGCTCACGTTGCGGCGCCGACGGGTCGACACTATGGTCCTAACCATAGTTATGGACCGCCTTGCGCGGTTCAGATCGGGAGGCATCCGATGTGGGTTGTCGAGTTGAACATCGCCGGCATCACCATCCGCCGGCGGGCCCGTAAGCGCCGGCAGCTTCTGGGGCCCGGCTTTCTGGCGCCGCGCGCGATCGTTCGTCCGTCCGGCACCGTCTGAGATGGGTGCGCGCGGATCGACCCGAACCGCCATGCTGGTCAGTGCGGCCGGGTTGCTCCGGGAGCGCGGCGCGGCGGCGGTGACGATCGACGAGGTGCTCGCGCGCAGCGGCGCCCCCCGAGGGTCGGTCTACCACCATTTCCCGGCCGGGCGCAGCCAGCTTCTGCGCGAGGCCCTGGAGTTCGCGGGGCAGGAGATCACCACCAAGATCGACGCCGCGGCCGGGGACAGCGCGGCCGCCCTGCTGCGCCAGTTCGTCGCGATGTGGGGCGAGGCGCTCACCGAAAGCGATTACACCGCGGGCTGCCCGGTTCTCGCAGCGGCCATCGGCTCGGGCCAGGACGAACAGCAGTTGACCTCGCTGGCGGGATCTATCCTGGACAGGTGGCGCGACGCGGCGAAACAGGCCTACGTCCGGGAGGGGTTCGGCACGAACGAGGCCGGTTCCCTCGCCGACACCGCGATCGCGGCGTTGGAGGGTGCGGTGGTCCTGTGCCGGTCCACCCGGAGCCTGGATCCGCTCAACGGGATCGCCCAGCAGCTCGAATTCCTCATCAGGGCAAGGGAGTTCGTCGGCAGGTTCGGCGTGCCGACGCCGACCGCCTGAAGAAGTGCACGCTGAGAACGCGAGCGGCGCGAACGATATGACCGACGGTTTCGCCGCCCTCTGCGCCAACGAACCCGAACTCGCCGAGTTGCGCGGCTCGCTGCGGGACTTTCTGGCCGGTGACCGGGCCGCCTTCGGCTGGGAGCCCGCCGTTGACGCCTGGCTGTCGAGTTGGGACGAGGATTTCAGCGCTCGACTCGGCGACGCCGGATTCCTGGGTCTGACCATTCCGCCCGAGTACGGCGGCCGGGGTTTGGGCCATCTGCACCGCTATGTGGTGACCGAGGAACTCCTGGCCTGCGGGGCGCCGGTGGCCGCGCACTGGATCGCCGACCGGCAGGTGGGCCCGGGACTACTGTCTTACGGCACCGCGGAGCAGCGCCAGCGGATACTCCCGAAAATCGCTGCGGGACGGTACTTCTCGGCGATCGGGATGAGCGAGCCGCAGGCCGGCTCGGACCTCGCGGCCTGCGCGGCGCGGGCCACCCGGACCGATGGTGGATGGCTGCTGTCGGGGACGAAGGTGTGGACCAGCGGCGCCCATCTGGCCCATCAGATCGTGGTGCTGGCGCGTGCCGCTCCGCAAGATCCCCAACGGCGCCATGCCGGCTTCAGCCAGTTCATCGTGCCGACCAACTCCCCCGGGATCGACATCAGCCCGATCGTCCTGATGTCGGGCGAGCACCACTTCAACGAGGTCACCTTCGCCGAGGTGTTCGTCGACGACACCAATCTGCTCGGCCGGGTCGGCGACGGCTGGCGGCAGGTCACCGCCGAGTTGTCCTTCGAGCGCAGCGGGCCGGAACGGATTCTCACCACCGCCCCGATGCTGACCGCCCTGGTGCGACTGCTCGCCGAGCAGCACGATGTCGACGACCACGCCGCCGCGGCGGTGGGCCACCTGCTGGCGCGCGTGATCTCGCTGCGCCAACTGTCGGTGTCGGTGGCCAGGGCACTGGCCGCGGGCGCATCACCGGTCAACGAGGCCGCACTGGTCAAGGATCTCGGCACCCGCTTCGAGCAGGAATCGGTCGACCTGGCCGCCGACCTACTCTCCTACGCTGCCGACGATTCCCGCGATCGGACCAGGGTGGCGGCGCTGGTCGAGATGGCGCGGGTGCACGCCCCGCTGTTCACCCTGCGGGGCGGCACCAACGAAGTGCTGCGCGGCATGGTGGCCCGAGGGATGGGGTTGCGCTGACCGATGAACGTTCTCAGCGGCGGCGTCTTCGCGACCGGGACCGATGACCTCAGCGATCTGCGCCACCTGGTCGACGACATCGGCCGACGCTCCTTCCAGGCCCGGATCGGGCACCGGGTATTGCCGGATCGGTTCGACGCGACGGCGTGGGGCCACCTCACGGAAGCCGGGTTGACCCGGCTGGACAGTGCCGCCGACTCCGGCGGCGGACCGACCGAGGTGGCGGTGGTCCTGCGGTCGTTGGCCCGCCACGCGGTCACGGTCCCGCTCGCCGAGACCGACCCGCTGGCCGGCTGGCTGGCCGGCCGCGCCGGCCTGCAGATCCCGGACGGCCTACCCGCCACCGTCGCGCTGGGGGCGGCGACGAGGGACGGCACCCGGGTGCGCGCCACGGTGGCGGGCGTGCCGTACGCGGCCGAGGCGGGGGCCCTGGTGCTGGCACTGAGCGACGGCGACCGTCAGCTGGTGTCGGTGGCCGATCCCGCTGACCTGAGGATCACCGGCGGGCACAACGCCGGCGGCGAACCCCGTTCAACAGTCAACGTCGACCGCGCCGCGGAGTCCTTCGCCGTCCTGCCCGGAGCCGCCGCCGAATTGCTGCGCCGCGGTGCCTGGGCGCGTTGCGTGCAGACCATCGGCGCACTGGATGCGGCTGTCGAGTTCTCGGTGGAGCACACCCGCACCCGGGAGCAGTTCGGCCGTCCGCTCAGTGCCTTCCAGTCCGTCCAGCACACTCTGGCCGGGATGGCCGGCGAGGTCGAACGTGCCCGCGCCGCAACCAATCTCGCAGTCGCCGCGGCCGCAGACTTCGGTTTCGACAGTCCGCGAACGGATTACGCGGTCGCCGTGGCGAAGGCGACACTGGGCCAAGTGGTGCCCGGTGTGGTCACCGCGGCACATCAACTGCACGGAGCCATCGGGGTGACGATCGAGCACCGGCTGTGGCTGGCGACCATGCGGGCCCGCAGCTGGGTCGAGGAGTTCGGCGACACCGCCCATTACGCCCGCCGACTGGGCCGGCTCGCGCTTTCCGGTGCGGACCCCTGGGACCTCGTGATCGGCAATGGAGTCTGACGCGAGGCACAGTGCCTTTTGAATCAACAGCGAGGGAAATTCGGCCGTTAGCATCGGGTTGGCCATCAGCCAACCATCGGAGGTTCCGCAATGCCCACGCAGAGAATTCCGGCGGTCACCGTCAACTGTGACTGCAACAACGTCGTTCTCGAGGCTTACGAGCTCGATCCCGACTTCATCGTCTGCCATTGCGAACTATGCCAGCTGGTCCATGCCGGGCCGGGATTCGGGGCTCATTGCAACGGGATCAAGATCGTTGAGGGCGCCGAGTACATCACGCTGTACAAGTCGCAGCGGGTGCCGATGGCCGCCTGGCATTTCTGCTCCCGCTGTGGCAGCAAGCTCTATTTCACCTTCGACGACGACGTATGGCGCAGCCCGCACGACAAGTACGTGCTATCGGTGGGAACGCTGCACGGCAATGAGGCCTCCAAGGCGGTCGCGGGCAAGATGCGAATGACGCGTGAAGCCTTCTACGACCTGAAGCCCGGCTACTACTCGTTCCAGGAGCCCACGGAACGTCTCTCGACCGAGGAGACCGCCGAGTACTACAAGGCGAAGAGCCAGGCGGATGCCGCCAATCCGATCGACAACGATTCCTGGTACTCGGTCTACCGGGAGGCGGACTAGCTGTCGTGACCTGAGACGTTGTTGTCAGGCGGCGAGCCGGCTGATGGGTGGTTGTCCGCCGAGTGCGGAGTGGCCTCGTCGAGTGTTGTAGCGGTGCAGGAATTGGTCAAGACCGCGTGTGCGCCGGGTATTGCTGGTCCAGGGGCGGGCGTAGGCCCATTCGTTGAGCAGGGTGCGGTTGAAGCGTTCTGCTTTGCCGTTGGTCCAGGGGCAGCCGGGTTTGGTGAATCGGCGGGTGAGTCCCCAGGCCGAACAGGTTTCGGCCCAGCGGGTGCCGCGTCGGTAGACCAGGGCGTTGTCGGTCAAGATCTGGTGCACATGCACGCCGTGGGCGGCGAACCAGGTCATCGCCCGGTGCAGGAATCCGGCGCTGGTGGGGTCTTTCTCGTCGGGGAGTACTTCGCTGTAGGCCTGCCGGGTGTAGTCGTCGATGGCGGTGTGGATGTAGTCGTAGCCGATCGGGGTTGTTTTGTGCCGGTGGGCAACTGAGACCGCAGCCTCGCGGCCGTGTAGCCGCCATCCGCCGCCTGTCGGGATGCGGCCGAGCTTCTTGACGTCGATGTGGACCATCGCGCCGGGGATTGGGTGTTCGTAGCGGTTGGGGTTGCGCCGCGAGGAACGCACCGGCTGGCCGGTGATCGGGTCGATCACCGACAGGTGCGGCACATTATGGCGAGCCAGGATCCGTCCGACCGTCGAGGGATTTAGACCCAGTTCGGCCGCCAGCACCACCGCACCTCTCTTGAGGCGTCGCCGGGCCGCCACTACTTGGCGCTCGACCCGCTCGGGGGTGCGGTTTGGCATACGGATCGGTCGGGAACTGCGGTCGGCCAACGCCTCATCGCCGCCTTCGTCGTAGCGGCGCAGCCACTTGTAGACCGTTGACCGCGAAATACCCAGCTGTTCAGCGACATGCGCCGGCGGCCAGCCAGCCGCGACACGTTCAACGATCAGCCGCCGAGCGAACAGGTTGGTACGGGCGTTAGCGTGAGACACGAGGACCTCCTTCGGTGTGAATGCCAGACACATCCACTCCGTCAGGAGGTCCTCCCCATTTCAAGCAGGCACGCCGTCAACAACCTGTCAGGTCACGACAACTAGCCGCCTCGCCGAGAGGGTCGACGAGCTAGGTCCCGGTCCAGTTCGGCGCGCGCTTCTCAGCGAAGGCGACCGCACCCTCCCTGGCGTCCTTGGAGGCGAACACCGGCATGATGATCTTCAGCTGTTCGCGCCACTGATCCTCGGCGCTCCACCCGCGGGACTCGGTGATGATCCGCTTGGTCGCCGCCACCGCGAGCGGGCCGTTGGCGGTGATCCGCGACGCCAGGTCGATCGCCGCGGCCAAGGCCTGCCCCGGTTCGGCCAGAACGTTGACCAGACCCAGTTCGTGGGCCCGTTCGGCGGACAGCGGGTCACCGGTCAGGGCCAGTTCCATGGCGATCTGGTAGGGGATGCGCCGCGGCAGGCGCAGCAGACCGCCGCCGGCGGCGACCAGGCCGCGTTTGACCTCGGGGATGCCGAACGCGGAGTTCTCGGCCGCCACGATCAGGTCGGTGGCCAGGGCCAGTTCGGTCCCGCCGGCCAGGGCGTAACCCTCGACCGCGGCGATCAGCGGCTTGGCCGGGGGGCGTTCGGTGAAACCCAGTCCCCGACCCTTGACCGCCACGTTCTCGCCACGCGCGAACGCCTTCAGATCCATCCCGGCGCAGAACGAACCCCCGGCACCGGTAAGGATGCCCACCGAGAGCCCCGGATCCTCGTCGAGGACGTCCATGGCGGCGGCCAGGCCGTGGCTGACCGCGGCGTTGACAGCGTTCTTGGCCTCGGGGCGGTTGATGGTGACGATCAGGATCCGGTCACGCCGTTCGGTCAGAACCGGATCGGCGGTGCTGGCTGTTTCGCTCATCAGCCGATCGTAGCCACCCGGCTAGTCCGGATCGCCGACAAGGACTCCCTCGATCGCGCCCTCATTGGTCACCAGCAGACCCCGGCCCGGACGCAGCTGCTGGGCGCTGATCCGGCCGAAGACCTTGACCGTCTGGGGGTCGTTGTCCATGAACAGCGTCGGAGCCCGCGAGCCTGTCATCTTCTGCAGGAACGGGCTCATCGCCGCCACACCCGCCCAGTTGCCCGGCAGCCGGGCGGCGATGACGTGCAGGCCGATCTCCCGTCCGCGTTCGATCAGGTTCCACAACGGCGCGGTCGCGGCCTGCTTGCCGAGGACCCCGTTGGAGCGGAGCTCCTGCTCGTCGTCGATGAGGACGAAATGGTGCGGGCCGCTCCAGGACCGCCGGTTCAGCAGTTCCTCCTGGGTCAGCCCGGACGGCGGAAGCCGGTCGCGCATGATCCCGGCGATCTCCTCCAGAACGCGGTCGATGTCGTCGGGGGTGTAGGCGTAGGCCCGGACATTGCGGTCCGGAATCCGGCCGATCAGGCTGGTCTTCGGGTCGATCAGGGTGATCTGGGCCTGATCGGGGGTCAGCCCGGCGCTGATCGCCTGGCCGATGGCCGCCAACGCCGTCGTCTTCCCGCACCCCTGGCGGCCGACCACCAACAGGTTGGGCACCTGCCGGGCCGGTAGCGCCACGGGCTTCAGCGCGCTCTCACCGAGTCCGAACGGGATGGTGAACTGCTCGTCGGCCGTGTCCGTCCCGGTGGATTGAGCACCGGACCGGAACGCGGAGACGATGTCGCGCAGGCTGATTCGCTCCGGGAGCCGGGCGAGTGTCTCGACCTTGCCGGCACCGGTTCGACTGGCGATCACCGCCCCCACGGCCCGGGTGCCCACCCGGCTGCCGTCCGGCCCGGCGACGTCCGGCACACCGATCAGCAACTCGTGTCCGGTCCGGGAAACCCCGAACCCGGGACGGTCCAGGGTCTGGCGGGCTGCCCGGCGATGCTCCATCCCCGTGCCCATCTGCGTCTCGTCGGGATTGCTCAGCCTGAGTTGGATACGGGCGTTGGTGACGTTCAACAGCGCCTGCTTCTGCCCGACCAGCCAACCGCTGGCACTTGCGATCACATGGACCCCGTAGGACAGCCCCTGCCGGGCGATCGCGATCGCCCGGTCGCCGAGGCCGTTGTCCTTGTCGTAGAGGTCGCCGAAATTGTCGATCACCAGGAACACGTCACCGAATTTGTCCTCCGGGTCGGTGCCCCCTCCTCCCAACACCCCGAACCTGCGGTCGCGGAACTCTGCGATATCGATCTCGTAGCGCTTGAACGACGCCTCGCGGGCGCGGATCAACCCCTCGACGGTCGCGATGGTCCGCGACACCCCTTCGGTGTCGGACAGGCTCACCACCCCGGCCACGTGCGGATAGTCCTGCACCGGATACAGCGAGGCACCCATACAGAAGAAACTGACCCGCTCGGGGGTGTACATCAGTGCCGCGGAGGTGACCAGCGTCATGAGCGTCGTCGACTTCCCGCGCTGGGCGGTGGCCACGACCATGACGTTGTCCATCTCTGCGTCCACCACGTGCACGCGCTGGACGTGCTCCTCCGGGAAGTCCTCGACCCCGACCGGGAAGACCAGCCCATCGTTCTGGCCGTAGTCCGCCCACCACGGCTTTCCGCGCCAGCGCCGCACCAACTCGTCGGCGCTCTCGCCGGCCTCCAGCGGAGGCAGCCAGATCCGGTGCGGCGCCCGGGCCGGGTGCGCCACCAGCGACTCCCGGATCACGTCGAGGAGCTTCTTCTTCTTGAAACCATCTGCGTGGTAGAGGAATTCGTCCGGCTCCTCGGGCTGATCGGCACGGGCGAGAAGCTCGCTGTCGGCGGCGTCCAGCGGCTGGTACTCCCACGTCAGCGACCTGGGGCGACTGAACCCGACCGACACCGTGCGGTCGGTCGGGGCCGCCTTCTTGGGCACGACGAACGGCGCGGAGACGTAGAAGCACCGGAACTGCTCAAGCTCGCGCGGACCGACCTTGAGCAGTCCGTAGCCGTTCTCTTTCGACGGCAGGTGCAGGGCGGCGTCGCTACCGATGACATCGCGGCTGTCCTCGGCGGTCTCGGCCCGCAACGCGACCCGAAAGGCGATGTTGCTCTTGGCCTTACTCAATGAGGACAGATCGAGGCGCTGGCCGCCCAGGGTGAAGAAGACATTGCAGCCGCGGCCCTCCTGCCCGATGTGGATGATCAGTTCGATCCATTCGGGGTGGTGGTGGAACAACTCGAGGTACTCGTCGACGATGACCAGCAGGATCGGCACCGGTTCGAGATCACGCCCGGCCAGCCGCATCTCCTCGTACTCGTTGGCGTCCCGCGCCCCGGCCGCCTTGAACAGCGCGTAGCGACGGGCCATCTCGCCGTCGATCGCCTTGCGCATCCGCTCGGCGAGATGGCGGTCGTCCTTTCCCAGATTGGACAGTGAGGCCGCGACGTGTGGGAGACCCTCGAGATCCTGGGCCGCCGACTCGAACTTCATGTCGACGAAGATCACGATGAACGCCTCGGGGGAGTGGGTCAGCGCGATCCCGTTGCACAGCGAGAGGAAGTATTCCGACTTGCCGGAACCGGAAGTACCGATCACCACGGAGTGGAACCCGTAGCCGCCGAAATCCTTGGCGCGCAGGATGACGTGCTGAAGTTCCCCTCCGGGTTTGACCCCCACCGGGATCATCGCCCAGCGCGAGTCGCCCCGGCCACGGCTGTGCGCCCACAACCTGTCGACGTCGAGGCGACGGGGATCCTCGACGCCCAGAGCGCGGAGCAGCTCCACACCCTGACCACCGGTTCCGGACAGGTCGCCCGCCGAGGCCGGGGACCATCGGGCAAGCGCCCGCGCATATCGGTGGGCCGTGCTCTCGGCGAGCATGTCTGCGACGGCGAAGAAGGCGTCACGGTGGCGCAGCCGGCCCTCGCGAAGCTCGAAACGCTCACCCGGCCCGCTGAATCCGACGCCCTCACCGGGGCGGAGGGCCAGCCGCAGGACGGTGATCCCGGCCATTCCCTTCCGCCCCGTCACCGACTCCCATTGATCAGGAGTGCCGGTGTTGTCGTCGACGATCACCCAGTGCGGACCGAGCGCGCGGACCGGATCGGCGACTCCCGGCGCCAGCGTCGTCGTCGGACTTGACCCGCTCGGCGGCGACCAGGGGCCGCGGCCCTTCCGGTGCAGTTCCGCGTCGAGGGCTTGTTCGAGCTCCTCCGGGGCGGTGAACACCAGCCGGCGCAGTCCGCAGGCGTCGAACGTCTCCTCGTGCTGGTTATGCGGAAGCCACACCAGCCACGACCACCGCTCGGGGTGGCGGGTGACGACCATCAGCTTGAGATCGCCGGGGCTGTGATACACCGCCAGCGAGCACAGCAGCGACCTCATCAGCGCATGCAGTTCGGCCATCTGCGCGCCCACGAAGCTGAACCCGGGGCTGGCGCGCAGGCTCAGAACCCGCCCGATGTCGCGAATCCTGCTCTGCTCCAGCATGAAGTCGCGCAACGCCCGTCCCGTCACCGGTTCGAGTTCCTCTCCGACCGGCACCTCGGGCCACTGCAGCGATACCCCCGAGTCCGCGGCCGAGGCCACGCCGATACCGAGGCGTACGTCGAGGAAGTCCGGATCGCCGGGACGGCGCTCCCACATCCGCGGTCCGCCGATGACGGTGTCGAGTCGCTGAGGGTCGGCGTGGACGAACGCCTGACTTTGGCGCTGCTCCCCCGCGGCGCGCTGGACCTCTTCGCGGTCCTCGTCGAGTTGGCGCAGATAGCTGCGGCGTTGCTTCTCCTGCTCACCCCAGCTGATCCGCCGGCCACGGCCGAACCGGCCGCTGAACATCAGCGCCCCGAAACCGACCAGCCCGATCAGTGGGAAAAACCCGGACTGCAGCGAGCGCACGCCGGACCCGTACATGACGACCAGGGTCCCGAGGATGCCGACCAGCAGCACCGGCGCGGCGATCATCAGCAGAATGTTGCGCGGCTCACGTTCGGGCAGTGCCAGCGGCGCCGCGACCGCGACCCGCACCGGCGCCGCCGTCGGCACCGGGGTGCGCGGTCCGCGGACGAACCCACGTTTTGACACGGTTTAACCTCCTGAGCCGCCGGATTGTGGCAGCGCGGCTGCCCGCCCGGCCGGTTGGATCGCATCACGCGCCAGCAGCGCGGCCGAACGGCTGATGGCCGGTCCCGGGGCGAAGGTCCGCAGAATGGGCCAGGGCGCCTGCACGGCCCGGACGGGGTCGACTCCCAGGGCGGCGAGAGTGCTCTGGTCCCGCTCGATTCCGTACCGGACCCCCTGCGGCGACACCCAGAAGATGCTCTCCCGGGTGTCCGCGGTGATCCCGGCGGCGGTGGACGCCACGAAGTTCGCCGCCCCGGGCAGCACGAGGGTCTGCTGGGCCTCGACGGACTCGACATCGTTGGCGCCGCGCACCAGCTCGACGATGCGCGGGTCGAACTCCTGGGGCGTGGGCAGCCCGGCGCCGCTGAACACGGTGACCGTCGCCTGCGGGTCGGTGGACAACTTTCGCCAGCTCACGCAGCTCACCGGATTCGCCGCGGTGTCGACGAACGTCAGCTTGCCGGTGGGATAGAAGCCGACATTGAGCACCTCGACCTCGGGGATGCCGACGAGTTTGTCCGGGGAGATCAGCTGCGGTTGGGTCGCGCCCCGGCTGTTGGCGGTCCGCAGCAGGTCCGCGACGAACGCCGTGACCTTCTGCACCCCGTCGGGCAGCAGCACGTAGAAGCCGCTGACCGACCCGCCCGCGTCGCGGGTCTGCAGGACCCGTCCGACCACCGATCCGGGCAGCAGCCGTGACGGATGCCCCGCACCCGGGACGGCCGGCACCACGAGGGGCTCCGTCGCCGGCATCGCGTCGAAGAGCGCGTTGGACATCTCGACGGGCCGATGGTTACCCGGATCCATTCCGAGGTTGAAGGTGAGCACCCGGTCGGACCGGTCGATGCGGCTGCGCCTGCCGTTCCAGATCAGGTAGTCGGCCCCGCGGTGGGTGGCCAGGATCGCCTGCCCCGCTGCCATCGGTGCCGCCCGGCCGGCCCCGGAGATCTCGCCGGCGATCGCGGTGACGGTGACGGCTCCGGCCCGGCCGGGTGCCGGGGCGGTGTCGCAGACCGACCAGGCCGAGACCGGATTGGTGGAGACCACCAGATCGTCGGGACCGCCGGGAATGCCGATCATCGGCGCGGTCGGGTATCTGCCGATCTCCTCGAACTTCACCCAGGCCGGTGAGCCGGGGCTGCCGGTGGCCAACCGCGCCGAAGTGAGGTTCAGCGCGGGGTGCAGTCGCCCGTCGATGCGCGCGTACAGCGCGCCGGTGTCGCGGTTGCCGACGATCTCCGACTGCCCCGCCAGCCCGGCGGGTTTGAGGACGTTGAGCAACGCCATCCAGCCGCATCCCAGGATGACGAAGACCAGCGACAGCGCCAGCGCGGCCTGCTGCTTACGGTCGTCGTGCTTCATGCGCACCGAGAACCGGGTGATCGCCGCCCGCAGCCGGCGGTTGTAAAACAAAAAGCCCGAATTCTGGTCCCGGTTGGACAGGTTCAGCGGCACGGTCGGACTCCGTCGATCACCGCGGGGTGGCTCACCGCGGGGTGGCTCACCGCAGGTTCCCGCCGTAGCGGGCCCGGTAGTCGTCTTGCACCTCTTCGCGCAGCGCGGTGAAGGCCGTGTTGAGCCGGTCGGCCAGCTCGTTGTGGGTGTAACCGGCGGTGACCCCGGGGTGCAGGGTCAGATCGACGAGTTTGCCGTCGGAGTTTGCCACGGCCTGGATATCACCCATGTCGACGCTGTAGGTAACGGTCTCGGACTGGGCGACGAGAGCCTCCCACCGATCCGCCGCCTCTGCCAGATCCCGAAGAACGGCATCAACAAGCTCTCTGTCGCTAACCCGGCATCCACCGGTTACCCCCTCCATGCACACAGTATGGATAGCCTTTTTATCTGCGTCAATTCAGTCCGATTGAGGTTCTTCATCCAGCCCCGCAGGCCCATTCCAGCAATCTCCGGGAAATCGGTGCTCAACCCCCGTCGCCTTCCTTGAGCACCCTCTCCGCATGAGCGGTGCCACGCTCAGGGGTGGGTGTGCTCCACAGTCCAACCTTCCTCGATCGTTTGCCAACACACATCACCGCTGTTATCGGTCTAGTGTCGGCCCCGTGCGATTCGCGTTCAAAACCTCGACGCAGAACACCACCTGGGCCGACATGCTGGCGGTGTGGCGAGCGGCCGACGAGATCGAGGTCTACGAGTCGGGGTGGACTTTCGACCACTTCTACCCGATCTTC
>JAGQTO010000248.1 GCA_020439025.1 Mycobacterium sp. | reverse complement strand
AGGATGCCCATGCCCTGATCGAGCGGCGCGGGCCCGTCCTGATCGTGACGATGAACCGCCCGGAGGCGCGCAACGCATTGTCCGGCGAGATGCTCTCGCTCATGGTCGAGGCCTGGGACCGTGTCGATACCGACCCCGACATCCGGGTGTGCATCCTCACCGGGGCCGGCGGATACTTCTGCGCCGGTATGGATCTCAAGGCGGCCAGCGCCAAGCCGCCCGGCGACTCTTTCGCCGACGGCAGCTATGACCCATCACGGATCGACGGTCTACTCAAGGGCCGGCGGCTGACCAAGCCGCTGATCGCCGCGGTCGAGGGCCCGGCGATCGCGGGTGGCACTGAGATCCTTCAAGGCACCGATATCCGGGTGGCCGGCGAGAGCGCGAAGTTCGGTATCTCCGAGGCCCGCTGGAGTCTGTATCCGATGGGCGGCTCCGCGGTGCGCCTGGTGCGCCAGATCCCGTACACGATCGCCTGCGATCTGTTGCTGACCGGCCGGCACATCAGCGCCGCCGAAGCGCGTGACTACGGATTGATCGGCCACGTGGTGCCCGATGGCCAGGCCTTGGCCAGGGCTCTGGAGATCGCCGAGGTGATCGCATCCAACGGGCCACTGGCGGTGCAGGCGATCCTGCGCTCCATCCGTGCGACCGAGGGGATGCCGGAGAACGAGGCGTTCGCAGTCGACACCCGGATCGGCATCGAGGTGTTCCTGAGCGAGGACGCCCGCGAGGGGCCGCGCGCGTTCAAGGAAAAGCGGACCCCGCAGTTCAAGATGCGCTGAGGCTACTCACGGCCACCGATGACTCCGGCCGGGAGTCGTAGGTTGAGTGGCATACTGCGAGCCATGACGCCCGGCGTGCATTTCGCGCGAAGATGACAGCCAGGCGCGCAGCGGTGCGTCGCACGCTGCAATGGACCGGCGAGATCATCATCACCATCGGGGTGATCTTGGCGCTCTTCGTTGTCTATTTGCTGTGGTGGACCGGCGTGCAAACCGCCGGGGCGCAGCGCGCGCTGAGCGCCGAGCTTGAACGCGCAGCCCAGACCGCGGTCATCGCGCCGGATGGAGCTTCGGGTGCCCCGCTGGTCGATCCGGCACCGGCCGTGCCCGCGGTCGGCAAGCCGTATGTACAGATCCGGATTCCGGCACTGGGCGCCGATTGGAGCTGGATCGTCGTGGAGGGCGTCGATTTGCCGCAGCTGGCGCTGGGTCCGGGACACTATCCCGGCACCGCCGGCCCGGGTGAAGTTGGTAACTTCGCTGTCGCCGGGCACCGCGCAGGCCACGCCGCACCGTTCGAGAATCTCGATCGGCTCAAGGCCGGTGACGCGGTGACTTTCTCCGTCGGCGACCGTCATTGGTCGTACCGAGTCGAACGGTCGTTTCTGACCGAGCCCACCGATATCGGGGTCATCGAACCCGTCCCGGAACAGCCGAACGCCGTTCCGACCGAGAGACTGATGACGCTGACAACATGCGATCCGAAGTACGGGGTTCGGTTCCAACGATTGATTGTCGTCGGCACATTGATCGAGGAGGGCTGATGTACGCCGCGTTGTGGGCACTGCTGCCCGGGCCGACCCCGGTTCGAGCGTTGATCGCGCTGGCCCTGGTCGTGGCCGTGGTCGTCTTGCTGTTCACGGTGGTCTTTCCATGGGCCAGCCAGTTCGTGCCGGGCCAAGACGTCTCCGTTGGCTAGATCCTGGCCAGTGCGTTCGCCTGCACTGTGGGCGATGGTCTGTCTGATCGCCGGGTCAGCGGTATGGCTCGGGTTTCGGTTGTCCGGGACCCCCAACGCACCGGCCGCTACGGTCGCTGCGGCACTGGCCAGTTGGACCGGCTATGCCGCATTGCTGACCGCGGTCGCGGTGAAACTGGCTCGCCGCGTTCGACCGCCGGTGTGGGCTGCGGTAATGGCCACGCTGTGGGGCGGCACGGCGGCGGCAGCCTTCGCCGAGCTGATTGCCTCGGCGACACGTGATCGGATCGCCGACGCGTTGGGACCATCGGGCCAGGCGTGGACCTCCGCGCTGGCAGCACCGTTGCCCGAGGAAGTCGTCAAAGCCGTCGGTGTTGCGCTGCTCATGACGGCGGCCACACCTGCCTTGCGGAATCCGCTTGGCGGAATGACCCTTGGGGCGCTGGCGGGAATCGGTTTCAATGCGGCCGAAGGACTCGCCTACAGCGTCTCGGAAATGACAAGATCGGGGTCATGGGACCCGTTGTGGTCCGATCTGCTCGTTCGAGGGATCCTCACCGGTCTCGTCACCCATGCAGGGCTGAGCGCCATCGCCGGTGCCGGTGTCGGATATTTCTTCGGCGGGGTGGACGCTACCTGGACGCGACGTTCAGGTGTGCTTGTCGGCCTGCTCGTCGCCGCCCTCGTACTGCACACTCTCATCGACACGCCACTCCTGGATGAATGGAGCGTCTGGGGCGTCATCGCCAAGCAGATACCGGTGGCCGTTGCGGTCTGGGTTTTGAAGGGCCCAGCGCGATCGGAGTATCTTCGACTTCAACGCCTAGAGCGTCGACTGTAAGAGGCTACGGTCGAATCTGACCTGAATCATGCCGGTTCCACATCATTTTGATTTTGCACCAGTTATTTCGAGGAGTTCTGATGGCGGCCGCGAATCGAATCAAGGTCGTTCTGCTCGACGCCGGGACCATTACGAGCGACGGGCTCACTCGTGTCGCCGAGTTCGCCTCTGAAGTCATCGTGGTCGGGGAACGGCGGCGAAGCGATGTCGTCGAGCAGCTGCAAGCCCGCGGCGTGAAAGTCACGGTTGAACAAGGCAAAGCCGACATCGAATCAGCCATTCTTACCGCCGCACGGTCCGAGGCTGTCGTCGTCATCACGGGACGACCGGGGAAGGCCGAGGTATTCGTCCGCAATGCCGCGCACGGCGCCGCCAACGCGGTAGAGCAGGGCCTGCCGGCAGTCGGGGTGTACGTACTCGGCGAACACGAGACCAGGCCGGGCAAAGTGTTCACCGTCAGCGAGACGGGCGAGCTGTCCGGCTACGAACCGTTGTTTGCCGCCGCCCTCGCCGAGCAGCTTGGCCGGGAAGTCGTCGCCGTCACCCCACCGGGACGCATTCGCGCCGCTCGCACCGTTTCGGAACATCCTTCGCTCGGCGGCGCCGACAACGTGAGCGAACGGGCCCACGAAATCGCTGAGCTTGCAGGGGTGAAGTGGACCGAACGGTCTGACCCGAGTCCGGTCAACTCCGTGATCGAGGAGTCCGGACACGCCGCGGTGATCATTGTCGGAGTGCTGGACGTGCCGTCCGGACCCAAGTGGCTCGGCTCGCGACCGAAGGTCGACGCGGGCAACCCCGCAGCCGCGGTCTCCCTGGTAGCCGACGCGTCGTGCGACGTCATGGTGGTCTTCGACGGCGTGCACTTGACGCACGAGAAGTTATCCAAAGACCAGGCCGCGGCGATACTCGGGCTCGGCCTGATGACCACGGGAGCAGCCGCCGCTGTCGCAACCCCGGCCAGCGCCATGCTCGGCCACGTCACCAAGTCGATTACCCAGCAGGCCCGCACCTACCGCGCCGATATCGGCGACTCCGACAGGGGTGACGCGTCGAGTTCGGCTGACGCCAAAGACTCCGATACCAAAGACTCCGAGTCCAAGGACGCCGACTCCGGCTCGCGCGGCGCCTCGAGCTCGCACCGCTCCAGCACGGGCGGTGCGACTACCCACAAGGCCCCCAAGACCACGCTTTCCGCTTCGACGGTGCACACCTCGACCCACTCGGGTCTATCGGATGCAGGTGCAGGCACCTCAGGCTCGTCCATCCCCTCCACGCGCAGCGCACACCCCGTGCCGGCACCTGCCGCTGCGCACGGCGCACACCCCGCGCCGGCCGCCATGGACCTCGGCCACCCTCCCGCGCCACCACCGCCGCCACCGCCTAGTCATGCCAGTTTGGCCAGCCAGAGCCGCCACAGACTGCCTGA
>JAGQTO010000247.1 GCA_020439025.1 Mycobacterium sp. | reverse complement strand
CGGCCACGACGGCCAGGCCTACGGATACGCCGCGGCCTTCGGCGCCGGGCCCACCTGCGAGCGACAGGCGGTCGAGCAGCTCATCGAGTTGCAGCGCGACGCCCTGGAATACCTCAGCAAGGACGGCGAACTCGCCGAGGACGAACTGTTCTACGCCCAGCAGAACGCGGTGACCGTCCGCAACGCCGAGGCCTACTACCGCGGCATGTTCGCCGGCCGGGTGACCTCGTGGAACATGCGTGACAAGCACATGGCGCAGACCCTCAACGCTCTGATCGCCCACCTGGACCGCGCAGGCGGCCCCGAGCCGGCCCGAATCGTGGTGTGGGCGCACAACTCCCACGTCGGTGACGCACGCGCCACCGAGGTGTCCGCCGACGGCCAGCTGACCATCGGGCAGCTGGCCCGCGAGCACTACGGCGACCAGTGCAGGCTGATCGGGTTCTCCACCCACTCCGGCACCGTCACCGCGGCCACCGACTGGGGCGGGATCGCCGAACGCAAGGTGGTGCGTCCGGCGCTGCCCGGCAGCATCGAGGAACTGCTGCACCAGACCGGCAAGCGGGAGTTCCTGGTTCCCATGCACGACGGCTCCCCCGCCACCGCCGCACTGGAGGTGGTCCGGCTTGGTCGCGCGATCGGGGTGATCTACCGCCCGGAGACCGAACGGCAGAGCCATTACTTCCATGTCCGCCCCTCGGATCAGTTCGATGCGATGATTCATATCGACTCCACGCGCGCGCTGGAACCGCTGGAGCCGAACAGTGTGTGGATCGCCGGGGAGAATCCGGAGACCTACCCGACGGGCCTGTAGGGCGGGCCCCTGAGACCGGTCTGTGAGCGGAGGCGTATGAGTCAGCGTTCGGGTAACGGGCGTTCGGTTGCCGGGCACCGCGTCGTCACGTTGTGCATGAACCCGGCCCTCGACATCGCCACGAGCACCCCGCAGGTGCGCCCGACCGACAAGCTGCGCTGCGCCGCCGCCCGGTACGACCCCGGTGGCGGGGGTGTCAACGTCGCCCGGGTCGCCGAGGTGCTGGGCGCCCCGGCGACGGCGGTGTTCCCGGCCGGCGGGGCCGCCGGGCAGGCGGTCGAGGAACTGCTGGTCGCCGAAGGCCTTGCGGTGCAGCGGGTCCGGATCGGCGGGCCCACCCGGGAGAGCTTCACCGTCAACGATCTCAGCGCCGACCAGCAGTACCGCTTCGTGCTGCCCGGACCGGAGCTGACGCTGGCCGAGCAGACCGAGTGCCTGCTGCACCTGCGCCGGGCGGCGGCGCACGCGGCGATCGTGGTGGCCAGCGGCAGCCTGCCGCCCGGGGTGCCGCCGGACTTCTATCAGCAGGTGGCCAACGTGTGCGACGAACTCGGAGCGATGTTCGTCCTGGACACCTCCGGCGGCGGGCTGCGCAACGTCAACTCCGGGGTCTACCTGCTCAAACCCAGCGTGCGGGAATTGCGTGAGTGCGTCGGCCGCGAACTGCTCACCGAGGCCGAGCAACTGTCCGCCGCGCGCGAACTCGTCGAGCGCGGCGCGGCCGAATGCGTGCTGGTGTCTCTGGGCGCCCAGGGCGCGCTGCTGGTGACCCGCGACAGCGCGCACCGGTTCGCCCCGGCCCGGGTCCACTCGGTCAGCGGCGTCGGTGCCGGGGACGCGATGGTGGCCGGTGTCGCGGTCGGGCTGACCCGCGGCTGGACGCTGACCGAGGCGGTGCGTCTCGGCGTGGCCACCGGAGCCGCGATGCTGCTGACCCCGGGAACCGCGCCGTGCACCCGCGAGGACACCGAGCGCTTGTTCGCACAGACCGCAGCCCCGGTGGAGATCGACGTCCTCGCCGGCGCGGAGGGCACGACCCGATGATCACCCCGCCGTTCACACCGCTGTCGATCGTGGTCGGGATCGACGGGTCCCGGGCGGCGGTCCGGGCGGCGGTATGGGCGCTCGACGAGGCGATCGGCCGGGGCCTGGAACTTCGGCTGGTCGCCGCCGCCGAGACCGACCACGACGCCGACGCCGCCCGGAGCGCCCTTCGCGCCGCGGTGACCGCGCTGCAGTCCGTCGGCCGCGCCGGGCTGCCCGCCATCCGCACCGAGGTGGTGGCTGCCGGGCCGATCATGGCGCTGCTGGAGGCGGGCCGGGGCGCGGCGATGATCTGCCTGGGTGCGATGGGGCGCCGGCACTTCGATCATGACCGGCTCGGTTCGACCGTCAGCGCGCTGGTGGCCTCGGCACGCTGTCCCGTCGCGGTCGTTCCCGGCGGTGACCGGCCGGCGGCCGGCTGGGTCGTCGTCGAACTCGATCAGCGACCGGACAGCGCCGCAGTGCTGCAGTTCGCCGTCGAGGAGGCGCGGATGCGGGCGGCGCCGCTGCGGGTGCTGGGAACCTGGGCCGACGACGGGCACGGC
The DNA here is from genome assembly GCA_020439025.1 of Mycobacterium sp. Taxonomy (GTDB): domain Bacteria; phylum Actinomycetota; class Actinomycetes; order Mycobacteriales; family Mycobacteriaceae; genus Mycobacterium. The sequence goes on along the minus strand of JAGQTO010000247.1, from coordinate 4,878 downwards.
CCGCACAGCGCCGCCGAATCCGAGCGTCTGGTCCGCGTGCAGCTGGACCGCCGGCTGGAGACCTGGAAACACCGCTACCCGGACTTGGACGTGGCCCCGGTCGCCGTTCGCGGAAGCGGACTGAGCTACCTGATCGAGCACCGCGACGCCGTCCAGTTGGTGGTGATCGGGGTCAACAACAGCGCGGGCGTGGCCGAACTGCTCGGCCCCGCCGGGCACGCGGCACTGCGCGACACCGGCTGCTCGATCCTGCTCGTCGACCACCAGCGCCTGCTGTGACAGGTCTAGGGTGGCACCCATGGTCAAGGTGTTCCTCGTCGACGACCACGAGGTTGTGCGGCGCGGTCTGATCGACCTGCTCAGCGCCGATCCCGAACTCGAGGTCATCGGCGAAGCCGGTTCGGTCGCCCAGGCGATGACGCAGATCCCGGTACTCAACCCCGATGTCGCGGTGCTCGATGTGCGACTTCCCGACGGCAACGGCATCGAACTGTGCCGGGATCTGCTGTCGAAGATGCCGGATCTGCGGTGCCTGATGCTGACGTCGTTCACCTCAGACGAGGCCATGCTCGACGCGATCCTGGCCGGCGCCAGCGGTTACGTCGTCAAGGACATCAAGGGCATGGAACTGGCCAAGGCCATCAAGGACGTCGGCGCGGGCCGCTCCCTGCTGGACAACCGCGCCGCGGCCGCGCTGATGGCCAAGCTGCGCGGTGCCGCCGAACGCTCGGACCCGCTGTCCGGGCTGACCGAGCAGGAGCGGGTGCTGCTTGGCCTGCTGGGCGAGGGCCTGACCAACAAACAGATCGCCGCCCGGATGTTCCTGGCCGAGAAGACGGTGAAGAACTACGTCTCCCGGCTGCTGGCCAAGCTGGGTATGGAGCGACGGACCCAGGCGGCGGTGTTCGTCTCCAAGCTGGACCAGCGTCACCGCCGGGACGGCTGAGCCCCCGTAGCCGTCGATCAGCCGTCGATCAGCCGTCGGTACCCGGCGTACCGGGCTGCCCGGGTGCGCCGTCGGGCCCGTCGGCCCCGTCGACGGCCCCGATACCACCGTCACCACCCAGTCCGACGGTACCGGGATCACCGGCGGCGCCGCCGGTACCGCCACCGGTGCCGCCGTCTCCGCCGTTGCCACCGTCGCCGGCGTCGCCACCCCCTCCGCCGTCGCCACCGGTTCCGGCCACACCACTGCTGACCGCCCCGCCCTCACCTCCCGCGCCGCCGGTACCGCCGTCGCCGCCGTCAGCACCGTCACCACCGTTTCCGGCCGTGCCGAGTGAACTCGTCATCACACGGGTTCCCCCAGTCGCCACGGCCACGAAGCCCTCCTGGCCGGCCGGACCGCCATAAGTCACCGAACTCCAGGTGCCGCTGAACGAGGGTGTCTGGGCGGTCCAGGTGATGCCGTCGGGCGACGTCATCACCTGCCCTCCAGCCGCCACCGCGACGAAGTTCTGTCCACCCCACGCCACCGACATCCAGTTGTTGTCCGCCGCGGAAGTTCGTGCCGTCCAGGTGATTCCGTCCGGCGAGGTCATCACACGATTTCCGGTGCCGGTACTGGCCACCGCGACGAACAACTCCTGACCCGCCGGGCCGCCCCAGGCCACCGAACGCCAGGTGTTGTCGGCGGCGGACGTCCGGGTGGTCCACGAGGTGCCGTTTGACGAAGTCATCACCCGGACTCCAGCACCGGTCTGGCCCACTGCCACGAACAATCGGTTACTCACCGGACCACCCCAGGTCACCGAGTTCCACTGCTGATAGGGAGCCGATACGAGGTTCCACGTGATGCCGTCCGACGACCACTGGGCGTTTGATGCCGAATTGCCCACTGCAACGAACCGCGTGCCACTTGACGCCACCGAAGTCATGTAGGACAGCTGACCGGTGCGGGTGGTCCAGGTGACACCGTCCGGAGACGTCATCAACTGCTTACCAACTGCGGGGACGGCCACGAACACGTTTCCTCCCCAGGCGACGGAAGCGAAGCTCAGATTGGCGGATGAGACCCGGGTGGTCCAGGTGACACCGTCCGGCGAGGTCATCACACGGTTCCCGGTTCCGGTGTTGGACACCGCGACGAACAACTCCTGGCCCGCCGGGCCGCCCCAGACCACCGATTTCCAGCTGTTGTCCACCGAGGCTGTCTGGGCGTCCCATGCCAGTGCTTGGTCGGCGCCGTTGCCGCCGTTGCCTCCGTCTCCGCCGGTCGCACCCAGTCCGCCAACGCCGCCGGCGCCGCCGTTGCCAGACACCGATCCGCCCGCTCCGCCGTCACCGCCGTTTCCACCCGCACCGCCGGTCGAACCGGCCGAGCCGTTTCCACCGTCGCCGCCGGCCGCGTCCGCCCCGTCGGCTCCGGCTGCACCCGCGACCCCGCCACCGCCGTCGCCGCCGTCACCGCCGTTACCGACACTGCCTCCGGTGCCACCGGCGCCGCCGTCGCCGCCGGCCGTTCCGGGTGCGGCACTCAGGTCCGCGGCGGCGTCATAGCCATTGCCACCGTCACCGCCATTACCACCGGATTGCGCTGCGGCACCGGCGTTTCCGTCCACCCCGGCCGTTCCGGGACTGCCTCCGGTACCCGCCGCCCCACCATTGCCGCCGGTGCCCACCGCACCCGGATCGCCGCCGTCTCCGCCGGCACCGCCGTCGGGGCTGAGCGCGTCGCCGTCACCGCCGTCACCCCCGTCACCGCCGGAACCAGCCGCACCGCCAGAACCGCCATCACCGCCGTTGCCTGCCGTCCCGTTGGTCACCGAACCACCGACACCGCCGGTGCCGCCGGTACCACCGGAACCGCCCTGCGCTCCGCCTCCGCCGTCGCCGGCGGCGACCGGGGACATCGAACTGGTCATCACCCGGTTGCCGGTACCCGTTGAGGCCACCGCCACGAACTTCTCTTCACCGGCCGGACCACCCCAGACCACCGAAGTCCAGGCATTGCCGGCGGCCGCGCTTCGCAACGTCCACGTGATCCCGTCCGGCGAGGTGATGACTCCTTGTTCGGCAACCGCCACGAACAACTCCTCACCGGCCGGACCACCCCAGATCACCGATGATTCGCTGTATCCCGATGTCTGGGTGACCCAGGTGATGCCGTCCGCGGAGGTCATCACGCGGTCGTTGGCGCCCGAGGCGGCCACCGCCACGAACTTCTCCTGACCGGCCCGACCACCCCAGGTCACCGAGGTCCAGAAGTTTGCGGCTGCCGCGGTCCGAGCGGTCCAGGTGATTCCGTCCGGCGACGTCATCACCCGGTCCGTACCCACAACAGCCACGGCCACGAACAACTCCTGACCGGCCGGACCACCCCAGGTCACCGAATTCCACACCGAATTGGCACCCGAGGCTTGCAGAGCCCAGGTGATCCCGTCAGAAGAGGTCATCACCGGACTGAAGGGAGCCACAGCCACGAACAACTCCTGACCGGCCNNCCGGACCACCCCAGGCCACCGACGACCAGTTGTTGTCCGCCGCGGAAGTCCCTGCCGTCCAGGTGATTCCATCCGGCGAGGTCATCACCCGATCACCAGTGCCACTGTTTGAGACGGCCACGAACAACTCCTGGCCGGCCGGACCACCCCAGGCCACCGACGTCCAGTTGTTGTCCGGGACGGAAGTCCTTGCCGTCCAGGTGATTCCGTCCGGCGAGGTCATCACCCGATCACCGGTGCCACTGGAGGAGACGGCCACGAACAACTCCTGGCCGGCCGGACCACCCCAGGCCACCGAGGTCCAGTTGTTGTCCGCAGCGGAAATTCCGGCAGTCCACACGACGCCGGGCGGGTCGACGGTGGCGTCGGCGCCGGTGCCGCCGGCGCCCCCGTCTCCGCCGGTCGCACCGTTGCCACCGACTCCGCCGGCGCCGCCGTTGCCCGACACCGATCCGCCGACGCCGCCGTCACCGCCGTTTCCGCCCGCACCACCGATCGAACCAGCCGAGCCGTTACCACCGTCACCGCTGGCCGCATCCGCCCCATCGGCCCCGGCCGCGCCCACAGCGCCGCCGCCGCCGTCACCACCGTCACCACCGCTGCCGACCGCACCTCCATCGCCACCCGCGCCGCCGTTGCCCCCGGCCGTTCCTGGCACCGCTGTGAGGTCCGAGGCTGCGTCGTAACCGTCACCACCGTTGCCACCGTTACCGCCGGAAACCGCTGCGGCACCATCACTTCCGGCTGAACCGGCGGTCAGGCCGCTGCCCCCGCTACCGGCCGCACCACCAGCGCCGGGATCACCGCCATCGCCACCGTCACCACCATCGGGAGTGCCTGCGTCCCCATCGGCACCAGCACCGCCGTCACCACCGATCCCGGCATTTCCGCCGTCACCGCCGTCACCACCGTCACCGTCAGCGCCACCGATTCCGGTCAGCCCGCCCCCGGCGCCCCCGGCACCGCCATTGCCACCGTTACCGCCATTACCGCCGGCACCGCCATCAGAACCATCGGCGCCGTCGGCACCGGCGGTGGCTCCATCGGCACCGGGCGTACCGGCCACACCGGCCACACCGGCGCCACCATCGGCACCATCACCACCGGCACCGCCATCACCATCGGCTCCCGAGGATCCGTCACCACCGGCAGCACCCGAGGCCAGCGCGGCACCACCGGCCCCACCGGCCCCACCGGCCGAGCCCTGCCCGCCGTCACCACCGGCACCACCGGCTTGACCATCAGCCCCCGCCGTCAGCCCGTCCGCACCAGCCAGACCGTCCCCACCGGCACCACCATCAGCACCATTGCCGCCGGCGCCGCCGGCACCGCCATCACCGGACACCGAACCGCCAGAACCGCCGTCACCGCCACGACCGGCCACGCCCCCGGCACCACCGTCACCACCAGCACCCCCGGCGACGACCGCATCAGC
>JAGQTO010000246.1 GCA_020439025.1 Mycobacterium sp. | reverse complement strand
GCCGCGGCGGCGTTGTGGTCGGCCGCCGGAATCACCAGCCCCATCGACGAGATCGACGTCGCCGAGATCTACGTTCCGTTCTCCTGGTTCGAGCCGATGTGGCTGGAGAATCTCGGCTTCGCCCACGAGGGTGAGGGCTGGAAACTCACCGAGGCCGGCGAGACCGCGATCGGGGGGCGGCTTCCGGTCAATCCCTCCGGCGGCGTGCTGTCGTCGAATCCGATCGGAGCCTCGGGGATGATCCGCTTCGCTGAGGCGGCCATCCAGGTGATGGGCAAGGCCGGCGAGCACCAGGTGACCGGTGCCCGAAAAGCACTGGGGCACGCCTACGGAGGCGGCTCGCAGTACTACTCGATGTGGGTGGTCGGCTCCGACAAACCGGGGTCGGGGGGGACGACCTCCTTCAAGCCGACCCGGTAGCGCTCCGCGAGGTCTCGGTAGGCCTGCGGGTTGGCGTTGACCCACATCTCAGCCCCGGTTCCGGCGATCGGGCCCTTGACCTTCGCCGGGGCCCCGGTGACCAGGACCTCCGACGGGATCTGGGTTCCTCCGACCACCAGCGAGTGGGCGGCGACGAGGCTGCGGGCCCCGATGACCGCGCCGTCGAGGATCGTGCAGTGGTTGGCGATCAGGGCTTCGGCGCCGATATGCGCGCCGTGGATGGTGCACATGTGCGCGATGGTTGCCCCCGGCCCGACGTCGACCGGGATTCCCGGCGGCGCGTGCAGCACCGAGCCGTCCTGGACGTTGGCGCCTTCCCGGATCACCACCGGGGCGTAGTCCGCACGGAGGACCGCGTTGAACCAGACCGATGCGCCCGCCTCGACCGTGACGTCTCCGACGAGGACGGCGGTCGGAGCGACGAAGGCGGTGGGATCCACCTTGGGCGATCGGCCCTCGAAGGAGAACATCTGCATCGTTCAGATATACCCCAGGACGGGAGGCGCCGCACCGCCGGGAAGCATCCTCGCCGGTTGCACCACCACGGCGAAAAACTGTAACGTGTTCTAGTTAGGAAGAACCTTCAGCGGAGGGCGACATGACCACCGGCATTCGCGAGATCGACACCGGAACCCTGCCAGACCGGTACGCCCGCGGCTGGCATTGCCTGGGCCCCGTCACGGAGTTCTCCGACGGCCGGCCGCACTCCGTCCACGCATTCGGCACCAAGCTGGTCGTCTTCGCCGACTCCGCCGGTGCGCTGCACGTACTGGACGCCTACTGCCGACATCTCGGCGGAGACCTCTCCCAGGGAAGCGTCAAGGGCGACGAAATCGCCTGCCCGTTCCACGACTGGCGCTGGGGCGGGGACGGCCGCTGCAAACTGGTGCCCTACGCCAAGCGCACACCCAAATTGGCCCGCACCCGATCCTGGCACACCGACATCCGGGCCGGCCTGCTGTTCGTCTGGCACGACCACGAGGGCAACCCGCCCCAACCCGAGGTGCGCATCCCCGACATCCCCGAGCAGGCCAGCCCGGAGTGGACCGACTGGAATTGGAACTCCATGCTCATCGAGGGGTCCAACTGCCGGGAGATCGTCGACAACGTCACCGATATGGCGCACTTCTACTACATCCACTTCGGCCTGCCGACCTACTTCAAGAACGTCTTCGAGGGCCACATCGCCTCGCAGTACCTGCACAACGTCGGGCGCCCGGACATCGGCGGCATGGGCACCGCCTACGGCGAATCCCACCTGGACTCCGAGGCCAGTTACTTCGGTCCGTCGTTCATGATCAACTGGCTGCACAACACCTACGGCGACTTCAAGGCCGAGTCGATCCTGATCAACTGCCACTACCCGGTCAGTCAGGACTCCTTCGTCTTGCAGTGGGGCGTGATCGTGCAGAAGCCCAAGGGCCTTGACGACGCCATGTCCGAGCGGTTGTCGTCGGCCTTCACCGACGGGGTGAGCAAGGGCTTCCTCCAGGACGTGGAGATCTGGAAGCACAAAACCCGTATCGACAACCCGCTGCTGGTGGAAGAGGACGGTGCGGTTTACCAGATGCGCCGGTGGTACCAGCAGTTCTACGTCGATGTCGCCGACATCACCCCGGAGATGACCGACCGGTTCGAACTCGAGGTGGACACCACCAGGGCCAACGAGAAGTGGAATGTCGAGGTCGAGGAGAACCTGCGCAGACGGGCCGCCCGGGAGGCGGGGCATCCGGCGTCATGAGTCCCGAACAGCCGCCCGACATCGACGAACTGGCGCGGTCGATGCTGCTACTGCACGGCGCTCATGACGATCAGCACCCGGGCGGCGATGACGACGACGCACCGACGTGGTCGAAGGCCCCGGACTTCGCCGGCGACCCCGAGCGGGCCTCGGCGGTCCATGAAGCCACCCGGGCTGACCGGGAGCGCTACCTCACCTCCGGACTGGCCGACGTCGACTGCCGCTTCTGCCACGCCTCGGTCCGGGTGAAGAAACTCGGCGCCCCGCATACCGCAGTGCAGTGGAACACCGAGGCCCTAAAGAGGTGCGCGGTGTTCGCCGAGATCCGCGCCTCCGGTGGCGACAGTGCGCGTGCACGCTCCTGCCCGAAGCTGGCCGACAGCATCCGCCACGCCGTCGCGGAGGGCTGCCTTGAGGAGTACTCCAGCGCTCCCCCGCCCGGCGACGGGTGAGCCTGCCTCCGCGACCGGGGCACCCCCGTGCGAGCGGGCCACCTTCCTCCGCGAGCAGACGCAAAAGTCCCTGAAACACGGCGTGTCACGGGCCTTTTGCGTCTGCTCGCGCCAGAAGGGTGGGGCGCCAGAAAGGCCTACAGACCCGCGAAGCGTTCCTTGACCTCATCCTCGGTCAGGCCGTAGTCGGCCAGCGAATAGCTGTGCCTGGGTGCACGACGGCCCTGCTTGCTGTCGGCGTCGGTGCGCTCGATGGCGCGGCGCGCCTCCTCGGTCATCTCGATCCCGAAGGCCGCATAGATGTTCTCCACGGCCCCCAACGGGTCAGCGACGAGATCGGTGTAGTCCACGTCGACGAACTGCCGCGGATTATGCTGTGCCCGCACAGCATTGAATCTCTGCAAGCCACGCGACCAGGTCTCGAGCGAGTCGGCACCGATGGTCGCCCCGACGAAGACCTCCGACCAGCCCGCGGTGGTGTGCTGAGCCAGCGAGCACATCGAGGCCATGATGGTCTCGGCCGGCCGGTGGCACTGGATCACCAGCGCGTCCGGATAGGTCGCCATCAAGGCGTCCAGGGCGAACAGATGGCTCGGATTCTTCAGGACCCAACGCTTCTCGGCGTCATTGAGACCGATCAGCTGCAGATTCCGCCGATGACGCCGGTACGAGGGCGTCCAGTCCTGCCGGGCCAGCCACTGGGCATAGCTTGGAACGTGGGCCAGCGTCTCGTAGGACACCGAATGCACCGATTGCCGCAGCAGTTGCCAGCACTCCTCCACCTCTTCGGCGGTCATGTAGTGCAGACCGGTGTAGTCGGGATTCTCGCTGTGCGCCTTGGCGAACCGGGACTGCAGTTCGACGAACACCGGGTTGGTTGCCCAGGTTTCCCGCGGCGGTCGCGGCTGGGGAAACTCGGCCAGCCACAACTCGAGTCCCTGGTGGCGGGGGTCGCCGCACAGCAGCCGGTGCAGGGCCGTGGTTCCGGTCCGGGGCAGGCCGGTGACGAAGATCGGCGCGGTGATGTCCACCTCCGCGTGTTGCGGATACTGCTTCCACGACGCCTCGCTGATCAGCCGTGCCACCAGCGCGTTACGCAGGAAGAACCGCGACATCTTGCTGCCGACCACGGTGAGGCCGGCCTCTCGGCGGTAGGCCTCCAGCAACACCGAGAGGGCCTCACAGTAGTTATCGTCACTGTGGTTGTCGTCTTGGTCGCCGAAATCGTCGAGCCCGACGGCTCTGACCGCGGAGGCCTTAAGGTCCTCGACCGTCCCGACGTCGGTCCGATCGGTCACGCCTTGTACTCCCCGCAGTTCACGTCCAGGGTCGCCCCCGTGATCCCGCTGGACAGATCGCTGGCCAGGAACAGGATCGCCGAAGCGACCTCGTCCTCGGTCGGGAGCCGTTTGAGATCCGACTGCGCGGCGGTGGCGGCGTAGATCTGCTCGACCGTGGTCCCGTACTTGCCGGCCTGATGGGCGAAGTAGCTCTTCAGTGTTTCGCCCCAGATGTATCCCGGGGCCACCGAGTTCACCCGGATTCCCTGCTCACCCAACTCCGTTGCCAGCGATTGGGACATCGCCAGCAACGCCGACTTGGCGGTCTTGTAGGCGCCGTACTTGGGCTGGGAGTGCCGGATCACCATTGAATTGACGTTGACCACGGCCCCCTGGACCTCGGCCAGCGCCGGGGTGAATCCCTGAATGAGCCGCAGCGCTCCGAGAACCGTCAGTTCGATCGCCTCCCGGATGTGCTGAAAGCTGGTCTCGGCCAGAGGTTTCATCGACGGCACCCGGAAAGCGTTGTTGATCAGGACGTCGATGCGACCGTAGGCGTCCAGGCTGCGGGACACCAGGTCGCGAACCTGCTCCTCGTCGGTGATGTCGGTGGTGACCGGAACCGCCCGGCGGCCGAGCCCACTGACCTGTTCGGCGACCTCCTCCAGCCGGGCAGGGGTGCGTGCGGCCAGCACCAGGTCGGCCCCCTGCTCGGCGCACCGGCGCGCGAGTGTGCTGCCGAGAGCGGGTCCGACACCGCTGATCACCACGACCTTGCCGTCCAGCATGCCGGCCATCTAGCCCACCATCCGGTTGGCGATCTGGCTCTGTCGCAGGGCGATTCGATCCCGCCAGTCCCACTCGGTGATTTTGTTGTCATTGTGATACGGCAGCCGTCGTCCGACTTGCCCGATGTCGACAAGTTCGACGACAGGTCCGTCGGCGGCGGTCAGCGGGCGGGACACCCGTTGCCAGCGGAACTGCAGAAAGCCCTTTCGGTGGCCGAGGGTCTCGACCCAGTTGGTGACACCGGGGTTGCGTTCGGACACCACGATCCGGATGTTTCCGTCGGGATCGGGTTGGGCTTGGGTTCCGTTCAGCGACGTCTGGTGGTTGATGTAGTCCAGCGAGATGTACCACAGGCTGCCCAACTGGAATCCCAGGTACGGCGCGTCGGTGACCGGCAGGGTGATGATCAGCGCCTGATCCTCGGCGAGATCGAAGTGGCCGGCCGAGGAGTACTGGGTCGCCAGACCGCCGGGGGTCAGACGCGGCGCGACCATCGTGTTGACCGGGATGTTCGTATAGAACCACTGGGGGAATTGCAGCCAGGTCTTGACCCGCTGGACGAGTTGTTTACCTGCTGTCGCCCAACGCTTCTCGATGAGTTCCCGGGTCAGCGGCGGAGGCGCTGTTCCCGCCGTGTCGGTACGGGCTATCGCGACGACGCCCCGCCGGGCGGACCAGTCGTTGTAGACCTCCCTGATCACCAGTTGGGCGTTGTCGGCCGGGGTGAATCGCCACTCGAAATCCCCGTGGGAGTCGATGTAGAGCTCGCGGTCGTCAAAGGCGGTCTCGCTGTCGGGCACGTTGGCCTCGGTGTACTGACCGCCGAGCAGCTGGAAGCTCAGGTCGGTGGTGGTGCCGCGGGTTCCGGTGACCACGTATTCGTGACCGCCCCGGACCCGGGTTCCGAAGTACAGCGTGTCCGGATTGTCCAGACCCATCTTGGTGAACGGCCCTGTGCCGGAGTGCAGGAAGGGGTGATCGCGGTCGTAGTCGAATGCCAGATGCATACAGCCGGCGACGCACCCGGCCAGATACTGCAGCCCCTCTAGCAGATCGGCTTCGGTCTCGATGTGCGGAGCCTCGCGGACCAGTCGCTCGGCCTCCGCGACGGCCTCCCGCAGCGGCTGTGAATAGTCCACCGGGCCTCCGCGTTTCTCCTCCGGACCGCATGCCGTCTCCTGAAGAAACCTAGAACGTGTTCTAGCGTCGAGTCAACCGTGTCCGGCGTTGTCAGGTCACACTGGCCAGGGCGAACGGGAGGACCGCATCCATTCCGGCCCGCCGCAGCACCCTGGCCGCCATCGTCAGGGTCCAGCCGGTGTCGGTCACGTCGTCGATCAGCAGCACGGGTCCGGCCAGCTCCCCCAGTTCGGGCACTACCCACGAATCGGCCAGCGCCGCCACCCGAAGTGCGGAGTTGGCCGCGACCACCGGTTGGCGACCGGGACGGTGACGCAGGATGCCCAGGTTGGCCAGCCTGCCCAGTCCGGCGAGGCCGTCCACCAGCGAGCCGATCAGGATCGGGTGGGTGCTCGAGTCCAGACCCATCACGGCGACCGGCCGCTCCTGCCAGGGCCAGGCCGCCAGCACCTCGACCGCCGCGTCCAGCACCTCGGGAGGCGCCGGGGCGTCCGGGGCGTCGAGCAGGCGGCGAAGCCGCACTCCCCAGCCCAGATCGGTGAGGCGGCCGATGGCCCGGCCCGGAGCCGGACCGTCGTTAATGCGACCGCGCAGTTCGGCGAACCTGTCCGGATCCAGTGTGGACATGCCGGTCGGCCATTGGCGGCGCGGGCTGATCTCGATACCGGGCCGCTGCAGCCGGGTCCTGGCGGCCTCGACGACCCTGGATTCGACCTGCCCGTCCCGTTGGACGCCGGTGCAGTTGTCACATCGTCCGCACGCCGCTCCATCGACCAGATCGGGGTCGTCCAACTGGGCGCGCAGGAAGGTCATCCGGCAACCCTGGGTGGACTGGTAGTCGAGCATCGCCTGCTGTTCGCGGCGGCGCGCGTCGTCGAGCTTGCGGTAGCGCGCCTCGTCGTAGAACCAGGGCTCACCGGTGGCGATCCAGCCGCCTTTGACACGTCGTACCGCGCCGTCGACGTCGAGGACCTTGAGCACCATCTCCAGTCGGGAACGGCCGAGGTCGACCATCGGCTCGAGTGCGGCAGTGGATTGGGCCCGCTGCCCATCCAGAGCGTCGATCACCCTGCGCACCACCGATTCGGACGGAAACGCCACCGATGCGAAGTAGCTCCAGATATCCCGGTCCTCGCTGCCGGGCAACAAGATCACCTGCGCCGCGTCGGTGCCACGGCCGGCACGGCCGACCTGCTGGTAGTAGGAGATCGGCGAGGCCGGAGCGCCGAGGTGAACGACGAAACCGAGGTCCGGTTTATCGAACCCCATCCCGAGAGCGGAGGTCGCCACCAGCGCCTTGACCCGGTTGGCCAACAGGTCGGCTTCGAGTTGCTCGCGTTCGGAGGTGTCGGTGGCCCCGGTGTAGGCGGCGACATCGTGACCCAGATCCCGCAGCAGCGTGGCGAGGTCGCGGGCTCCCGCCACCGTCAGCGTGTAGATGATCCCCGAACCCTCAAGGGAGTCAAGCTGTTCGGCGATCCAGGCGACCCGCTGGGCGGCGGAAGGAATCCGAACCACCGACAGGTGCAGCGACTCACGGTCCAGGCCGCCGCGCAGCACCAGGGTGTCCGAACCGCCGACACCCAGTTGCGCAGCGACGTCCTCGACGACGCGGTCGTTGGCGGTCGCGGTGGTGGCCAGCACCGGGGTGCCGGTTCCCAATTCGGCGATCAGGGTGCGGATGCGCCGGTAATCCGGCCGGAAGTCGTGGCCCCAGTCCGAGACGCAGTGCGCCTCGTCGACGACGACGAGGCCGGCGTCGGCGGCCAGGGACGGCAGAACGGTGTCGCGAAAGTCCGGGTTGTTCAGCCGCTCCGGGCTCACCAGCAGCACGTCGACCTCACCGGCGGCGACCCGACCGCGAACGTCGTCCCACTCGGTGACATTGCCGGAATTGATGGTTGCGGCCCGAACCCCGGCGCACTTCGCGGCGGCAACCTGGTTGCGCATCAGGGCCAGCAGCGGCGAGACGATGACGGTGGCGCCCCGGCCCTGTTCCCGCAGCAGCTTGGCGGCGATGAAGTACACCGCCGACTTTCCCCAGCCGGTGCGTTGCACTACCAATGCCCGGCGGCGCTCGATCACCAGCGCCTCGATCGCGGCCCACTGGTCATCGCGCAGCACCGCCTCGGATCCGGCGAGCTGTTCGAGGATCGCCTGGGCGCGGTCGCGGGTGGTCACCGCCCCATCGTGCACCGTGTGTCCGACAGCGCCGCGGGCGGCGGGGTCAACCCCGGTCGCCCTCCTGCTCGCGCCTGAGCTCGAGGGCGATGTCGATGAGCTGGTCCTCCTGGCCGCCGATCAGTTTTCGCTGCCCGGCGCGATGCAGCAGCTGGTGCGCCGGGACACCGTAGCGCTCGGACTGCCGGATCGCGTGCTTGAGGAAGCTGGAGTACACCCCCGAGTAGCCCATGACCAGTGCGTTGCGGTCCAGCAGACATTCGGCGGGCATCGCCTTGGCCACGACGTCCTCGGCCGCATCGGCGATGTCGAAGAAGTCGATACCGGTCTTCACCCCGATCTTGTCGAACACGCCGATCAGCGCCTCCACCGGGGCGTTGCCCGCCCCGGCCCCGAAGCGCCTGCAGCTCCCGTCGATCTGTTTGGCTCCGGCCCGCACCGCCTCCACCGAGTTGGCCACCCCCAGCCCGAGGTTCTCGTGGCCGTGGAACCCGACCTCGGCGTCCGAACCCAATTCGGCGACCAACGCCGAGACCCGGTCGGCGACGTCGCTGAGAACCAGCGCCCCGGCCGAGTCGACGACGTAGACGCACTGACATCCGGCGTCGGCCATGATGCGGGCCTGGGCGGCCAGCTTGTCCGGGCTGATGGTGTGGCTCATCATCAGGAACCCGACCGTCTCCAGTCCGAGTTCGCGGGCCAGGCCGAAATGCTGGATCGAGACGTCGGCCTCGGTGCAGTGGGTCGCGATCCGGCAGATCGTCCCGCCGTTGTCCTGCGCCTCCCGGATGTCGTCCTTGGTGCCCACCCCCGGCAGCATCAGGAAGGCAATCCTGGCCTCCCGGGCGGTCTCGGCGGCGATCCTGATCAGGCGCTGCTCGGGAACCTTGGAGAAGCCGTAGTTGAAGCTCGACCCGCCCAGTCCGTCGCCGTGGGTCACCTCGATCACCGGGACGCCGGCCGCGTCGAGGGCGGCGACGATCCCGTGCACCTCCTCCTCTGTGAACTGGTGACGCTTGTGGTGCGAACCGTCCCGCAACGAAGTGTCGGTAATCCGGACGTCGAAGATGTGATCGGTCATCACGCCCCTCCCGCTGGGCTCGTCGCTCGTTTGGCGATCTCCTCGCCGACCTTGGTTGCCGCGGCGGTCATGATGTCCAGGTTGCCCGCGTACGGGGGCAGATAATCCCCTGCCCCCTCGACCTCGATGAACGTCGTGACCACATGCTGGCCGCCGTTGACCACCGAGGGCTCCTCGAACTGCGGTTCGTTGAGCAGCCGGTACCCGGGCACGTAGGTCTGGACTTCGGCGACCACGTCCCGGATCGACGCCGTGATCGCGTCGCGGTCGGCGTCCTCGGGGATGGCGCAAAAGATCGTGTCGCGCATGATCATCGGAGGGTCGGCCGGGTTGAGGATGATGATCGCCTTACCCCGCCCGGCCCCGCCGATGGTCTGCACACCCCGGCTCGTGGTCTTGGTGAACTCGTCGATGTTGGCCCGGGTGCCCGGTCCGGCCGACACCGAGGCCACCGAGGCCACGATCTCGGCGTAGGGCACCCCACCCTGGTCAGCCACCGCACGCGACACCGCGTACACGATCGGGATGGTGGCCTGCCCCCCGCAGGTGACCATGTTGACGTTCGGGGCGCCGAGATGCTCGGTCAGGTTGGCCGGTGGCACCACTCCCGGTCCGACGGCGGCCGGGGTCAGGTCGATCGCGGTGATGCCGGCCTCCTGGTACCGGGGCGCGGCCGTCCGGTGGACGTATGCCGAGGTGGCCTCGAAGACCATGTCGGGCCTCTCGGACTGGTCGAGCAGCCAGTCGACGCCCTCGTGGCTGGTCTCGAGGCCCAGCGCGCGGGCCCGGGCAAGGCCCTCGCTGGCCGGGTCGATCCCGATCATCCAGCGCGGTTCCAGCCATTCCGAGCGCAGCAGTTTGTAGAGCAGATCCGTGCTGATGTTGCCGGAGCCGACGATCGCAACGGATTTCCTCGGTGAGCCCATAACGCTCCTAATCAAAAGACAACCGAACTGTGCCCAGCCCGGCGAAGTCGGCGACGAAGTGATCGCCAGGACGGACGTCGATGGCCCGGGTGCACGAGCCGGGAAGCACGATGTCCCCGGCCCGCAGGCGAACTCCGAAGCTGTCGACCTTGCGCGCCAGCCACGCCACGGCGGTGACCGGGTTGCCCAGTACGGCGTCGCTGCGCCCCTCGGCCACCACCTCGCCGTTGCGAGTCAGGACGGCGTCGATACCGGCGATGGCGACGTCCTTGGGCGACACCCGCTGTGTCCCCAGGACGAATCCGGCCGAGGAGGCGTTGTCGGCGATGGTGTCGCACAGCCCGATTTTCCAGTCCTTGATCCGGGTGTCGATGAGCTCGATGGCGGGTGCGAACGCCGCGGTGGCGGCGAGCACGTCGTCCTCGGTGCATCCTGACCCGGGAAGGTCCGCGGCCAGGATGAAGCCCACCTCGACCTCGACCCGGGGAAACAGGTAGCGGTTCGCCTGGACCGGGATGTCCTCGAACACCTCCATATCGGCCAGCAGGTGTCCGTAGTCGGGTTCGTCAACGCCCATCATCGTCTGCATCGCCTCTGAGGACAGTCCCACCTTGTGGCCCACTACGCGGGCACCCTCGGCGACGCGCTGCCGGATGTTGATCAGCTGTATCTCGTAGGCGTCGACGACGTCGATCGCGGGGTGCCCCGCGGTGAGCGGCGCCAACGGCACCCGGGTGCGTTCCGCCTGGGCCAGATCGGCGGCCAGTTCGGCACGGGTCTGGTCGCTCAGCATTTCCGGATCCCATCATCGACGTCCACAGCCGCCAGTAGCGCCCGCACCGGGCAATTCTATAACGTGTTCTAGTATGACAGCCCAGGAGTTTGACGTCGTCGTGGTGGGCAGCGGCGCCGCCGGGATGGTCGCTGCGCTGACCGCCGCCCATCAGGGGTTATCGGCTGTGGTGGTGGAGAAGTCCGCCCACTTCGGCGGGTCCACCGCACGCTCCGGCGGCGGGGTATGGATTCCCAACAACGAGATCCTCCGACGAGACGGAGTCACCGACACCGAGGACGCCGCGGCGACCTACCTGCACACCATCGTCGGCGACATCGTTCCGGCCGAGAAGATCGACACCTATCTGGAGCGCGGCCCGGAGATGCTGTCGTTCGTCCTCAGGCACACCCCCTTGGAGATGTGCTGGGTTCCCGGGTACTCCGACTACTACCCGGAGACGCCGGGGGGACGGCCCGGCGGCCGCTCGGTCGAACCGAAACCCTTCGACGCCAACCGGCTGGGTCCCGACCTCGCCGGGCTGGAACCCCCCTACGGCAAGGTCCCGCTCAATGTCGTTGTCATGCAGCAGGATTACGTGCGACTCAACCAGATGAAACGACACCCGCGCGGGCTGCTGCGCAGCCTGAAAGTGGGCGCACGAACCGCGTGGGCGGGGATGCGGGGAAAGAATCTCGTCGGTATGGGCCGGGCCCTGATCGCACCCTTGCGGATCGGGTTGCGCGACGCGGGTGTTCCGGTTCTGCTCAACACGGCGTTGACCGACCTGTACTGCGAGGACGGAGCGGTGCGGGGCATCTACGTGCGCGACACGGCGGTGCCGGAGCCCGAGGCCCTGGAGACCGCCGAACCGCGACTGGTCCGGGCCCGGCACGCGGTGATCCTGGCCTGCGGCGGATTCGAACACAATGAGCAGATGCGGGTGAAGTACCAGCGGGCCCCGATCGGAACCGAATGGACCGTCGGCGCGGCGGCCAACACCGGAGACGGGATCGAAGCAGCCGAAAAGCTGGGTGCCGCATTGGATTTGATGGAAGACGCCTGGTGGGGGCCGACCGTTCCGCTGGTCGGCGCTCCCTGGTTCGCACTCTCCGAGCGCAACTCCCCCGGTTCGATGATCGTCAACACGTCCGGCAAGAGATTCATGAACGAGTCGATGCCCTATGTCGAGGCGTGCCACCACATGTATGGCGGGCAATACGGCCAAGGACCCGGCCCGGGCGAGAACGTACCGGCCTGGCTGATCTTCGATCAGCGCTACCGGGACCGCTACATCTTCGCGGGTCTGCAGCCGGGTCAGCGCATTCCGAAGAAGTGGCTCGACTCGGGAGTCATCGTCAAGGCCGGGACCCTCGACGAGCTGGCCCGTGTGACCGGGCTTCCGGCCGAACAGTTGCGGGCAACGGTCAAGCGGTTCAACCGATTCGCCCGCACCGGGGTCGACGAGGACTTCCACCGGGGCGAGAGTGCCTATGACCGCTACTACGGCGATCCGACGAACAAACCCAACCCCAACCTCGGCGAGATCGGCCACCCGCCGTTCTACGCCGCGAAAATGGTGCCGGGCGATCTGGGCACCAAGGGCGGTATCCGCACCGACCCGCACGGCCGCGCACTGCGTGACGACGGCTCGGTGATCGAGGGTCTTTACGCCGCGGGCAATGTCAGTGCGCCGGTGATGGGTCACACCTATCCCGGACCGGGCGGAACCATCGGACCGGCGATGACCTTCGGCTACCTGGCCGCGCTGCACGTGGCCGATGTGACGCGAAAGGACTCTCATGCCGATTGACGTCGACGCGGCCCTGGCCGCTGAGTTGGAGCCCGTGGAGTTCTCCTGGACCAGCAGCGACGTTCAGCTCTACCACCTGACCCTCGGCGCCGGCGCGGATCCGA
>JAGQTO010000245.1 GCA_020439025.1 Mycobacterium sp. | reverse complement strand
GGTGGCCCTGTCGATCGCCGTCGGGTCGGTGCTGGGAACCCGGCTGGCGGTCAGTCGGGTCGGCACCAAGATCGTCGTGTTCGTCGGGCTGGTGATGATGGCGGGCGCCTTCGCCTGGATCAACGCCATCGACCTGAGCGTCGGCTACCCGGAGATGGCCGCTCAGATGGTGCTGCTGGGCGCCGGCCTCGGCCTGACGACCGCACCCGCGACCGACTCGATCATGGGGGTGGTGCGACCCGAGCAGGCCGGTGCCGGTTCTGCGGTCAACGACGCAACCCGTCAGGTGGGCGGAACCCTCGGCGTCGCGGTGATCGGCAGCATCTTCTCGACGCTATATATCCGCCACCTCGCCGACAGTCCGGTGCTGCAGGGACTTCCGGCACCGGTTCGATCGGTGGCCGAGGAAGGCCTAGCGCAGGGCCTCGCCGTGGCCGCGCAGTCACCGGGCACCGCGTCCGGCGCCGTCCGGGACACGGTGACCGAGGCGTTCCTCTCCGGAATGGGCGCCGGTTGCCTGACGGCGGCGGGGATCTGCCTGGCCGGAGCATTCTTCGTGCTGGCGGTGCTGCCGGCTCATCCGGTTCGGAGCCAGGCATGAACCGAATCGGTACGACGCTTCCCGAAGCCGCTCAAGCGCCATCCTTGCCCGCGGCCGGGGACCGATGCGGAACGGCGATGGACCTCAACCGCCGAATCGCCACCAGTGTGGGGACGCTGACCGTCGCCGACCACGGGGCGGGAAGGCCCGTGGTGCTATGGCCCTCGCTGTTCAGTGATCACCGGCTTTTCGACCGGGTGGTCGGGAAGCTCGGTTCGGGGTGGCGGACGATCTGCATCGACGGTCCGGGCTTCGGTCGCAGCGACCCGCCCCCCGGAGATGTCCAGCCGAGCCGCTACGCCGATGCGGTCAGCGAGCTTCTCGATGAACTGCAGATCGAAACGGCATTCTTCGCGGGGTGTTCGTGGGGTGGCCAGGTCGGGGTCCATTTCGGCCTCCGGCATCCACGCCGGGCGCGGGGCCTGCTGCTGATGAACACCCCCGTCGATCCGAACCTGGGCCAGCGATCTGCCCTGGTTCCCGCGACCCGATGGATCGGTTCCACGGCGACCTTCGGCCGCGGAGTCGCCCGCTCCATGATCAGCACCACGACGCGTCGTGACCACCCTGGCCGAGTCGACGAATTCGTCTCCGCGATGACTTCTTTCGACCCGGCGGCGGCGTCCACCACCGTCCGGACCGTGCTGACTCGTTCACCTGGCCTGGTCGATCTGCTACCGCAGGTCGCGGTGCCCACCGGGGTCCTCCTCGGCGCCGAGGATCGGCTATGTCCGGTGCAGCGGCTGTTGCCATTCGCTCGGAGCGTCCCAGGCGCGACGGTCGACATCGCTGCGGGCTGCGGCCACCTGGCCCCGATCGAGGTGCCCAACATCGTCGCCGGGATGCTGAGGAAACTGGTAGACCGGGCGCCGGCCTGATGAAGCGTCCTGCGCCGAGAAGTGCCGTTCAGCGCGCCTCACATCATTAACAACCGTCACATTGGTAACATCGCGCGGTGCGCGAATCGTCGGGGAAGCTCAGGGGATCCAACCCGGTGTCCCGGCGCGAGGCACTCCGCTACGCGGCCGCCGCGTCGGCCGCCGCCGGGTTGGGTGCGGTATCGGCGAACACGGGTGCCCCGCCGGCCGAAGCCGCAACCCCACGGCTGATCGACTTCGCCATGCGCCAGATTCCCGCGGAGGACATCAGGGCGGCCGGCTACTCCGGGGTGATCAACTACGTCTCGCTCTCGCGCCCCGGCTCCTCGTTCGGAGCCAAGCCGATCACCCGGCCCTACGCGGAGTCGCTGACCGCCAACGGCCTGGTCATCGTCAGCAACTATCAGTACGGCAAGCCGGGCGGAACGGCTCCGTCGGACTTCACCCGCGGGTATGCCGGCGGCGTTGCCGATGCCCACACGGCTTGGCAACTGCACACCGCGGCGGGCGGTGGTCAGAGTGCACCGATTTTCTTCAGCGTCGACGACGACATCAGCCGGGACACCTGGAACACCGTCGCCCTGCAGTGGTTCCGGGGCATCAACTCAGTCCTCGGAGTGCAGCGCACCGGTGTCTACGGCGGTATCGACGTGTGCCGGTGGGCCGCCGCCGACGGCGTCATCGGAAGTTCACGCACTCCCGGCCGCCGGTGGTCCTGGCAGACCCGGGCCTGGTCGGGCAATCAAATCGACCCGGCGGCGGTCCTTTACCAGCGCGTGGTGAGCACCGCGTCGAATCCGGGTCCGATCGTTGGCGGGATCGAAGTCGACGTCAACGACGTGCTGGCCGGTGACTGCGGTCAGTGGAATCTTCATCCATGAGGTCGTGATCCGCCGGGTGCCGACACCCTGCGGGCCCAGCCACGTTTCTGGCAGACTGCACCTGACATGCAGGTGACTGCACCTTTGTGGGTTGGACTTCTCGTCGGCGTCGCGTTCGGTATCCCCGCGTCGCTGTGGGGTATCGGCAACCCGGAAACCGTGATCAGGACCGCGCGAGGCATCGACCGGCTCCTGCTGGGTTGCTTTCTGCTGGTCACCGCGGTGGGGTCCGTGCTGCTCTACGGGCTGCACGCCATGGGATTGGCCATGCACTTCTCGCCCCGTCCGCTCTACCTGGTCGGCGTGACCGTGGGCGGGGTGTTGTTCGGCGTCGGCGCGGCCATCAGCGGGTACTTCCCCGGCACCGAGATGCTCGCCCTCGGAGAGGGCAGGCGCGACGTGCTTTTCGCGATCCCCGGCGGCCTGTTGGGCGCTGCCGCATGGACCCTGCTCTACCAGACTCCTCTCGGTCATTGGTTGATCGATACCGCCAACTTCGGCGATCTGGTGGTCACCGGCGACATCGACACCGTCGGCCCGGTCCCGATGCTGATGATCGCGGTCGGCTACGCGGCGCTCTGCCTGATGCTGCTCTCCTTTCTGCCGCGGTACGCCGGCGGAAAACGCAGCTACCTGCGCGATCTGACGACAACAACCCAGGACGAACATGACCGGGCGTTCGCACGCGACACCGCGGCCTACTTGTCCGAGGGTTCCGTCGATCCGCTCCGCACCGGGCGGGAGCCCCGGTTCGGCCGCCTCCCAGACGTCGAAGTTTCCAGCCCTAACCTGCATTCCAGAACCATCCGCCTGGTGGGTGTGCTGGTCGCGGCGGTCGTGGTCGCCTCGCTCTTCCTGCGCCAGGCGTTCGGGCAGTCGACCACATATTCCTGGTTGGTCGGACATCTGTTCGCGCCGAACTTCGACTACAGCCGGGAGGTCTTCGCCACAATCGGCTGGGAGCCTCTGACAGACCTCGGCGTGATCGTCGGCGCGATGCTGTCCTCGATCTTCATCAGCCGACGCTTCACGGCGTTTCATCCCGTGATCCCGCCCTCCTGGCGA
>JAGQTO010000244.1 GCA_020439025.1 Mycobacterium sp. | reverse complement strand
ATGGAAAGCGGAACCTACAGTAGTTGGGGGCGCGTGCAGGTTGTGTCAACCGTAGTTGACATCCGTTCGCATGTAACCGATAGTTGACATCAGTGAACATGTCAACTGCGAATAACATCGGATGCCGTCATGATTGCTTCCAGCGCTACGGAGCTGGGCTCGATGCTGCGTGAAGCGCGCCGGGCCAAGAAGATGTCGCAAAGTGAGCTCGCGGCAATGGTCGGAGTGACCCGGCAATGGGTCATCTCGGCTGAGAAAGGGGCGCCGACCGCGCGCGTGGACCTCATGCTGGACGCGCTGCGCTGCGTGGACCTGCTTATCGACGTCGTTCGCGATGATTCCGCCGATGCGCTCGGGGCGGTGTTCGGAGACGGCGGTGGGTGATCGTGACGAGCTTGAGGTCTGGTTGGGAGGTGTCTATGCCGGGCGCTTGCACCGCAGGGACGCCGACGTCGACTTCAGCTATGACCCGTCCTACCGTGCCGCACGGACCCCTGCGCTGTCGGTGTCGATGCCCAAGAGCCGATCCAGCTATGGCGGAAACATCGCCGGGCGCTGGATCGACAACCTACTGCCCGACAACGACGAGGTTCGCCAGCGGTGGGCCGCACATTTCGGGGAGGCCCGGGCGGACGCGTTCAACCTGCTCCGTCACATGGGTGCCGACTGCGCGGGCGCTGTGCAGATCCTGCCGCTGAACACGGCACCGGACACCGATGCCGGAAGCGAGCGCGTTGACGAGGACATGATCGAGAAGCGGCTGCGAGAGCTTAAGCGCGACCCCGCGCAGTGGAACTTCGCCGACCACGGCGGCCGCTGGTCGCTCGGCGGCGCTCAGGGCAAGTTCGCCCTGGCGCAGCGGCCGGATGGTTCATGGGAGACCCCCACCGGCCGCGCGGCCAGCACACATATCTTCAAGGTCGGCGTCACGGCCTTTCCGAACGGTGATGTGGTGGAGTACACCACGATGCGCGCAGCGGAGATTCTCGGCATCCCGGCGGTAAGAACCACTTTGCGCCGGTTCGGGAGTCAGACGGTGATGATCTCGCAGCGATTCGACCGGCACGCCGATGAAAACGGCCATGTGTACCGATTGCACCAAGAGGATCTGTGTCAAGCGCTGGGGGTGTCTCGAGCGTTGAAGTACGAATCCGATGGCGGACCATCGGCTGCCTCGATCAGCGACCTGATGCGCGCTGCCGTCGATCCCCGAGACTTGCCGGCGTCACGGCAGTTGTTCGCCCAGGCGCTTGTCTACAACTGGCTCATGGCTGGTACCGACGCCCATGCAAAGAACTATGCGTTGCTGCACTTCGGCTCGCGTGTCCGCCTCGCCCCGCTCTACGACCTCGCCGGGTCCGCTCTGGTCTATGAACCCGACCAGGTGCGCTACCACGCGAAACTGGCGATGAAGATGGGCGGGCGCTACAAGATTCGCGATATCGGAGAGCGCCACCTTGTTCGCACAGCGCAGTCATTGGGTGTCGATCCGACCTGGATGCTTGACATTGCAGATCAGTACGCGGAACGGATTCCGGGCGCGATCGCTCAAGCCATGGACGAGTCAGACGGTCTGGTCCGACAAGAACTCGCCACCAAGATGAACGGATACGTCCGACAGCGGATGGGACATGTCCGGGAGGTCTTACCGCCGTCACCGCCGAGAGGACCGGTCTCGGCGGCACAACCACACACAACGATCATCGGTGTTCCCGCCGCTGGCGGTAGTGGTGACACCTGGGTGTCCGAACATAGCCGTAACGGACGAATCATCAAGGGGTACTGGCGGAAGCGTCCGGGTCGCTGAGCTGCGAATCGCAAGGCGCACCGTTAGGAAATGAAACGCAAAATGAGACAAACCCCATATGAAACGAAGTGAGACAAACAGAAGATGCGCAGGTCAGAAGACCGCGACATGAATCGGAATCTGGGAACCTACATCGCGCCTGTAGGTTCTCACGCCGGACTTCAAAATCTCACGGCACGATTCCAACGTAATTCAAATTTGAAGTGTGTGGGTACAGCGTGAGTACAACCATGCTTGACGCCGGCTGTTGCTGTATTCACTGACGTCCGGGGTCCCCTGGGGTTACGGTACGGATGCGACCGCGGTGCGGCTACGTAGCAGACTGAATAGAGCAGGTAGTTCAGGCGCTTGAGAACGCGGTGGTCGTAGCATGAGCGGGTGTCCCGGCTGTACCGCATGGCGTCCACACCTGCGGTAGTCGTCGTCGCGGTGGCCGGGCTGCTCTGCTCGGACCGGCCCGCCCACCCGGTGCCCGGCACCGCTATCAACGGACCCTACGCACGGCTGCTGGCCCAATCGACCGATCTCGGACCCGCGGGAGATGAACGTGTTCGCGTGACCGCCGCACTGCGGGCGCGGGCCGAACCGATTCACCTGAGTGGATGGGCGCAGGATCACGGTCTGACGGTCCGGTGGCGTCACGGCGACAACTGGGCCGTCATCGACGGCGCTGCCGACGCGGTCGCCAGCGCTTTCGGAATCCCGGTGCGGGATTACCGAATCCGGGGCGGGGACGATGACGGACGGGTCTTCTACGCCTCGCCTAATCAGCCCGACATACCGTCGGCCGCCGTCTCCGAGGTGACCGGGTTGGGACGCGTTCTGGGCTACACCCCGGTTCGCGAGGCGCGGCCCATCCTGCCTCGCGACGTTCCCGACGGTGGACTGCGCCCCTCCCAGCTTCTCAACGCCTATAACGCAACATCGCTGGTGAAGGACGGTCACACCGGCAAGGGCGAGACGGTGGTCGTCTTCGGCTTCGACGGCTTCCAGCAGGAGGATATGGACGTTTTCGCGGAGTCGTTCGGCCTGCCGCGGTTCACTCCGGAAGTAATCGGCGGTATGCCCGAACGCCGCAGCGGCGAGGCCAATATGGACCTGCAGGTCATTCATGCCATCGCCTCGGACGCCAAACTGGTTCTGATCAATGCCCGGGAGACCACTAACAACGAAGGCGGGAACGCGTTCGAGAAACTGGGCCGCCTGATGGAGTCGGTGGACGGGCAGTTCCCGGGGGCCATCTGGAGTTTTTCGATCGGCTGGGGATGCGATCGCCTTTTCACCACGGCGGACTTCAGCCCGGTCCGTGACGCGCTCAGCAAGGCTCTGCGGAACGGCACCACGGCCTTCAACGCCACCGGCGACCTCGCGGGCTTGGAATGCAAACGCGGAGAGAACTGGTCGGCTTCGCCGACGCCCGACGATATCGGGGTGGACGCGGTGGCCTCGCTGCCGGAGATGACCGCGGTCGGGGGAACGAAGCTGTCGACCGACGCTGACGGACAATGGCTCTCGGAACAGTCCTGGTACAACGTTCCGCTCATTCTGGGCACCGCGGGCGGGGCGTCGACGCTCTTTGGTCGCCCGGACTGGCAAACGGTCGGGATCGGCACCGAACTCCCCGACCGCAGGCTGGTGCCCGATGTCTCGGCCGTATCGGACCCGTTCACCGGGGTCCAAATCGTGTTCAACCGGCAGATCGCGGTCGGTGGCGGCACGTCCCAGGCCGCCCCAATCTGGGCGGGTCTCACAGCATTGATGAACCAGAGGTTGCGGGATCGGGGCGCCGCGCCGTTGGGCGAACTCAATCCGATGCTTTATCGGATAGCGAAGTCCCCGCAGACGTCGGCGGGACTGCGCGACATCAACCTCGGCGGGAACGCGATCAGCATTTCCGGCACCGTGGGCTATGACATGGTGACCGGGTTGGGCACGCCGAACGTCGCGAACCTGATCAAGAGCATTCTCTTGGAGAGGGCCAACGCATGACCGCCCCGGTGGCGGTCTGTGACGGTGTCGGGGTCCCGTCCAGGCGCTACACGGCAGTGGGAGCGCCCCGGGCACGTTATCGGGTCACGCTCGGAGTTCTGGCACTGGGCCTGACCGTCGCGATGGCGGTTCTCGGGATCTGGGACAAATTGGTTGACGACGCCGCCGCCTACAACTGTCCGCCGGACTGCGGCCGGCCGCCGAACTCCGTTCCGGTCGCCAGCCTTCCGCGCTATGTCGCTCCGGGAGAGAGCTTTTCGGTGTCCTATCCCGGTCAGGGTTCGGCCTACGAAGTTAGTTCCGGGCCCGACGGCGTGACCGCCCGATACACCGCCGGCGACGGGGGATTGCTGCGTCTGTTCGGCGAACCGGCCAAGGGCCGGGTAGCTCGGCGGGTGGTGACCGACATCATCTCCAAGCAGTTTCCCGGGGCCGTTGTCGCCTACGAGTTGCCCAACGCCATGGTCGGCTACCAACTCGGCTACGGGGTGGTCGTGAATTTCCAACGGCCCGGTCTCTCTAACCGATTCGATTTGCGGGCCGTAATCGTCGCAGCCGTCAAGAACGATCTCGCACTGGTGGCCACCGCGGAGGGGCCCTTCCGGCGCTTCTCCCGGGACTTCGGACCGGGCCCGCCGTCGTCGACGAACCTGGAGATCGCGATCGACATGGGCAAGTACCTTGAAAGCTTCAGCTGGAAAGGCGATCCGCCGCGCTGAGGCGCCAGCGGCGACGCGAGGAAGGAGGACGGACCGACGATGGAACTCCGCCGCTCAAGAAGTGCCGTGTTCCTCGTTGTCGCCATTGCTGTTTCGCTGTTAGCCGCCGGTTGCGGCGGCGCGCCGAAGCAGGGACAGCGCCCCACTCTGACCGTGTACAGCGCCACCGGCCTGGCCCTCTGGTACAAGGCCCAATTCGATAAATTCACCAAGGAAACCGGTGTCGACGTCAACCTGTTCGAGGGCGGCTCGGGGGAGGTGGTCTCGCGGATCAACTCCGGCGCGGTGTGGGACCGATTGAACCGATTGAACGGTGATGAAGCTGTGCCGCCGGCCGACCTGCTGGTCACTCTCCCACCGTTCATCCAGAAGGCCGAGCGCGCCGGCCTGCTGCAAGCCGGCGGTGCCGACACCACCGGTATCGCCGCGGAACTGGTCGGGCCCGGTGGTGTCTACGTGCCGATCGTCAAGACCGCGCTGTGTTTCATCGCCAACCCCGCGGCAGATCCGCAGCCCACCAGCTGGCAGGATCTGCTGAGTCCCCGGTTCAAGGGAAAGCTGGCGTACTCGACCCCCGGCGAGGCCGGTGCCGGCACAGCGGTCCTGATCCTGCTCAAACACCTGATGGGGGAGCGGGGTGCATTGGACTATCTGGCGAGGCTGAAGATCAACACCGCGGGGTCGGCGAACTCGACCGCGAGTCTGCAGCCCAAGGTTGACAGCGGCGAACTTCTGGTTGCCAACGGCGACGTGCAGATGAATCTGGCCTCCATCAACAACGACGGATCGAAGTTCGCCATCTTCTTTCCGGCCATGCCGGACGGCACTCGCACCACCGTTTCGCTGCCGTATTTCGCCGGTGTGACGGCGACGTCGCACCTGCCGGAGGAGGCCAAGAGGCTACTGGCCTTCCTGATGTCCGAGGAGGCGCAGAAGGCGGTGTCCACCGTGGCCTTCGGCATTCCGGTGCGCGATTCGCTCGCCTCGAAACCGGCCGAGGTGCTCAACGGTGTGACGCTGTGGGCTCCGGACTGGAATACGGTGCTGGTGGAACTCGAAAGCGATGTCGCCGCTTACCAGCAAGCGGTGCGCTAACCGAGGGCATCCTCGGGCACCGGCGGTGACTCCCGGCGGAATTGTCGCGACGTTCGCGAGGACGCCCGCGCCGCCGCCCCGCAGGCGATACAGAACGGTTCATCCGGCACCACCTGTGTGCAGTGAACGCACAAGATCGGGTCGCCGGTAGCCGGGTCAGGTTCCTCATGCAGCAAGGCGATCTGCATTCCGGCCCGCGCAGTGATCAGGGCAAGGACCGCAACGCCGATCTTCCCACTGAGATCGAGTGTGCGTTGCACCGTGACCGCGTCGATCACCCACACCGCTGCGTACAGAACGACCACCAACACCGTGCAGATCGTCAGTGCCCGGCGAGCGCGCCTCGGGTCGCGTCCTTTGCCGCGGCTTGGCCGGAACCACAGGCTGCACCCGACGAGGCCGCCGGCCGCGGTGGTGGCGATCGGGCCGGCGATTCCGTAGGTGACCGCGTCCTCGAGCATGCGGCCGGTACCTTGATGCTCGATCAGTCCTTCGGCGAACTGTGGCGCCAGAATGGTGGTGGCTGCCGCCGTGGAATACCACAGCGCGCCGAAGGCGCCCACGACGAAACCGTCCAGCGATTCGCGCACCGGGACGCCGAACAATCGGGTGAATAGCGCGGGCAGCAGCATCAGCACACCGCCACCCAGCGAGATCAGCAATCCGACATTGAGCACTTCATTGATCAGCAGCAGGCTCGAACCGGTGGACAGCTCGTAGGAACTCGCGACCAGCCGTCCGGTGACAAGCCACCACCCGACACCCAGGGCCCCCCCGAGGACCATCGCCGTGGCCAGGATCCGCGGGGGGATGTCACGAAACCCGTCCGACTGCCAGACGTAGATCAAAAACAGCAGCGGCCAGCCGATCACCGCGATCACACCCAGTGGGCCGTTCATCTCCGCGGAGGCTAAAACGACGATGGCGATCAGAACGAGGATCAGCCCCAGCCGGTAGGGCTTGCGCGCCTTCCCGCTGATGCGGGGAAACAGCGAACTGCTGACCCGCGGTGTCCAGACAGTCTCGCGGTGTGCCAGGGCGAAAACCGAGGGCCGCAGGAGGACATTCAGTGTGCTGACCGGGGCGGCCAGATCAGCCCCGCAATGACCGCAGAACTTGCCCACCGGCGCGCTTGCGTCGCAGGCCGGACATACCCGCGTCGCCATGGTGTCACCGTATCGCCAGTTCAGTTCTCTCCGGCGGCGACCAGCGAACTCAACCGCACCTCGGGGTTGTCCTGCTGGAAACCCTGCAGACGCCACTTGGTGGGGAACAGGGCGAGCATGACGCCGTCGGTACGGGTCAGAACCTCCACCGACACCTGTCTGTCGACGAACTCGACGTCATCCGGGTCGACGGCCCGCACGATGGTGTAGAGCAGGTTCTCCAGGAGGAGATCGGCGCGTTGAACTCCGTGGCCATCCGCTGGCTGGAGAGTTCGAACTGCAGGGGTCCGACCGCCGCGAGAACCGGGGCCTGGTCGCCGCGTCGGTCCGAGACCAGAATCTGGACGACGCCTTCCTGGCCCAGCTGCTCGCTGCCCTTGCGGAACTGCTTGTGCTTGCTGGGGTCGGTTCCCCGCGCGACGGCGAAGTTCTCGGAGGAGAAACTCGGAATCGGCGGAAAGCGCGCGGGCACATCGCGGTAGAGCGTGCCACCCGGACGCAGCGCCGCCGCGTTAACCAGGCCGATGACATCGCCGGGCCAGGCGTTGTCGAGGGTTGTCCGCTGCTGGCCGAACACCGACTGCGCGTACTTGGTGACGAACGGTTCACCGGTGGCGGCGTGAGTCAGAACGTCGCCGCGCTCGAAAGTGCCGGAACAGACACGCGCATAGGCGATGCGGTCGCGGTGTGAGTACCTGCGAGTGAGCTAATGATGAGTAACGAGACCGTGTCGACCAAAACCAGCCGTGACCAGCGCTTCAATTTTCGGCGAGCGCCCAGCAGGAGCTGTTGATTCGGCGTGCCGCGGAGGCGACCGACAGCACAATCAACGATGTCATTCTGGGCAGCGTCCTGGAGAGCGCCGAGCGGGTCTTGGCTGACCGAAAGTGGTTCGTCGCGAATGACGAGCAGTGGGCGGAGTTCCAGAGTTTGTTGGATGCCCCGCTGAAGCTGATGCCCAAGCTCGATCGACTCGTGCGCCGCGAGAGCCCGTTCGATGAGAGTGATGCAGCAGCGCTTTGACCGCCACCATTCGGCCGAAGCCGCGCCCGCCCGAGAAGCTGACCAAGGCACACGAACGCACCTCATTTGATTCCGGCGCCGCCGAACTCGACGAATGGCTCAGGAAGTACAGCTGGCAGAATCTGCGCGCCAACAACGCCACGACCTTCGTGACCGCGACCGATGACGGTCGCGTGGTGGGCTACTACGCGCTGACTGTGGCCGGCTACGAGAAGGCGGCGGCCCGAACTGATCGCAAAGCGGGCGACTGAGACGGTTCCCTGCTTCCTGCTGGCGCGATTGGCCGTCGACAAGTACTGGCACGGCTGCGGCCGGGGGGGGGGGCTTGCTCCGGGCCGCGGTGCTGCGCGCGCTGCTGTTGTGTGAAACCGCTGCAGCACCAGCTCTGTTGGTGCATACCCGCGACGATGAAGCCCGTGCTTTTTACGTGCACCACGCTGAGTTTCTTCAATCACCGGTTGACCGGCTGCATTTCTTCTTGCCGATGAAGGCAATCGCGGACCGCGTTCGATAACTCAGCGTTCACCTTCCGCCGGACCAGGCGACTTCGAGGCTAACAAGTTCAAGCGAACTCGGGCTGACAACGCTTTGAACAGTGCTTTTGCAACGAAGATCGACAGGCCACCGACAAACGGGCTCTTCAAAGTTAAGCGGG
>JAGQTO010000243.1 GCA_020439025.1 Mycobacterium sp. | reverse complement strand
ACTCCTCGACGAGATCACCGAGCGGATCGGCCTCAAGCCCACCCCGTTGACCTGGCCGGTAGGTATCGCCGGCGACTTCCACGGCGTCCTGGACCGGCGCACCGGCAATTTCATCCGGTTCACCCGCACCGCCGGCGGCGCCACGGCGGCTCCCGAGGAGCACATCAGCCCGGACCGTGCCGAGGAGGCCGCCGGCGCCGACTGGCTGACCGCCAGCGAGGAGTGCGAACTACTGTCCGCCGACGGCGGCGACCACGACCAGCAGGCGTTCCTGCGCGGGGAGACGACCCCCGTCCTGTTCACCTCGGCGGCGTTGAACTTCGGGGTGAACCAACTGCTGGACAATCTGGTCCGACTCGCGCCCGCGCCAGGCGGGCAGGTCGACGCCGACGGCGACGTCCGCCCGGTCGAGGCGCCGTTCAGCGCCTTCGTCTTCAAGGTCCAGGCCGGTATGGACGCCGCCCACCGCGATCGGATCGCCTATGCCCGGGTCTGCTCGGGCACCTTCGAGCGCGGCGACGTGCTGACCCACGCCGCCACCGGAAAGCCGTTCGTCACCAAGTACGCCCAGTCGGTGTTCGGTCAGCAGCGCTCCACATTGGACAGCGCGTGGCCCGGAGACGTGATCGGCCTGGCCAACGCGGCGGCGCTACGACCGGGCGACACCCTGTTCTGCGACATTCCGGTGCGTTTCCCGCCGATACCCAGCTTCTCCCCCGAGCACTTCGCCGTCGCCCGCGGCACCGACCCCAGTAAGCACAAGCAGTTCCGGCGCGGCATCGAGCAATTGGGGCAGGAAGGCGTCGTCCAGATCCTGACGTCGGACCGCCGCGGCGACCAGGCGCCCGTCCTCGCCGCGGTCGGCCCCCTGCAGTTCGAGGTGGCCAGCCACCGGATGGCCGCGGAGTTCAACGCGCCCATCTCGCTGGAATCTTTGCCCTACACCGTCGCCCGCGCCGTCGACCCGCAGGACGCGCCGTTCGTCGACAAGCAGGTGTCGGTGGAGGTGCTGACCCGCACCGACGGCGTCATGCTCGCGCTGTTTCCCACCAAATGGCGGCTGCAAGGGTTCCAGCAGGACAACCCCGAGGTGCGGTTGAGCTCCCTGGTGGCCGCCGGAGACAACTGATCACGTCTCTTGGACGCGGCCGGCGTCCACTACCCACGACCGGTCCAATCGGACGTTACGCAGCATCCGCCGGTCATGGGTCACCAACAGCAGCGCGCCGTCGTAGCTCTCCAGCGCCTGCTCGAGTTGCTCGATCGCGGGCAGATCCAGATGGTTGGTCGGCTCGTCGAGAACCAGCACATTGGTTCCCCTGGCCTGCAGCAGCGCCAGGCCGGCGCGGGTCCGCTCGCCGGGGGACAGCTCGCAGACCGGGCGTTCCACGTGATCGGCCCGGAGCCCGAATTTGGCGAGCAGTGTTCGCACGTCCGCGCTCGACCAGTCGGGGACGTGCGACTCGAAAAGATCGACCAGCCGGCCGGGGCCGCTGAATTCGGCTCGGACCTGGTCGATCTCACCGATGGCGACGCTGGCCCCCAGGCTTGCGCGGCCACTGTCGGGTGAACGGCGGCCGAGGAGGAGTTGCAGAAGGGTTGACTTACCAGCCCCGTTCGGGCCGGTGATGCCGATCCGGTCGCCGGCCTCGACCTGCAGTGACACCGGGCCCAGCACGAAATCTCTCTGTCGCACAACGGCATCGGCGAGTGTTGCGACCACTGAACTGGAGCGGGGAGCGGTTCCGATGCTCATCTGCAGCCGCCACTCCTTTCGAGGCTCGGCGACCTCCTCCAGCCGGGCGATCCGGCTCTCCATCTGCCGCACCTTCTGCGCCTGCTTCTCGCTGGACTCCGCGGCGGCGCGCCGCCGGATCTTGTCGTTGTCCGGGGACTTGCGGATCGCGTTGCGAACGCCCTGGCTGGACCACTCCCGCTGTTTGCGGGCCCGCGCCACCAGGTCAGCTTTCTTCTCGGCGAACTCGTCGTACTGTTCCCGCCGGTGCCGACGAGCCACCTCACGCTCTTCGAGGTAGCTTTCGTATCCCCCGCCGAACATCGTGGTGGTGTTCTGCGCCAGATCAAGTTCGAGGACGCGAGTCACGCTGCGCGCCAGAAACTCCCGATCATGGCTGACGAGCACTACCCCGCTGCGGAGATCGCCCACGAACCGCTCCAGCCGGTCCAGGCCGTCGAGGTCCAGATCGTTGGTCGGCTCGTCGAGCAGCACCACGTCGAACCGCGACAGCATCAGCGCCGCCAGTCCGACGCGGGCCGCCTGCCCGCCGGACAGCGAGGTCATCGGTGTCGACTCCGGTCGAATCAGATCGGAATCAAGACCGAGATCGGCCAGCACCGCGGGCAATCGCTCCTCGAGGTCTGCTGCCCCGGTCGCCAGCCAGTGATCCAGGGCGGCCGAATAGGCCTCTCCCGACGCAGCTCCGGGAGCCGCCATGTCCGCGGCCGCCGCTTCCATCGCCGCGCTAGCGGCCGCGCATCCGGTCCGGCGGGCGATATAGCCGGCAACGGTCTCGCCGGGAATCCGTTGATGCTCCTGCGGAAGCCATCCGACGAACGCATCGGCCGGGGCGGTGCTGACCGTCCCTTCGAGCGGTTCGATCTCCCCGGCGAGGATTCTGAGCAGGGTGCTCTTCCCGGCCCCGTTGGCGCCCACGACGCCGATGACGTCACCCGGGGCTACCGTGAGGTCGAGCCCTTCGAACAGGGTCCGGTGGGCGAAGCCACCGGCCACATTGCTGGCGACGAGCGTTCCGGTCATGGCATGAATCGTCGCACCTCGCCGCGCGACCGGAATCAGTGTGTAGGCAACGGAACCGGCGTCGGCTTGAGTTGCTGGTTCGTCGATGGCGGCTGACCCCATGACGGGTCGACTGCGCCCTCCCACCAGACCCCGCTGTGGAACGGGATCTGAGCGTAGTAGTCGGTGTCCCGCGGCCCGCCGGTGGCGACCTGGTCGGGGTCGGTGTAGGAGGACATCAGCGC
>JAGQTO010000242.1 GCA_020439025.1 Mycobacterium sp. | reverse complement strand
CCGCCGGCGCCGACTGGCTGACCGCCAGCGAGGAGTGCGAACTGCTGTCCGCCGACGACGGCGACCACGATCAGCAGGCGTTCCTGCGCGGTGAGACGACTCCCGTCCTGTTCACCTCGGCGGCGTTGAACTTCGGGGTGAACCAACTGCTGGACAATCTGGTCCGCCTCGCGCCCGCCCCAGGCGGGCAGGTCGACGCCGACGGCGATGTCCGGCCGGTCGAGGCACCGTTCAGCGCCTTCGTCTTCAAGGTCCAGGCCGGTATGGACTCCGCCCACCGCGATCGGATCGCCTACGCCCGCGTCTGCTCGGGCACCTTCGAGCGCGGTGACGTGCTGACCCACGCCGCCACCGGAAAGCCGTTCGTCACCAAGTACGCGCAGTCGGTGTTCGGCCAGCAGCGCTCCACATTGGACAGCGCGTGGCCCGGAGACGTGATCGGCCTGGCCAACGCGGCGGCGCTACGACCGGGCGACACGCTGTTTCGGGACGTTCCGGTACGTTTCCCACCGATACCCAGCTTCTCCCCCGAGCACTTCGCCGTCGCTCGCGGCACCGACCCCAGTAAGCACAAGCAGTTCCGGCGCGGCATCGAGCAACTGGGGCAGGAAGGCGTCGTCCAGATCCTGACGTCGGACCGCCGCGGCGACCAGGCGCCCGTCCTCGCCGCGGTCGGACCCCTGCAGTTCGAGGTGGCCAGCCACCGGATGGCCGCGGAGTTCAACGCGCCCATCTCGTTGGAGTCGTTGCCCTACACCGTCGCACGCGCCGTCGACCCGCAGGACGCGCCGTTCGTCGACAAGCAGGTGTCGGTGGAGGTGCTGACCCGTACCGACGGCGTCATGCTCGCGTTGTTTCCCACCAAGTGGCGGCTGCAAGGGTTCCAGCAGGACAACCCCGAGGTGCGGTTGAGCTCGCTGGTGGCCGCCGGAGACAACTGATCACTTCTCTTCGACGCGACCGGCGTCCACCACCCACGACCGGTCCAACCGGACGTTGCGCAGCATCCGCCGGTCATGGGTAACCAACAGCAGTGCGCCGTCGTAGCTCTCCAGCGCCTGCTCGAGTTGCTCGATCGCGGGTAAATCCAGATGGTTGGTCGGCTCGTCGAGAACCAGCACATTGGTTCCCCTGGCCTGCAGCAGCGCCAGGCCGGCGCGGGTCCGCTCGCCGGGCGACAGCTCGCAGACCGGGCGTTCCACATGATCGGCCCGGAGCCCGAATTTGGCGAGCAGTGTTCGCACGTCTGCACTCGACCAGTCGGGAACGTGCGACTCGAAAAGATCGACCAGCCGTCCAGGGCCGCTGAATTCTGCTCGCACCTGGTCGATCTCGCCGATGGCGACGCTGGCCCCCAGGCTTGCCCGACCACTGTTGGGTGCACGGCGGCCCAGGAGGAGTTGCAGAAGGGTCGACTTACCGGCCCCGTTGGGCCCGGTGATTCCGATCCGGTCGCCGGCCTCGACCTGCAGCGACACCGGACCCAACACGAAATCGCCCTGTTGCACAACGGCATCGGCGAGCGTTGCGACCACTGAACTGGACCGGGGAGCGGTTCCGATGCTCATCTGCAGCCGCCACTCCTTGCGGGGCTCGGCGACCTCCTCCAGCCGGGCGATGCGGCTCTCCATCTGTCGCACCTTCTGCGCCTGCTTCTCGCTGGACTCCGCGGCGGCGCGCCGCCGGATCTTGTCGTTGTCCGGAGACTTGCGTATCGCGTTGCGAACCCCCTGGCTGGACCACTCCCGCTGTTTGCGGGCCCGTGCCACCAGGTCGGCCTTCTTCTCGGCGAACTCGGCGTACTGCTCTCGCCGGTGCCGGCGGGCCACCTCACGCTCTTCAAGATAGCTTTCGTATCCCCCGCCGAACACCGTGGTGGTGTTCTGCGCCAGATCAAGTTCGAGGACGCGAGTCACGCTGCGCGCCAGGAACTCCCGATCATGGCTGACCAGCACCACGCCGCTGCGCAGATCGGCGACGAACCGCTCCAGCCGGTCCAGCCCGTCGAGGTCCAGGTCGTTGGTCGGCTCGTCGAGCAGCACCACGTCGAACCGCGACAGCATCAGTGCCGCCAGGCCCACGCGGGCCGCCTGCCCTCCGGACAGCGAGGTCATCGGCGTCGACTCCGGTCGAATCAGATGCGAGTCGAGACTGAGATCGGCCAGCACGGCGGGCAATCGCTCCTCGAGGTCTGCGGCCCCGGTCGCCAGCCAGTGATCCAGGGCCGCCGAATAGTTCTCGGCGGAATCGCC
Organism: Mycobacterium sp.; assembly: GCA_020439025.1. Classification (GTDB taxonomy): domain Bacteria; phylum Actinomycetota; class Actinomycetes; order Mycobacteriales; family Mycobacteriaceae; genus Mycobacterium. Next base: position 498 of record JAGQTO010000242.1, on the reverse strand, counting down.
ATCCCCATCGGCAGTGGCGGAGGCCGCCATCGCCGCGGCCGCCGCTTCCATCGCCGCGGCCGCCGCGGCACATCCGGTCCGGCGGGCGATGTAGCCGGCAACGGTCTCGCCGGGAATCCGTTGATGCTCCTGCGGAAGCCATCCGAGGAACGCATCGGCCGGGGCGGTGCTGACCGTCCCTTCGAGCGGTTCGATCTCTCCGGCGAGGATTCTGAGCAGGGTGCTCTTTCCGGCCCCGTTGGCGCCCACGACCCCGATGACGTCGCCCGGGGCCACGGTGAGGTCGAGTCGTTCGAACAGGGTCCGGTGGGCGAACCCGCCGGCCACGTTGCTGGCGACGAGCGTTCCGGTCATGGCATGAATCGTCGCACCTCGCCGCACAACCCGAGTCAGTGCGTGGGCAGCGGAACCGGCGTCGGCTTGAGTTGCTGGTTCGTCGACGGCGGCTGCCCCCAGGACGGGTCGACCGCGCCTTCCCACCAGACCCCGCCGTGGAAC
>JAGQTO010000241.1 GCA_020439025.1 Mycobacterium sp. | reverse complement strand
GACCCTGTTTTCCTTGCTCGTCCAGACCAGAAGAAGTGGGAGCGGAAATTGTTCCGCCCCGCGAGCGTATGGAGGTATTTCGATGGGCAAGGTGCGGTTTCTCAGTCCGCCGTTACTGGTGGTGGTGTTGGCGGTGGCGGTGAGCTTCGGTGCCGCCAGCGTGACTGACTGGTATGCGGGAGTCATGGTCGGCTGCTGGGTGCTGCGGCTTTTCACCGCGTACTTTCGCAGCTCAGCGCAGGACACGGGACCAACTAAAACGTAATGACGTAATTACGTCCTATTTGGATCTCGCATCAGCGTGGCCCGGTTGTGGCGGCGTTGGGTGGGTCCGCACGCGGTCATGCTGGCTTCTCCGCGACCGGGGTTTTCGGTTTGGGCGTCCTCGATTTCGTTGGGCAGCTCGTAGTTGAGTCGTCGGTCGATGAACTCGTCGAGTGCTTGTCTGCGGGCGGTGGTGATGAGTTCGGCGGCGTCGTCGGGGTGGGGCAGGATGCCGTAGGCGAGTCCGAACTCGTTGGTGACGGTGTCGATGAGGTCATCGAACTGGGTGGATAGTTCTGTTGAGTCGATGTCGGCGTGGTGGACGATGAACGCTCGGCGGCGGTGTTCAGGCCATATCGGAGGGAACCGCAGCTCGGCGCGGTACAGCTCCTGTAGGGCGTCGGTGAGCTCGGTGGGGGCAGCCGAGAAGGGTTCTCCCCATTCGGAGAGGATCGTGTCGACGGCTTCGGCGAAGGCTGTGTCAGCACTACTGCTCATCAACGGTTCCTCTCGTTTGAATCGCCGGGTGTGGGCTGTGGTGGTTCATGGTTGGACACGGCATCGACGAGTTCGAACACCCGAGGTTTTCTAGAGCTCCAATCCGGAGCCGTCGTCCCTGCTTCGCTGACGGCTTTGATCTCTGTCGTGTCGGCGCCCAAAGCCGGGTCGGCTGGAGAGTTTTTTGACGAGTTTCCTTGTGTGGTCCAATGTTTCAGAAATCAGAGGATCGTCTCTGTGCTGGGCGGCGCGGTGTTGGATAGCGCTGTCGGCGGGGGTGTCGGTTCCGAGGCGGTAGCCCCAGTTGAGGTAGATGTTGGCGGCATCGGTGAGGTGTCGGCTCGGCGCGTCCGCTGTGAGATTGGGATCGTCGGCGTCTGTGGTGACCAGGACCAGCTTGGCGCTGCGTTCGGCGGCCCGGGCGGTCAGGCTGTGGAGTTGATCCGGTTGCAGGTGGTCGGCGTCATCGACGATCAGCAATGTTCCTTCCTCGATTGTCAGGGTCGCGTTGTCGAGGTCACGAAGGAACGTCTCGGGTGCGTAGGTGTTGCCTTGGGTCGAATAGGAGGGCGCTTGGCGGCGGGCGCGGTCGGTGACCGGAAGTGCGAGCACCTTGTGTTCGCCAGCGACGACGCAGGCGGTGATGGTGGCCAGCAGGGCGGGCTTGTTTTGGTCATCGTGGAGGTGGACTGATTGCACGGTGGGCAGGCTGCCTACCACCGTTTGGGCGGCGGCCCGCGTTTCCTCATCAAGGCCGTCAGCGCGGTCGAGTGTCTGTCGAACTCCGATGTAGTGGGTAGCTCTGGGGCTGGTGGCGGTGAACGCGGTGTCCAGCCACTCTTTTTCTTCTTCGAGTTGCTCGACGATGCGCAGCTTGTCCAACGCTGTCTTGCGTTGTTCCAGCAGGACTCGAACCGGTGGTGACAGTTGTTCTTCGGGGGTGTTTTCGGCGGTGGTGATGACGGTGTGGGCGGTGTTGTCGCGGTTGAGCAGACCAAGCAGGGCGGCGGCGGCGTCTTCGTCGTCACCGCGGCGGGGAGTGTGGACACCTTCGACGGTTTGGGGTGCGTGTTCGTGGTCACCTTCTCCGCCGAGGCGTTGGTAGAGGTAGACGGTGTTGGTGGCCCGGCCGCGGGTCATGGCCACATAAGCGTTGGCGCGGTGCCCAGTTTCGGGGGATAGCAGTGCGTGGCAGTGTTCGGCGGTGGCGCCCTGGGCGGCGTGCACGGTGATCGCGTATCCGTGGTGGACGTGTTGGCGCAGGTAGTCGTCGCTGAAGACGGCTCTGGATTGATCCCCGATGCGTACCGCGAGCAATCGGTTGACCTCGGTGTCGATGCGGGTGACTTTCCAGCGTTGTCCGTTGCGCACTGGGGCCCCGGCGACCGGATCGCGGCTGCCCTGCGGGTAGACGTCGATGGTGGGGTCGTTGCGGCGGGTGATGATGATGTCGCCGACTCCGATGCGGTGCCGGCGGGCGCCGGCCACGGTGGGGGCGTCGTCGCCGAGCAGGTGGCGGTGGATGCGTTGGTTGAGGGCGTCGGCGACTTCCCAGCGGTCAGCGATGAGCAGGCTGTCGGCGTCGTTTGCGTGGTCGGTGGTCCAGGCGGTGAACGCGTCGTCGGCCATGGTCACCGGGTCACCGGTGTGCAGCCGCTGTTGATTGCGGTACCAGTCGACGGCGTGGGCCAGGCTCGCTGGTGTGCCGTCGTGGATGGCCAGTGAGGCAGCGCGTTCTTCGGGATCGCGCATGCGCCACACTTCGGACAGTTTCTGCGCCCAGGGCAGATCCGCACATAGTTGGGCGAACATGCCGCCGCGGGCCTTGACGGGGACCAGTTGTTCGGCATCGCCGACGAGCACTGTTTTGGTTCCTGCGGCGGTGGCTGCGGTGAGCAGTTCGCGCAGTGCGGGGGTGCCGACCATGCCTGCTTCATCGATGACAAGCAGGGTCTTGGAGTCGAAGGTGAGGCGGTTTTCGCGCAGTGCTTTGAGCGCTCCGGCGACGGTGCCGCCGCCGTCGGCAGCCCCCTCGGCCAGTGCGACATCGGCGGCGTTTCCGGTCGGCGCGGCCAACCAAACGTGCTCGATGCCGCCTTGTTTGGCGGCGCGGCGCAGGGCTTTCAGCGAGGTGGTTTTGCCCGCGCCGGCCGGGGCGGAGAGCACCTGAACCAGCCACGGCGAGGACGCGATCGCAACGACTGCCCCGGCTTGATCGGCCGACAGCTTGACTTTCGCAGCGGCGGTCTCGGCGATGGTTTTCGCCACGGCGGCATTCTTGTCGCGGGCTCCGATCAGCGAGTAGATGGCGGTTTCTTCGCGCGCGATCACCAACGCGGTGTAGCGCTCATGGCCTTCACGTTCGTGAGGTTGGCGGGCCTCGGTGACGCGCAAACCGACCGCGTCGACGAGCTGCTCGAGCAGCAGTCGCGGGCCGATCGGTGGGGCGTCATCGATGACGGTCGGCATGTGCGCACCGAGTGTCTCGATGAGATCAGCGCGGGTGAAGGCCGGCTTGTCGATACCCCTGACCGCAGCCCCTGCCCACGCCCGAAGCTCGGCCTGGGAGTCCTTCCGCAACCGGGTCAGCGCCTCCTGCTGGGCGGACTCGTCCAAGACCAGTTCAGCACCGAATCGCTGCGCCCATTCGGCCTTCAGTTCAGCCCAGGGCCGGTGCTCGGGCTTGCGCGGCCGGGTGGCTTTTTGGGCCCGCGCGAGTTGTCCCGCGGTGGGCTTTCCGCTGCCGTCGACGATCAGATTCTGTGCAGCCCACTCGCTCAATTGGGTGGATCGTTGCGAGGCCGCAGCGATCAGTTCGGGGTCCACTCCGGCAAGCTCGGCCATCCCCGAATGCGGATCCACCTTCTCCCATCCGACCCCCAACGCGGCGTGCAACTCAGCCCGCAACGTGGCCTGGTAGATGATCCCGGCGGCCCTGGCTTCATGCCACAGCGAGTCACTGTCGATGGCCACCAACGTGCCATCGGCGCGGGCCTGCTTGTTGGGCACCAACACATGGGTGTGCAGGTGCGGATCCCCGGCCCGCGAGGTCTCGTGCTGGTAGGCCGCCGCGACCAGACCAGGTAGCCGCTGCAGATCCTTCATCCCGGTCATGTTGTTGTGCACTCGGGTGTAGCCGGCGTGGGTGTGCAGGTACTCCAGGGCCTCGGTCACAGCCCGGTTGTGGGCCTCCACTACCGCCTTGGACGCCACCCCGGTGGTGTCCAAGGCGCGCAGCAACGACACCGACTTCGGGGCGCAAAAAGTCAGATCGAATCCGTGGTTGGCGCGTTGAGAAAACTTGCGTCCACATGCTCCACTGGGGGCCACACCGTCATCGAGCCAGCGCGCAACCACGTCCAGATCGGCCTCACCGCCGGCCCGATCTGCGGCACTCAAACCGCACAACGCCGCGCTGGCTTCAGCGTCTCCGGCGCACATCCAAAACGGTGTTCGGGACTCCCCTTCGGAGTAGTACTCCCCCAGCCCACCGCCGGCTTTTTCTCGATCCAGCGCTGCGGAAACCGCCGCTCGGGAGGTGTCGTTGTAGTAGCGCACCGACCACTGCTTCAGCGGCGCGATCGTCAACACGAGTAACCACCCAACCCGGCCCGGTGTGGGGCGCGGCCGCGCCCCACACCGATGCTTGCACACACTGTGCAAATGTGCCAATGAATCATTCGAGTGGCGTGGATTTGTCGGTGGGGGCTGGTTGGCTGGGCGTGAGGGCGTGTGAAGTGCAGCCGAGAAAGAGGAGACGGGATGGACGGTGGTAGGGCGAAAATGTCGTTGGCGACGATGTTGATGTTGGGGATGCTGGAGACATTCAAAAAACGCGGAGATGAAGTGTCGGCTGTGGAGCTGCTGAACTGGGTCGTCCACGACATCGAGCCGCCGATTCTGCGCAGCGAGGTGACCTGGACCTTCTACGACGAGGGCTCTGGACCGACGCTGGGCGGTGCGCCGTGAGTGCTTCCGCTCTTCGTCGAGCTTGCGTGACTTGATCGGGCACCAGTGCGGCCGGTAGCCGCACGGCGACGGGCCGCGGCGATGTCGGCGCGGATGCTGTCCTTGGCAGCGGCGATCCGCTCACGCTGCTCGGTGGTGAGCACCGCCGGCGATGCGGTGGTGTGCCTAGGTGGTGTGTTGGTGACTGTGCCGCCCGACCGTCGTGGTGCCTGCTCTGGGCCGGCGGCGCAGCCGCCACTGGTGTGCGGCCCTGGCCGCACACTGAGCAGTCGCACCCGGCTGAGTAGGAACCCGGCCGGGTTGTTGATCTGATCCGGCCAGTTCCATCCGCGTCGAACCATGTCGGTGTTGAGCGCTTGAATCAGCGCCCGGGAGGTCCACTCCCCCGGATCCACACCCGCTGCGCGCAGCGCATCGCAGATGGCCCCGACGTGCACCCGTCCGAGCCCGTGACTGTTGGCAACCAACTCAGCGGCCAGTCGTTGCAGGGCTAGCGGTCGCGGCTCGGCGCGTAAGCGCCGGCGTTTGTGGGTGGGAGTGAACTTTTGTCGGCACGCGTGCGTGCTTGGTGAGTTACTCCCTACGGGAGATAAAGACCTAACACCGCCTGACGGCGGTAGGTGGAAATGCTGCACAGCCGAGCGTGCCGGAGCGGGGGCACGTCGAGGGGTCAGGTGGTACACCGAGGGGCGCCGTCCGACCGCCGGAGTGCCCGGTGAGCCGTGTCCTCGCTGGGCCTCCACAGCCCACCCCGTGTTGCGCAGCAGCCGCCAGGCCGCGGTCACCGTCCGCACATCACAACCGACTCGTTCCGCGATCGTGGCGCGAGTGATGGCCACGTGCCGGCCGGTGGCGTGGTCGGCGTGCTCGGCCATCACCTCTGCGACCGCGCACAGGGTGGGTGCGGTGATGGCCACCCCGATGCGTTGACGCTCTGCGGCGAACACGGCCTCGTCGGCGGCCCAGCTCCCCAGCGCCGTCAGCCAGCTGCCCCGGCTGGTCCACATCGGAGTCCGCGGCGCACACGAACCAGCACGCTCGATCCAGCTGCGCCGGCGCACCGCAGTGTCTGCCCGCGCAGCGGAAGAAAGGTCACGATTTAAGCCACGGTGTCGCGCGCCACCTGTACCTGATTCAGGGTGTGCGCTACCGTGAGACGAGTCGGTCAAGACATCGCCCCTTCGGGGGTACCGGGTGCGGAACCCGGACCTGAGTTGGCGCTCAGGTCAACCTCCGCAAAGACAAGGCCTCCGCAAGGGGGCCTTTGTCATGTCAAAGGCAATTCCGCACCGCTATGGATTTGTCACATCTGCCCTACGTCCGTCCTGTATGCAGGGCTACGGTGCTCAGATCGCCAGCGGCAGCCCCTCGTCTGACCGGCCCAGGTCCCGGGCAAGGTCTGGTCTTCCGATGTGGATCGCCAGTAGGTCTGCGACGTACTGGGACAGGGAAAGGCCGTGCGCGACGGCTTCGGCGCGCAGCGCGTCACTGACCTCGCGCGGCGGGCGGATCGTATGGGCGAGACGATCGCCCTTGTGTGGTGCTGGCATGGGCCAATCCCACCACCAGGGCAGTGATTCTGAATCAAGCCACGCCGAGCCGCGCTGATGTTTTTGAGAAAGTTGAGACAACCGGCGAGAGCCCGCGGGACGCCCCTGCGCGTGCGTGTCAGCGCGGGCCGAAGGTGTCGGTGTTTGCAACTATTCTCGATTGCGTGACCGATTCGGTTGAGCCAACTCCGGTGAGCTACACCCCCTCGGAAGCCAGCAACCTGGCTATCGCAGCCGCGGGACTGGCCGGATTCAGCGTCAGTGACAGCGTGCGCAACATGCTGGCCCGCCTCGACAGCGGCGAGATCACAGAGGAACAAGCCATCGCCGAAATCAAGGCCCGCTACACCGAGCCCTTGGCGTAGCAGGCGCTTTCCCCGTATATTGGGTGGTGCCTGTTGCGCTGAGCTTCAGGAAGTGAGCCCGAGACCCGGCCGGACGACCGTGGCGCTCGGGCTTCGCGGTTTTCTGAGACACCCTGGGTCAGACTTCGCGAGTGGCCGTGATGGCGGGCTGGATGAGTTTGCGCCACTCGCCGCCTTTGGCCCAGCACCAAGCGATCGCATCGGGTATGGCCAGCAACGCATCGGTGTGCGAGCGTTTGTGCTCGTAGCGCAGTGTGTCGCGGCAGCCGGCGGCGCGGGTGTATTCGATCAGCTTCTGGTTGTCGAACCTGACCATCGTCTCGTCCTCGTCGAGGACGATGTGCGCATTGAGGGAGGCGTGGTCGTCAATGAGGGCACGTAGGCACGCAGAGCGCCGCTCGCGCTCGTTTCGGTATTCGGCTCCCGCGCAGTAGATGGTGGCTTCCACGCCGGCGCCAACGAAGGCCTGGGCAATGGTGCGCTTACGGCCGTCCTTCTCGTCCTTCATGTGCAGGTAGCGCTGGCCTGGCAGGAGCAGACCGCGCACGACCTGGCGCAAGGCCGTGAGGTCGGTGGGAGCGTGGACGCTGGCCACGAGCAAGTAGTCACGCTGCTTGGTCTCGTCGACGTAAATGTGGCGGGCGGTCATGACATGCTCCGAGCACTCAGGAGCGTCACCGCGCAGTTCATCTGGTGTGTTTCTACCTTCACACCGATTCTCGGCGGAAAGTCGCACCACTCACGGGTTCCTCGTGATGACCCGCATCCACGCGAGCGATTGAACGTCTCGATGCCCATGCCGCAGACGTTAACGAACAGGGGTGCAGAGACCGCATGACCAGCGGACACACTGCTTGAGCAGGGGAGTTATGGCTCAAAGTGAGAGTGGAAGCCTTCGAGCCAGCGGGCGCGGTCATCGCCAGCAAGATCGGCTGGCACCCAGAGCTCGGCCTCGGCAGGGCTGTCTGCATCGCCGGCGGCGTGCGTAATCGACGCAATTACGCCATAACGTATTAATGCATGCGTACCAAACGTAACAACGTGATTACGTCGTGGCGCGTTGACGCGTTTGCACCTTTACGTCACGACGTATGCTGGCTGGCATGCCGATCTTCTCGCTCGTACACACCAAGGGTGGCGTGGCCAAGACGACCAGTGCGGTCTACCTGGCCACCGCGGCCGCCCGGCGCGGCGTGGATGTCGTCCTAGTTGATGCGGACCCCCAGGGCTCCGCATTGGAATGGGCGGCCGACGCCGCCGCTGATCCGCTGCCCTTCCCCGTAGTGCCGGCACCACGTCCCCTCGTTGTGGACACCGACCGCGAGTTGACGATCGTTGACACCCCGCCGGGGACCGCTCAGGTGATCCAGGAAGCCATCGACGTCGCCGACCTGGTGATCGTCCCGACTGGTGTCTCCCCACTGGACGTGCGCCGAGTGTGGCCGACATTAGAAATCACCGCCCATCGTCCGACTGCGGTCTTGCTGACCGGGGTCGACCTACGGACGCGGCTAGCCGAGGAAGTCCGCGCCCTGCTGGAAGGGGAGGGGGTGCCGGTGATCGGCACGCCGATTCTCCGGCGCGAGGACGTGCGCCGCGCCTATGGCACCACCCCGAACCGATTGCACGGCTACGACGATGTTTTAACCGAGTTGATGGAGGCGATGGTCCATGTCTGATCTTTCGGCGAAGATGGCCCGTCGGGTCGACCCTGGGCCGGCCAAGCGCGCCGCCAAAGTTTTCCGATCACCGGCTGATGAGATGCAACGTGCCACCGTCTACCTACCGCGGTCTACGGTGCGGGGCCTCAAGCAGGCCGCCCTCGACGGCGACACCAGCATGAGCAAAATCCTCACCGAACTCGCCGATCAGTGGCTGGACGCTAACGCAAAGACGTAATGACGTCTATACGTCATTACGTCTTTGCGGCTTAAAGATGTGCGGGTGCGGAGCTGCACCAGTGTCCGCAGACAAGCAGGTGACCCCTTGTCTCACGCTGGGTCGTGCTCACTTCCCGGCGTGATGGGCCAGCACGTCGCCGGCGTACTGCCCCATCGAGATACCGAGCACCGCCGAGCGGGCTCGGATGGCGTCGTAGACCTCTCGCGGTACGCGGGTCATAATCCGCGCCCGGTCATCTTCGTGTGTGTGCTGAGCCATGCCGATAAGGCTCGCAGGCCGCGCCGGCATCAACAGATGACGACACGCCGCAAACGTCGAAGCGGGGGACATGGCCAGAAGAAACACAGCTCGTCAGTGCAACGGCCTACCGTAGGGCTCATGCACGGACCCGCTGACTATCGCACCTGGCTTGAGCGCTACGCGGACTACTACGACACCGACGCCGACCGCGAGGCCGGCTACCGCGATTACCTCGCCAATCACGCTGACGTGACCGCCGCCATCGACGCCAAGCCGAGCCCCTGAACTGACCGAACGTAATAACGTATATACGCCATTACGTCTTTTACACTTCAGCTAATTGCTCATCGCGGGCGTGTGGCCAGCAGCGCGGTGACCTTGGTGTTGTTGGTGATCCACTCTGCAAGGTTGCGGTCGATCATGCGAGTGAGCTTCATGTAGGCCTCGATGCCCTCGGCGGCGGTGAGACGGTTCGACTGCTGTTGCCCCGACCGTTGGCCAGGCAACGGGAATCCGTTGTGCAGAGGTTCGTGGTGGGCGACCCGGTTGCGTAGGACGTTGACGGTCTTGGCGACGGAGTGAACCCATGTCCTGGTGAAGCTCGCATGGGGGCTGGGGTCGTTTCGTGCTTCGCTGCGCCCGCCGGGGAATGCGGAGCGCAGCGTCGATCGCCATAGCTGCTCGTAGTCGGCGTGGACGCGGCGAGGCTCCCGGCCCGCGTAGCCGCCAGCATCCAGGAGGTTGACCCACATGCCGAAGGTGCACTGCGCAATCACTCGTCCTGGTGTCGATGGGTGGCCTTGCCGAGGATTGCGGAGATAGCTCCAGGCTCGTCCGACCTGCTTCAGTAAGCGGTCATCGAGGGCGATGTTCTGGTACCACTCGGGCCCGTAGGTGTTAGTCAGCGCGTTGTGTAGGGCGTTGCGTAAAGCCACTTCGACGATGGCCAGGTCCGCGAGGATGGCTGTCGAAAGGTCGCGGTCCCAGACGTAGAGCTTGCGGGCAAGGTCTGCATCTTGGCCGGCGGCGTTCAGATAGGACGCATAGCGCGGGGTCGATATGGCTCGATCAAGAGCGGCGGCGCGTCGCGCTTCTGCTTGCTGGGGGGTCTCTACCACTGGACTCCTTTTCGTGGTCCGAGGTAACATAGCTTGCAGAAGTCCCCGGAAACCGCCTCTCTGGCCTGGAGCCATGATGCGGCCGGGGTTTTTTCTTTGTGCACATCCGCGCCTCGCAGTTTTGTCGATTCACTCGCGAGGCACTTTCATGCCAGACACGGCCAAGCACGACCTCATCACACGAAGCGCGCCACACGGTTGAGCGGCCAGCGGCCCGCCTGCTGGATCACTCGAGGCTGCCCGGGGCTGCCATCAACCCCTGTAATGCATGCCGAGGATTGTCGGCTCGACCTGGGACAATTGGTGACAGCACGGCCCGTGTCCGCTCGCCTGGAAAAACTTTCTCCAGGTTTCAGGGGTTCGCGGTGCGCGCGGACTTAAGAGGAAGCGACAACCGTAGGGATCGGTTGTCTCTTTCTCGCCTCCTGGAGATGTAGCCATGGATCGACCGGCAAGCCGCCCCGGCCCGCCCGTTGATGCCGCGCGCTTACAACCGGACAGCCAGGGCGACATCCAGGGCGTCGATGATGGCTTGGTCGGTGCCTGGCTCGACGACCCTGATCTGGCCGCCGAACTTGCCGACGAACTGGAACGACTCCGGCGTCTTCAAGCAGATGAGGAGCTGCTGCTGGCGCTGCAGTTGGAGCAGTTCACCGGCCGGCTGTGGGAGCGGTTCGCCCGCGAGCTGACCCGCTACGGCCTCGGTGTGCTGCGGGCCTGGATCCGCCACGGCACCATCTACGGCAAGACCAAGGCGCTGACCGGCTACGGTCTGGGCCGCATCGAGGGCTGGCCCGACGACCAGACCATCGACGACATCGCCACCGACACCGTGGTCGCCGCGCTGATCTACTTCCGCGACAAGGTGCTCAAGACACACCGTTGGCAGTCCTCGGGTGGGGCGTCGCTGAGCACCTTCTTCATCGGCCAGTGCCTCTATCAGTTCGCCAACATCTACCGCAGCGCACTGCGGGCCGAGAAAGAGCGCATCCAGGAGGCCACCACGCCAATGGCCGAGCTCCCCGAAGACCCGTTCGACATCATCAAGGGCATCGAGGAGACCATCGTCGCCAACGACACGGTGGCCGAAGCGATGGCGCTGCTGAGCACCGACCGGGCGCGCCGAGCACTGTTCCTGCAGGAGCACGGCTTCACCCAACGGGAGATCGCCGACAAGCTGGGGTTGCGCGACGCCAAGAGTGTGGAAAACCTCATCGGCCACCAACTCCGCCAACTCCGAAACCGAAAGAGGACGTCGTGACCACCATCAAGCACCTCACCGCACTCATCAACGCTAGTTCGTTAGGCACCCGCACCGGGCGAGTAGCCCGCAGGTCGGTGACCGCCGCCGAAGGAGACGCACTGGCCCGCCGCGCCGCCGAGGGCGGCCACGGGCACGACGATTCCGAGGAACTCAGGGATCGAGCCGACGAGCGCACTTATAGACCGGTATCCGGCTCAATACCGGGCCGGACAAACCGAAAGGACAAGACAATGGCCAAGGGACATCACCGCAGCGCGACCACCGGTCGCTACGTCAAAGCGTCCACCGCTGCGCGTAACCCCAAGACCACGGTCACCGAACGGGGCGCCAACCGCAACAGCGGAACCCATCACCGCAGTGCCATCACCGGCAAGTTCGTGAAGGGTTCCACGGCTGCACGCCACCCCAACACCACGGTCACCGAACGCGGTTGAGCATCAACCGGATTCGGCGGTGTCCCCTCGGCTCGACAGACGGGCCGAGGGGACACCAGACCGACCACTTCTGAAAAGGCAATCCCATGATTCGTACCACCGTTGAAGCCCTCGGCGGCGCGCAAGCCGTCCCCAGTGAGCTGATCCCGGTCCGCGAACTTCATCAGCACCTGATCAATCAGGTGACCACCAGCGGCGGCAACGTCGTCCTGGCCGGCACCACCGGCAAGCCCGGCGCCGTCGTCATGTCTGTCCAGCACTACCAGCAGCTGCTCGACGAGCTGAACACGCTGCGCCGCAGAGTCGCCGACAACGCCTGATGGCGGGGGAGGGGCATCGCGTGCTGACCAATGACGACGTACGGACTCTCGACCGACGCGCGCGCGAGGTGGGAGGCGTCATCGGCTGGGATCTGCAGTTCGTCGTCGCACCGAACTCGGAGTATGTCGGCCTGGCGGCCGGCGGCGGGGCTGATCAAGCTGAGCAGATCATCGTCCTCGGCCCCAGCCGCATCGCTGATCTCGCCGTTCACGAGATCGACCTCGCACTCGACGCGCTCCAGCGCGGCGATCGGCACATCGTCCTCGACGAAGACGGTGACCCGCGCCTGATCTAGACGCAGGGGTATCTCACTGTCCGCATTCCACGCCTTCGTCCTGGGAGTAGGCCCGGTCGAACGCCGAGACAAGAACGAACTGGACCGTTCTTCTCACCTGGGCGACACGCCAAGGCTGCTTGCTTCCATTCGGGCGCATCTACCTGCGAGTACAGTGAATGAGGTGCCGTTAGTGCGCCCAAAATCTGGTTTAGCGCGCCGACACACCCCGCCAGTGTGACGTCCTCTCCCTGCCTACCTCGACAGGTAATCTTGCCGCACAGATGCAGTAGCACGACTGTGCCCACATCCGGTCGCTACCGCGAAATCTTCCTGCCGCCCCTGCTGGCGGGGTCCACCGAATAACTGGCGTACACAGCCAGTTCGTAAGTTGTCCAGTCATCCAAATGTATTGCTGGACTGATCTTTTCATGGGTCCACCCATGAGAGGGCGCGCTATTTGCGCGTTGAAGCCGGGTCTTCCCGGCTTTTTTTGTGCCCGGCCCCCCGGTCGGGCATTTCTGTTGGTACACCTCGCAAGGAGGTCAATATGGTCGTCTCGGGCGCGTGGAATCTGGTCTGGATTCTGCCTGTGCTGGTGATGGTCTACCAAGCGGTGTTCTGCCGGCGCGATGAGCCGTCGGAACGCATCGTGGCCATCCTCGGTGGGTTCGCCGGGATCGTGGGCGCCGCCGCGGCCGCGCTTCGCGAGTGGCTCCGGTAGCCCTGCTCGAATGAGCGTCCTTTCCGCCGGGAGAAACCTGCCGATGCCGCCATAACCGCCTGCGCGCCGGATGGCCCCGTCAGCGGCTCCATGCGCACACCACGCTGGCTTTCGCCTCGCAGTCGTCGAATCTCGATTTCGACGCGCGAGGCTTTTTCATGCCCAGACGACGGCAGCTCACTCGTCGCACTTCCCGCCGCGCAGGTGTCCTCCGCCGGTCTCGCTATCAACCGCTAACCCAACAACTCCACGTGACCGCTGCCCCACACCCGTGCGACCGGCAGTCACGCGTCGATGACCACTCGCCCGGCCGCAGCCAGCACGGGCGCGCGGTCAGCGCTGCCACGCTGGCTCAGGCATTCGGTTGCATCGCTTCGTTATTGGCGAGATATCGGTAGGCGGTGGCCCGGCCGATACCAAACGCGGCAGCAAGCTCCGTAACGGGTTCTCCTGTGGCTGCCAGGCGCCGCAGCTGCTCCTGCCGATCTGGGCCGAGCTTTGTTGGCTTTGTGGCCGGTAGTTGCCGGGAACGGCGTGACTGGCGAGATGCGGCGCGACGTTCCCGGCCCAGTTCGAGTTCGAGTTCGGCGAGGGTCGCCATAATGGCCGCCACGGCGCGGCCCGCGGGAGTGGCGGTGTCGACCCCTTCCCGCAGTGTGCGCAACAGTATCTGGCGTTCACCGAGATCGGTGATGGTGCGGGTGACTTCGGCAACCGACCGGCCGAGTCGGTCAATGGCCGCCACAACAACCGTGTCCCCGGCCCGCGCGTAGTCAAGCATCGCAGTGAGTCCTGGACGTTCCGTTCTGGCTGCCCCTGAGAGCTTGTCGGTAAAGATTCGGTCCTTGTCGACGCCGGCGGCCGCGAGCATGGCCAGTTGCGCATCGAGGTCCTGGGCGGTGGTGCTAACTCGGGCATAGCCGAGGATCGCCGTCATACGACGACTGTCTCACCCCCCCGACAGGCAAGATCTGAGACACGCGGAATGAGACAAGAAACGAGACGCCTCGAACTCGGGCTATGTGGCAGATAGGCGATGCGCTCAGAACTGTCTCATTTCTCTAGAAACGAGACAGCGCGCCTCATCGAAACGCACTCTGTCACGATCAAGAACGTAATTACGTCATTACGTCCGTTCAGGCCAGTCCACATCCCCGGAGTGGCCTGGACCCGGTATCGACCAAGTCCAGGCCACTCTTTCTGGGCGCTCTAGACCATGCCGCTCAGTGATGCGCAGTAGTACGCGATCGCGACTACGACGTGCACCACCACGGCGAGCTTCCAAGCCGCCTGCAGGGTGAATCGGATCATCCTGGCCCCCTTTCACGTTCGGGGCATCGAGAGGGGAGCCGACGCGGAGTCAACGCGCAGAACCACCTCAATGCCTGACGAAGGCCTTCAGGGGCGCTACCATGGGAGGCGCAATCACCTGCAAAGCAACGCTGGCCTGGTTGGCCACTTGCAAACGATGGGACGTCCCGCCTGTTCGACCAGGCGACTCAGGACGTCCTTTCGTCTATTCGACACTAACCAACTTGGCTTGAAGATGACTCCGACACGCCGAGCGGCATCCCACCTTCCATCGCAAAATCTGATATCGACGAGCGTGAGTGTGTAAGCCCTTTAGATCTCGCCGCCTTCGTTCAAGCCAGCACTAACCCCTGCGGCGCAACTGGCCGGGAAAGAGCTAGGCGACCCAACGCCTGTGATCAATCCGGGTGCGGACTCTCAAATGTCCGAATGTTGCTCATGCCGAGCCTCGGGATAGTGAATCGACTATCTTCACCGTCTCCATACCGACGGTGGTGATCTTCTTGATCAGGTCGATGATGTAGGTCGGCTCGTCGTGTTCATCGCACCAGTCGTTGGGGTCGTTGACGATGCCCGAGGCTTTGTCGGTCTTGACCTGATAGCGGTCGATGATCCAGGCCAGCGCCGAGCGGGAGCCGAGCATGTACTGCTCGGCAGCTTCGGGGATGCCGGCGATGGTGACTTTCGGGTTGTAGATGATGGCCGTCTTGTCGTCGATGTTCTTGCCGGTGGCCGGGTCTTTCTTCTTGGCCCACTTCATCTTCTGCACGCGCCAGGTCTCGCGGTTGGCGGGATCGGCACCGGCCTTGAGCTGTACATCGAGAGGATAGGGCTGCACGGTCTCGTAGTTGACGTGCAGATCAGCCAGCTGCCGGCCGGCCTCGGCCAGCTGCTCGAACCGTTCACGGTTCTCCGGGGTGGGGATGTGCGGCAGCATCTTCTTCAGGTCGGCGGCGTAGGTGGCACGGTAGTCGGGGTCGTGCAGCAGCCCGTAGACGTAGTAGAAGATGTCGTCCTTGCTCACTTGGTCGTCGACGGCACCGCGGTACAGCATGAGGATGGCGTCAGTGATGTTGTCCAATCGCCGGTAGCCATACTCATCGACCTCACCACCGTCAACTGAGGCGAAATCCAGTGCACCGTCCTCGGATTCGGCCTTCTCATAGGTCCAGCGAGGGAAGAACTGGCCGCCGCTTCCTGCCCCCGTTACATGCAGGTTCGGCAGGAGATCAAGCATGATCGCCGAGAACGGGACTTCCGATCCTGAACCGACGACGTAGAAGCCGATGTTGGTGTGGTGTGGGGTCGGGAACATCGACGGCAGGCGGCCCACGATGTGGTTCAGCGAGCGGTGGTTGTAAACCCATTGCGTGTTGAAGGGCCGATAGGTGCCGCGGCGGATGGAACTTGCTGAAAACTCCATCCCGGTTCCGCTCGACAACCTGTTCCGCGCGCTAAGTGTCCAGCTGAACTTCTTGGGATCATTCACCGAAGCTGAGTGCTGTTTGACGAATTCGTCTCTGGATGGGGCATTCCGGGTCACACCGCGCTGGCGGAGCCAAGTCTCGTAGTCACGCTGCACGGTCTCGAAGAACTCAACTGTGTTGCGGATGTTTTTCGACAGCTTCGGCTTGGAAAAGTTGTAGACCCAGGCGTCTCGTCCTGTCTCCAGTCCCCGGGAGTACGACGAGAACACCGTGCACGCGGCTTCGCCTCGCTTGTCTCCAATCGCCGGGAAGGTGCTGAACTGGTCATCTCGTTGGTTGATCCAGTCGCCGTGGCTGTTAGGGGTGAGTTCACGCATCGGCAGTGCCGCGAATTCGCCGGCATCCGATATGGCGCGGATCTTCTCGCCGGCAGAGAGGTAGTCGGCCACCTCTGTGTAGTGAATTCGGGCCCACCAGATCCACGGTGGCG
>JAGQTO010000240.1:7285-8339 GCA_020439025.1 Mycobacterium sp. | reverse complement strand
GACGACGAGCACGCTGCGCAGCAACGGGTCGCCGCAGTAGGCGATCCGGGTGCCGCTGGCGGCCTCGGCCTGCAGCGCCGCCAGCACGTCGGCGTTGATCCGCTCACCGGGTGCCAGTGCGGGGACGCCGGGAGGATAGGGCGCCGCGGTCTCGGCGGCGATCCGGCCCGGGGCCCGCTCAGCCGGGATCCGTTCGTGATCGGCGAAAAAGGCGTCGCGCGGGGTCATCACCGGATCGGGTTCCAGCGTCCAGGCGGTGATGGGCACCAGCGCCCGCGGATCGCCGCGATGCTCCTCGATGGCGTTGATGATCTCGGTGACCATGAAGTCGATGCTCTGTTCGGTATCGGCCATCGTGATGACCGGGGAGAACGTGTCGCGATCGGCGAACTCCAGCTGCAGCCCGTGTTCCTCGAGTTCGTCGGCGACGAGCTGCCCGTCGGCACCCGTGCCGGCCAGGGTCAACACGATCTTGGTCGGATCGTGCATCAGCAGCCCCGGTGACCGCTCGGCGATATCGGCGCCGACCACCTCAAGGCCGGGCACCTGCCGGAATCGCTCTCGCGCCCCGTTCGCCAAGCCGATGGCCCGGCCGAGGAGCTCCGCACCGCGTTCGGCGAGCAGGTCGCGGGTCAGGTCGATGCTGGCGAAGATGGCCCCGGAGGGACTGGTGGTGTGCAGCCCCTCGAATGCGGCCTCAAGCCGCTCCAGGTCGATGCGTTCGGCCTGGGCCAGCACCATAGAGGACTGGGTGAACCCGGTGACCTGTTTGTGGATGCTGGTCACCACCGCGTCGGCGCCGCAGGAGATGGCGTGCGGCGGCAGGTCGGGATGAAAGCCCAGATGGGCTCCCCAGGCGGCGTCGACGGTCAACGGGATGCCGTGGGCGTGGGCCAACTCGGCATGGGCCGCGACGTCGGAGACCCCGCCGACGTAGCTGGGCTCCACCAGCATCACGGCCTTGGCGTCCGGGTGGGCCTTCAGCGCCGCGGCGACCCGTTCGACGGGCATACCCGCGGTCAGACCGGTTCGCTCGTCGATGTCGGGCCTGATC
>JAGQTO010000240.1:0-7250 GCA_020439025.1 Mycobacterium sp. | reverse complement strand
GAACAGCGACTTGTGAATCGTGCGGGCCGCGATGACCTTGTCACCGGGCTTGCCCAGCGACAGGCAGATCGCCTCGTTGCCGTGCGTGGAGCCCTGTACGGAAAAGCCGCACCAGTCGGCACCCCACAACTCGCCGGCCAGTCGTTCGGCCGTGGCGAGGCGCGGCGTCGACACCCGTCGGTTCTCGATGCCTAGGTAGTGCGGAACGTCGAGGGCCAGGAAGTCGTCGATCAGATCCGGGTTGCGCTTGTGGCCGGGGGTGCAGAAGGGTGTGCCCGGATTCGCCAGGAAGTTCCGGTAGGCGTCGTACACGGGTCTTTCGCCCATAGCGATCCTTCGACGCTCATGTCCTTGCCAATTCCGGCACCGGTGACGTAGGAGATGATTATGGCCTATCCGGACAATGTGCTCGCGCAGGACGAGCGGGTGGTGTTGCACCGCCACCCGCACTGGAAGCGCCTCGTCCTGCCCGTGCTGGCTTTGCTGGTGTCAACGGCGCTGGCATCCTTCGGTGCGGCCGTGGTCAGCCGCGCCGAGTGGGATCCGCGTGCCAAACAGGTGGTGTGGGCCGTCATCGCCGGTATCTGGCTGATCCTGGTGGTCTGGTTGACCCTGAGGCCGTTCCTGGCGTGGCTGACCACCCACTTCGTGATCACCGACCGGCGGGTGATGTACCGGCACGGGCTGCTGACCCGGGCCGGGATCGACATCCCGCTGGCCCGGATCAACAGTGTCGAGTTCCGGCACGGCCTACTGGACCGGATCGTGCGCACCGGCACCCTGGTGATCGAGTCGGCGGCCCAGGATCCGCTGGAGTTCTTCGACATCCCGCAGGTCGAGCAGGTGCACTCGCTGCTCTACCACGAGGTCTTCGACACCCTCGGCGCCGAGGAGTTCGGAACCGGGTCCCCTCGTTAGGCGGCCGGTGGGCGGCGACGGCGCCGCAGCGGGGTCACCACGCCGCGGCGGGCCTCCCGGGCCTCGAACTCGTCTTCGATCGCCTCGGCGATACCGCCCGCGGTCAGGGTCGACTCCAGCGCCCGGTCGGGCTCGCGGCCCACTTCGTCGGGGAACACCCAGCGCCGGAAGGCCCAGAACCGGAACGCCATCTGCAGCAGGTTGCCGATGATGTAGGCGGACACGAAGTCGGCGATGTTCTCCACCGTCAGCGACACGTTGGGTACCCGCAGGCCCAGCACGTAGCTGGAGAACCACAGTGGAACCATCGCCAGGACCACGCCGACACCGCTGACCCCGAAGAACAGCAAAGCCTCGTGGTGCCGTTCGCGGCCGCCGCGGTCGCGGAAGCTCCACTCCCGGTTGAGGATGTAGGAGGCGATCACCGCGACGATGCCGGCTATCACCTTCGCGGTGACCGGCTTGGGCTCGAGGATCGTCAGTTTCAGGGTGTAGAAGATCACCGAGTCGATGACGAACGTGGTCGCCCCGACGATCGCGAACTTGATCAGCTCGTGATGCCGCTCGGCGACGGGCCGGATCGGCCGGGGCAGCCGGGCGATCGTGGCATCAGCGAAAGACACAGGGGCAAATTCTACGGAAATCCCCCTACGTTGAGTAGAGATGCAGGTCACGGTTGGTAAACGCCGGTCGATCAAACGGCGGTCGGCGGGGTCGTGACACCATGGTCGCCGTGCCGAACGGACCCGTGGTGGCGATGGTGGGTGGCGGGCAATTGGCCCGGATGACCCATCAGGCCGCGATCTCCCTCGGGCAGGGCCTTCGGGTGCTGTCCGTCAGCGCCGAGGATCCGGCTGCCCAGGTGAGCCCCGACGTGCTCATCGGATCCCATACCGACCTGCAGGCCCTGCGCGCCGCGGCGGCCGGTGCTGCCGCACTGACCTTCGACCACGAACACGTCCCGACCGACCTGCTATACACGCTGGTCGAGGAAGGGGTGGCGGTGCTGCCGCCGCCGGAGGCGCTGGTCTACGCGCAGGACAAGCTGGCGATGCGTCGGCGGCTGGCCGAGATCGGCGCCCCGGTGCCCCGGTTCGCCGAGGTCCACACGGTCGGGGATGTCGACGCTTTCGCCGCATCGACGGGCCGGTCGGTGGTGGTCAAGACCGTCCGTGGCGGCTACGACGGCCGCGGCGTAGTGCTTGCCGACGACCTACGGTGCGCCCGCGAGGCGGTGGCCGGATACCTCGACGACGGGGTGGCGGTGCTGGTCGAGGAGCGGGTCCCGATGCGGCGCGAACTGGCGATCCTGGTGGCCCGCTCGCCGTTCGGTCAGGGTGCGGCCTGGCCGGTGGTCGAAACCGTTCAGCGTGAGGGGATCTGCGTCACGGTGGTCGCACCGGCGCCGGACCTGCCGGATCCACTGGCGGCCGAGGCCGAACAGCTGGGACTGCGGATCGCCGACGAACTCGGCGTGGTCGGCGTGCTGGCGGTGGAGCTGTTCGAGACCACCGAGGGCGCGCTGGTGGTCAACGAACTGGCGATGCGCCCGCACAACTCCGGTCACTGGACCATGAACGGCGCGGTCACCAGCCAGTTCGAACAGCATCTTCGGGCGGTGTTGGACTACCCGCTCGGCGACACCCGGGCGTTGGCCCCGGTGACGGTGATGGCCAACGTGCTGGGAGCGGCGGTCACCCCGGCGATGGGCATGGACGAGCGGACGCACCACCTGATGGGCAGGATCCCGGAGGCCCATGTGCACCTCTACGGCAAAGAAGAACGCCCGGGACGCAAGATCGGACATGTGAACATTCTGGGAACCGATGTCGCGGTGGTGCGGGAACGCGCCGAGCGCGCGGCACACTGGTTGTCCCACGCCGAGTGGACCGACGGATGGGAGGCCGGGCATGTCTGATCGACCCCGGGTGGGCCTGATCATGGGCAGCGACAGCGACTGGCCGGTGATGGTGGGCGCCGCCGAGGCGCTGGCCGAGTTCGAGGTGCCCTTTGAGGTGGGCGTTGTCTCAGCGCACCGGACCCCGGGCCTGATGCTCGAATACGCGCGCACCGCGGCCGGCCGCGGCCTCGAGGTGGTCATCGCCGGCGCCGGCGGGGCGGCGCATCTGCCGGGCATGGTGGCTGCGGCCACCGCTCTGCCGGTGATCGGTGTCCCGGTGCCGCTGGCCAAACTCGACGGATTGGACTCACTGCTGTCGATCGTGCAGATGCCGGC
The DNA here is from genome assembly GCA_020439025.1 of Mycobacterium sp. Taxonomy (GTDB): domain Bacteria; phylum Actinomycetota; class Actinomycetes; order Mycobacteriales; family Mycobacteriaceae; genus Mycobacterium. The sequence goes on along the minus strand of JAGQTO010000240.1, from coordinate 4,096 downwards.
CGGTGTTCCGGTCGCAACGGTGTCGATCGGCGGCGCCCGCAACGCCGGACTGCTGGCGGTCCGGATCCTGGGCTCGGCGGACCCGGCGATGCGGGAGCGGATGGAAGGTTTCCAGAAGGGACTTGAGGCGGAGGTCGCCGCGAAGGACCGGGCGCTTCGGGAGCGTTTACTCGGAATGTAGGCGAGCGGGTACCGTTACCCGTGATTAGCGAGGAGGCTGAAATGGCTAGTTGGGCCGGTGATCCTTCGTTCGACGTGTTCCAGTTGCCCGAGGAGCACGATGAGCTTCGGGCCGCGATCCGGGCGCTGGCGGAGAAGGAAATCGCTCCGTACGCCGCCGCGGTGGACGAGGAGGCGCGTTTCCCGCAAGAGGCGCTGGATGCGCTGAACGCCTCGGGTTTCAACGCTGTGCACGTCCCGGAGGAGTACGGCGGTCAGGGTGCGGACTCGGTGGCGGCCTGCATCGTCATCGAGGAGGTGGCCCGGGTGGACGCCTCGGCGTCGCTGATCCCCGCCGTCAACAAGCTGGGCACCATGGGCCTGATCCTGCGCGGCTCAGACGAACTGAAGCAGAAGGTGCTGCCCGCCGTCGCCTCCGGTGAGGCGATGGCCTCCTACGCGCTCTCGGAGCGGGAAGCCGGCAGTGATGCCGCGGCGATGCGGACCCGCGCCAAGGCCGATGGCGACGACTGGATCCTCAACGGCTCGAAGTGCTGGATCACCAACGGCGGCAAGTCGACCTGGTACACCGTGATGGCGGTGACCGATCCGGACAAGGGCGCCAACGGCATCTCGGCGTTCATGGTGCACGCCGACGACGAGGGCTTCACCGTCGGTCCGAAGGAACGCAAGCTCGGCATCAAGGGCTCGCCCACCACCGAGCTGTACTTCGAGAACTGCCGCATCCCGGGTGACCGGATCATCGGTGAGCCCGGCACCGGCTTCAAGACTGCGCTGGCCACCCTCGACCACACCCGCCCGACCATCGGCGCCCAGGCCGTCGGCATTGCCCAGGGCGCACTGGACGCCGCGATCGCCTACGCCAAGGACCGCAAACAGTTCGGCCGGCCGATCGCCGACAACCAGGGCCTGCAGTTCATGATCGCCGATATGGCGATGAAGGTGGAGGCCGCCCGGCTGATGGTCTACTCCGCCGCCGCCCGGGCCGAGCGCGGCGAGGGCAACCTCGGGTTCATCTCGGCGGCCTCGAAGTGCTTCGCCTCCGATGTGGCCATGGAGGTCACCACCGATGCCGTGCAGATCTTCGGCGGCGCCGGCTACACCGTCGACTTCCCGGTGGAACGGATGATGCGCGACGCCAAGATCACCCAGATCTACGAGGGCACCAACCAGATCCAGCGTGTGGTGATGTCCCGCGCGCTGCTGCGCTGATACCGCTCCGCCGATTGCTAGCGGTTCCGCAGGTGGGTGATGTCACCGGCCGCGACCGCCACGGTCTGCGAGCCGGTGTCGATGTGGAGTTGTCCGATTTGGTCGAGATCCGATGCGACACCGACGATCTCGCGGCCGCCGGGTAGCTCGGCCCGGACCTGGGTTCCCAGCGTCACGCTGTGCCCGCGGTAGTCGGCGACCAGCGCGGGGTCCGCACCGCCGGCGGCGCGCCAGCGGTCGATCCGCGCGGCCCACTCGGCCAGCACGCTGCCCAGCAGCGCGGTGCGGTCCAGCATCGTCGAGCCCAGCATGGCCAGCGAGGTGGCCCGGGAATCCGGGGCCTCCTGGGCGGTCAGGGAGACGTTGAGGCCCAGCCCCACCACGATCACCGGGTCGGGCGAGGCCACCTCCGCCAGGATTCCGCCCAGCTTGTGCTCGCCGACCAGGATGTCGTTGGGCCACTTCAGGCCGGCGCGGATGCCGGTGGTGGCCCGCACGGCGTCGACCGCCGCCACCCCGGTCAGCAGCGGCAGCCAGCCCCATGCCGTTGAGGGGACACCGGCCACGCCGACACCGAGGGACACCGCGATCTGCGACCGCGGCGGGGTGGACCAACTACGACCGGCCCGGCCGCGGCCGGCGCTTTGATGCTCGGCTACCAGCACCGCGCCGTCGATGTCGTGTCCGGCGGCGTGGCGGGCCAGCAGGTCGGCGTTGGTCGAACCGGTGGTCTCCACCACCTCCAGGCTGCGCAGCGCCCGGTGCGGTCCGACCAGGTCGCGGCGCACCGCGGCGACGTCCAATGGAGGGCGGTGATCGGTCATGACCGCCAGCCTAAGGCCGGTGGGGGCCAGCCCGGATTGACTCAGCGGGAGGCCAGCCCCTAGTTTGTGGACCCGTGATTACTCTGCGCTCAGTCGCCGCTCTTTCCGGTGCCCTCGCCGTTGCCGCCGTCGGATTCGCCGGCTCGGCCGCCGCCGACACGGTGCCGCCGTCCATGCTCAACACCACCTGCTCGCTCGACCAGATCATGGCCGCGACCAAGGTCGTCGACCCGGTCACCTATGGGGAGCTGATCGGCAAGTACAACTCCGAGCCCCGCTGGGTCCAGGGCGGCATCGTGTACCACATGAACCTGCTGCTGCAGAAGTCGCCGCAAGACCGGCAGGCTGAGATCAACACGCTGACCGGGATCTTCCCGGAGTACGTTTCGATCTTCACCGCCGCGGAGCCGGTCGCCAACGAGATCGCGGCGAAGTGCCCGACCTTCCCGGCCGAGGATCCCGCGGTGTGGGACGCCTCGGCTCCGGCTCCGGCTCCGGCTTCCTAAGCCGCGCCTAGGCGCCGAGGTCCATGGTCACCTTCTCGGTGTCCCGGCGGCGCTGAAGCAATGCCGGGTCGGGGTTGGCCAGCTGCACCAGCGACGCCCCGGCGGCCAGCACCGCCAGCAGGTTGTCGACGATCTGCTCGGCGGTGCCCCAGGGCCGGTCCGACATGACTCGGTCCTCGGCGCTCAGCGCCTGATCGGCGGCGCTGCGCCGGGCCGCGGCGAGAACATCCCCGGCGGATCGGCCGTCCAGTGCCGGCCCCGGTGATCGCTCGGCGATCACCGCATCACCGTGCACCCGTACGGCGGTGGCGTAGTCGGTGACCCCGACCGGCAGGTCGTCGACCGCCCTGCCGAACGGGTCCAGGGAGAGCACCGCCACCTCACCCAGCTGGCCGTCGGCGACCGCTTCATCGGCCTCGCCGAGCCGGTCGGCGCTGCACAGGGCGATCTCGGCCGGACCGGCCGTCGTCACCTCGGCGCCGATCCACCACACCCCGAGCAGCACCGCCGCAGTCTGCCAGTGCGTCGGTAGCAGCACCGCCACCCGGGTGCCCGGACCGGCGCCGAATTCCTCGCGCAGCAGGTTGGCGGTCTTGGCCGCCCAGTTGGCCAGCGTCACCGTCGACAACTCGATCCGTTCGCCGGTCGCGTCGTCGTAGTAGGTGATCCGCGGGCCCATCGGGTCACGGGCCAGCAGCGGGTCGAGCAGCGCCGCGGTGAGGTTCGTCAATTTCAGTTCACACACTGGGGGTCCTCGGACCCCGCGGTGAACACCTGGGAGGGCAGCGGTGCCTGCGCGCCGGCCTCAGCGCCCGAGGTGTCCGCGGCGCCCGACATGTCCTGAACGCTGTATCCGGTGGACGACGACCCCTCCAGCCCGGAGCCCGGACCGGAATAGTCCTCGGTGAGCACCACGCGGACGGTGCCCGCCGGGAGCGAGGAGTCCGACTTCACCGGAAGTCCGCCGAGTGCCCGGGCCACGGCCTCGGCGCCCAGGTCGTCGCCGCTGGCTGCCTGCACCTGGCTTTCGCTGACCTTCGCCGCGTCGTTGTTGCCGACGGTTCCGATGAGGAAGCCGCTGAAACCCAGCTCGTCGGACACCGCGCCGGCCAGGCCGTTGATATCGCTGTCGTTGAGGACGTCGACGGTGGTCTGCTCAGGGGTGTAGGCGATCTTGGCGGTCTGCCCCTGATCCTGATCCTGGAGCAGGCCGACAACCCACTCTTGGACCTGCGCAGGATCGACCCGGACCACCGACTGCATCCCGTCGTCGCTCCAGCCGTCTTCGGCGAGCACCGGAATGGTGGCGAAGGCCACGTTGCCGCCGGCCAACTTCTGCAGCTGCTTGAGGAAGTCCATGACATCCCAGCCGGC
>JAGQTO010000239.1 GCA_020439025.1 Mycobacterium sp. | reverse complement strand
GCCAACGTGCTGGGAGCCGCGGTCACCCCGGCGATGGCCATGGACGAACGGCTGCACCACCTGATGGGCCGGATCCCGGAGGCGCACGTGCATCTCTACGGCAAGCAGGAACGCCCGGGACGCAAGATCGGACATGTGAACATTCTGGGAACCGATGTCGCGGTGGTGCGGGAACGCGCCGAGCTCGCGGCACACTGGTTGTCGCACGCTCAGTGGTCGGACGAATGGGAGGTCGGGCATGTCTGATCGACCCCGGGTGGGCCTGATCATGGGCAGCGACAGCGACTGGCCGGTCATGTCGGCCGCCGCCGAGGCGCTGGCCGAGTTCGAGGTGCCCTTCGAGGTGGGCGTGGTCTCGGCGCACCGAACCCCGGGCCTGATGCTCGACTACGCGCGCACGGCGGCCGAGCGCGGTCTCGAGGTGGTCATCGCCGGGGCCGGCGGTGCGGCGCACCTGCCCGGCATGGTGGCCTCGGCCACCGCGCTGCCGGTGATCGGTGTCCCGGTGCCGCTGGCCAAACTCGACGGATTGGACTCGCTGCTGTCGATCGTGCAGATGCCGGCCGGTGTTCCGGTCGCAACGGTGTCGATAGGCGGCGCCCGCAACGCCGGACTGCTGGCGGTGCGGATCCTCGGATCGGCGGACCCGGCGATGCGGGAGCGGATGGAAGGTTTCCAGAAGGGGCTCGAGGCGGAGGTCGCGGCCAAGGACCGCGCGCTTCGGGAGCGTTTACTCGGAATGTAGGCGAGCGGGTACCGTTACCCGCGATTAGCGAGGAGGCTGTGATGGCTAGTTGGGCCGGTGATCCTTCGTTCGACGTGTTCCAGTTGCCCGAGGAGCACGACGAGCTTCGGGCCGCGATCCGGGCGTTGGCGGAGAAGGAAATCGCTCCGTACGCCGCCGCGGTGGACGAGGAGGCGCGTTTCCCCGACGAGGCGCTGGATGCGCTTAACGCCTCGGGTTTCAACGCCGTGCATGTCCCTGAGGAGTACGGCGGTCAGGGCGCGGACTCGGTGGCGGCCTGCATCGTCATCGAGGAGGTGGCCCGGGTCGACGCATCGGCATCGCTCATCCCCGCCGTCAACAAGTTGGGCACCATGGGTCTGATCCTGCGCGGCTCCGACGAGTTGAAAAAGCAGGTGCTGCCCGGCGTCGCGGCCGGTGAGGCGATGGCCTCCTACGCGCTCTCGGAGCGGGAGGCCGGTAGCGACGCCGCGGCGATGCGAACCCGCGCCAAGGCCGACGGTGACGGCTGGATTCTCAACGGCTCGAAGTGCTGGATCACCAACGGCGGCAAGTCGACCTGGTACACCGTGATGGCGGTGACCGATCCGGACAAGGGCGCCAACGGCATCTCGGCGTTCATGGTCCACGCCGACGACGAGGGCTTCACCGTTGGCCCCAAGGAACGCAAGCTGGGTATCAAGGGCTCGCCCACCACTGAGCTGTACTTCGAGAACTGCCGGATCCCCGGTGACCGGATCATCGGTGAGCCGGGCACCGGCTTCAAGACCGCACTGGCCACCCTCGACCACACCCGCCCGACCATCGGCGCCCAGGCCGTCGGCATCGCCCAGGGCGCACTGGACGCCGCGATCGCCTA
>JAGQTO010000238.1 GCA_020439025.1 Mycobacterium sp. | reverse complement strand
GTCCACCTGGTAACCCAGCGCGGCACCGTAGATGTCACGCAGCGTGGACACAGCGAATTCCTTTGGCGCCAAGGCGAACCCGATATTCGTGTACGACAGTTTGGCGGCCAGCCGGGATCGGGCGTAGGCCACCATCGGCTCGTGGTCGAAGGCCATTGGGGGCAGGTCGTTGACCGGGTGCCAACGGGTGTCCGGCGGAAGTGCGGGTGTCGCGGGGGAGGGGACCAGTCCCAGGAATGTCGAACCGATGACCCGGCCGCCGGGCACCCGGTCCGGATCGGAGAACACCGCCAGTTGTTCGAGATGGGCAACCTCGCGCAGGTCCACCTTCTCCGCGAGTTGGCGCCGCACCGAGGTGCTCAGGTCCTCGGCGGCGCCCAGTCGGCCGCCGGGCAGTGACCATTTGCCCCGCTCGGGTTCCAGGGCGCGCTGCCACAACAGCACGTCGAGATCGGGTTTGCCGGACGCCAGACCGCGCACCTGGAATACGACGGCAAGCACTTCGTGTTCGGTGCTAGTATGGGGCATGTTTTCGATTATAAGTCGAAAACCTCGGACGAACAGGAGGCCACGATGACCGTCGTGGATTCGCTCGCAACCCGCGACAGCGGGCTGGCCGGTCGCATCGTCGACGGCCCCGGCGGCTACACCGGCGTCGAAGGTGACGCGCGGTGGGCCGAGGAGGTCCGTCGGCTGGCCCGGTTGCGCAACGCGACCATCCTGGCGCACAACTACCAGCTACCGGCCATTCAGGACGTCGCCGACCACGTCGGGGACTCCCTGGCACTGTCGCGGATCGCCGCGGAGGCGGCCGAGGACACCATCGTGTTCTGTGGTGTGCACTTCATGGCCGAGACCGCCAAGATCCTCAGCCCGGAGAAGACGGTCCTGATCCCCGACCAGCGGGCGGGGTGTTCGCTCGCCGACTCCATCACCGCCGCGGAACTTCAGGCGTGGAAGGACGAGCATCCCGGCGCCGTGGTGGTGTCCTACGTCAACACCACCGCCGCGGTGAAGGCGCTCACCGATATCTGCTGCACCTCGTCCAATGCCGTGGAAGTGGTGGAGTCGATCCCTGCCGACCGCGAGGTGCTGTTCTGCCCGGACCAGTTTCTGGGGGCCCATGTCCGGCGGATGACCGGACGGACGAACCTGCACGTCTGGGCCGGGGAGTGCCATGTCCACGCCGGTATCAACGGTGACGAGTTGGCCGCGCAGGCCCGCAGCCATCCGGACGCCGAACTCTACGTCCACCCAGAATGCGGTTGCGCCACCTCGGCGCTGTACCTCGCCGGTGAGGGGGCCGTTCCCGCGGACCGGGTGAAGATCCTGTCCACCGGCGGCATGCTGGACGCGGCTCGCGACTCGCACGCCAAACAGGTTCTGGTGGCGACCGAGGTCGGAATGCTGCACCAGTTGCGCCGCGCCGCGCCGGAGGTGGACTTCCAGGCCGTCAACGACCGGGCGTCCTGCCGCTACATGAAGATGATCACCCCGGCGGCGTTGCTGCGCAGCCTGGTCGAAGGGGCCGACGAGGTCGACGTCGATCCCGACACCGCCGCCCGTGCCCGGGCCAGCGTGTCGAGGATGATCGAGATCGGCCAGCCCGGCGGTGGGGAATGAGGACGGGATTCTCCTGCGGCGCCGGAGCGGCCGGCCTGGACTGGCAACAGCGTGCCGACGTCGTCGTCGTCGGCACCGGGGTGGCCGGCCTGGCCGCGGGTCTGGCCGCACACCGCAGCGGCGCGCGGGTGGTCATGCTCAGCAAGGCCGACGAGACGGCCACCTTCTACGCCCAGGGCGGGATCGCGGTGGTGCTGCCCTTCACCGACGACACGGTGGACTCGCACGTCGCCGACACCCTGGCGGCCGGGGCGGGGCTGTGTGACCCCGACGCGGTGCGCTCGATCGTGGCCGACGGATACGCGGCGGTGGCCGACCTGATCGCCGACGGCGCCCGATTCGACGAGAGCACCCCGGGGCGGTGGGCGCTGACCCGTGAGGGCGGCCACTCCCGGCGGCGCATCATGCATGCCGGCGGGGACGCCACCGGCGCGGAGGTGCAGCGGGCACTCAACCGCGCCGCAGCCACCCTCGACATCCGCCGCAACCACGTCGCGCTGCAGGTGCTGCACGACGGCGCGGCGGTCGGCGGGGTGCTTGTCCGCAATGCCGACGGGCTCGGGGTGATCCACGCAGCGTCGGTGATCGTGACCACCGGCGGGTTGGGTCACCTCTTCAGCGCCACCACCAACCCCGAGGGCTCCACCGGGGACGGTGTGGCGCTGGCGCTGTGGGCCGGTGTCGCGGTGGCCGATATCGAGTTCATCCAGTTCCACCCCACCATGCTGTTCGACCGGCTGGGCAGCGGACGGCGCCCGCTGATCACCGAGGCGCTGCGCGGGGAGGGCGCGGTGCTCCGCGACGCCCGCGGCGATTCGGTGACGGCCGGCGTTCACCCGATGGGGGATCTGGCCCCGCGCGACGTGGTGGCCGCGGCCATCGACGCCCGGCTGCGCGAGACCGGCGACGAGTGCGTGTACCTCGACGCCCGCGCTGTCGAGCGCCTCGCGCAGCGCTTCCCGACCGTGACCGCGGCCTGTCAGGCGGCCGGGATCGACCCGACCCGTCAGCCGATTCCGGTGGTGCCCGGTGCCCACTACAGCTGCGGCGGCGTGGCCACCGATGTCTACGGCCGCACCGAACTGCCCGGTCTGCTCGCCGCCGGCGAGGTGGCCCGCACCGGGATGCACGGCGCCAACCGGCTCGCCTCCAACAGCCTGCTGGAAGGTCTCGTCGTCGGCGGCCGGGCCGGCCGGGCGGCGGCCGGGCATGCCCGCGCGGCAGGACCGGTCACGGCACAGGCCCGGGAGTTCCGGCCCGCCGCGCTCGACCGCGGCGATCTGCAGCGGGCCATGACGCGTTGGGCCTCGGTGGTCCGCGACGGTGATGGTTTGGCTGAGCTCGGCGCGATGCTGCGGGACGCGCCCTCCCGGATGATCCGCACCCGCGCCGACTTCGAAGACGCCGCGCTGACAGCCACGGCCCGTCTGGTCGCTGCCGCGGCGCTGGACCGCGCAGAAAGCCGCGGCTGCCACCATCGTGCCGACTACCCGGACACCGATCCGGCGCAGGCCGTCAGCCGCACGGTCCACGGTCAGCCGGCCGCGGCCGTGCCGCTGTGATGAAGCTGTCCGCCGACGAGAGGTCCGAGGCGCTGGCCGTGATCGGCCGGGGGCTGGATGAGGACCTGCGCTACGGCCCGGACGTGACAACGAACGCCACCGTGGCCGCCGACGCCGCCGCCGAGGCCGCACTGGTGGCCCGCGAAGCGGGGGTGGCGGCGGGCGTCGAGGTGGCCCTGATGGTGCTCGACGAGGTCCTCGGGCCGCAGGGCTATCAAGTGGAAGACCGCGTCGAGGACGGCACCCGCCTGCAAGCCGGGCAGTCGCTGCTGCACCTGCAGGCACCCACCCGCGGACTGCTGACCGCCGAGCGCACCCTGCTGAACCTGGTCTGCCACCTGTCCGGGATCGCCACCGCGACCGCTCGGTGGGTGGACGCGGTCGAGGGCACCGGGGCCAAGATCCGCGACACCCGCAAGACCCTTCCGGGGCTGCGGGCGCTGCAGAAGTACGCCGTGCGGGTCGGCGGCGGGGTGAACCATCGGATGGGTCTCGGCGATGCCGCCCTGATCAAGGACAACCACGTCGCGGCGGCCGGATCGGTGGTCGCCGCACTGCGGGCGGTGCGCGCCGCCGCACCGGGTCTGCCGTGCGAGGTCGAGGTCGACACCCTCGAGCAACTCGACGAGGTGCTGGCCGAGGACGTGCAGTTGATCCTGCTCGACAACTTCCCGGTCTGGCAGACCCAGATCGCCGTGCAGCGTCGCGACGCCCGCGCACCCGGGGTGCTGCTGGAGTCCTCCGGCGGCCTGTCGCTCGACACCGCCGCCGAGTACGCCGGAACCGGGGTGGAGTACCTGGCCGTCGGTGCGCTCACGCACTCGGTGCGGGTGCTCGACATCGGTCTGGACCTCTAGATTTCACCGCCGAGTGAGGACTCGCACAGACAAAGTGCGAGCGAACCCCTGCGAGGTTACTCACTCAGTTTCGGCGGACCCAATGTCGGCGACGAACACCCCAAGCCCGCGGCGGGCGGCGAGTCGGGCCATCAACGGCAGCGACGGGTCGTCGGTCCCCGCCTCGACGATGCGCGGATTGATCAGGTGGACCTCGCCCCCGCCGAGTCGGATGTCGGCCTCGCCGGCGGCGAGGATGTTCTTGACCCAGTTCGTCTTGCCGTGCGCCAGCATGATGGCGACGGTGCCCCCCTTGCGATAGGCCGACACCGCGGTCTCGAGGCTCCGGCCCGACTTGCGGCCGCGGTGCTTGATGACGGTGACGCCCGGCACGAAGCGGGCGATCGGCACGGCGATCGGGTTGATGAACCTGATCTGGAAGTTCTCGAACCACGGTGGAAACTTCATCGGCACGCCGGGCGCATTGTTGGGGTGGTCTCGGGCCCGCATCACCGCAGCACCTGTCCGCCGTCGACCATCAGGTCGTGGCCGGTGACGTAGGAGGCGTGGTCGCTGGCCAGCCATAGCACCGCCTTAGAGACCTCCGCAGGATCGGCCACCCGACCCAGTGGGATGGAGCCCGCGACCCGTCTATCCCGGTCGCCGTCGGTCTCGCCGGCGCGCAGCGACATCGACGTCGCCGTCACCCCCGGACTGACGCAGTTGACCCGAATGCCGTGACCGGCCACCTCGATCGCGGCCGTCTGGGTCAGCACATGCACACCTGCCTTGCTCGCGACGTAGGGACCGAGATTTTCCCGGTTCTTGGCCACTCCGAGACTGGAGGCGGTGTTGACGATCGCCGCCGGCCCTTGCTGGGCGATCATCTGGGCCAGGGTGTGTTTCATGCACAGCAGCGTGGCGGTGAGGTTCACCGCGATGGTCTGGTTCCAGTCCGCCAGTGCGGTCTCGACGATCGGAGTCGGTGGCCGGAATACCCCGGCCAGGTTGGCCATCGCGTCAATGCGTCCGGAATGCTCGGCGGCCGCCGCGACGGCGTCGCGAACGCTGCGTTCGTCGGTGACGTCGATCGCCACCGAGTGCGCCCGACCGCCCGCCGCGCCGATCCGCTCCACAAGATCCTGCAGCGGACCGGCCACCTTTCGCGCCCCGGCGACAACCGTCGCGCCGGCCGCGGCGAAGTGTTCGGCCACCACCGAGCCGATGCCGCCGCCAGCCCCGATGACCAGCACGGTCCTGCCGCTGAAGTCGAAGTCGTCGCTGCGGCCACGGTGTGAGCCCACGGCGGAAATCCTAGTCAGGCGGGTGCACCACGGCGAACCAGCGAGAGCACCAGTGCTGCCACCGCGAACAGCCCGGACATGGTCCGGTTGAGGATCGTCTGCTGGCGGGGTGTGCGCAGCCAGCCCAGCAGCCGGGCGGCCAGGCCGGTGTAGGCGCACATGACGACGACGTCCACCACCACCATGGTGGCCGCGATGGTCAGGTACTGCGGCAGCAGTGGCCGGCCGAGTGCCACGAACTGCGGCAGAACGGCCAGCAGGAACACCAGCCCCTTGGGGTTGGTGATGTTCACCAGTGCGCCGCGGACCAGCAGCGCGAGCCGCCCGGTCCTGTTGTCGGCGTCGACGACCACCTGCGCAGAGACGTCCTCGGTGGTGGCCCGCCATTGCCGTACCGCCAGGTAGACCAGGTAGAGCACGCCGACCCACTTGATCACGGTGAAGGCGAGGACGGACTTCGCCACGGCGGCCCCGAGCCCGACGGCCACCACCGCCAACTGCGTCATCAGCCCGATCTGCAGGCCGGCCACGCTCCAGACCCCCCGGCGCAGGCCGTGGCTGAGCCCGGTGGCCATCGACTGGACTGCTCCGGCCCCCGGGGAGACGCTGATGGCGATCGAGGCGCCCACGAACGCCAGCCAGAGATCCCAACCCATCCGTCGAGTATGAAGCCCGACCCGGTCACACTTTCCGCCGGCCGATGCGTAAACGATTTTCAATCGGATGCGCCGATCAGCGACAATTGCCGGTGATGAGCACCCCAACTGTCCGGCTATCCCGTATCGACCTGCGCGGCCGCTCGCTGACCGCCGCGCAACTGCGCGCCGCGCTGCCCCGCGGTGGGGTGGACGTTGACGCGGTGGTTCCAAGGGTCCGCCCCATCGTCGACGATGTCGCGCAGCGCGGTGCCGTCGCGGCGCTGGAGTTCGGGGCCCGTTTCGACGGCGTCCGTCCCGACAGCGTTCGGGTACCGGTTGCCGAACTCGACGCCGCCCTCGCCCAGCTGGATCCGGAGGTGCGTGCCGCCTTGGAGGTGGCCATCGACCGCACCCGCGCCGTGCATGCAGATCAGCGGCGCACCGACACCACCACGCTGTTCCCCTCGGGTGCCGCGGTCACCGAACGCTGGGTGCCCGTCGAAAGGGTGGGCCTGTACGTCCCCGGCGGCAACGCGGTCTACCCGTCGAGCGTGGTGATGAACGTCGTGCCGGCCCAGGCCGCCGGGGTGGAGTCGCTGGTGGTGGCCAGCCCGCCCCAGGCGGACTTCGGCGGACTGCCGCACCCGACGATCCTGGCCGCGGCCCGACTGCTGGGCGTCGACGAGGTGTGGGCGGTCGGCGGAGCCCAGGCGGTGGCACTGCTGGCGTTCGGCGGCACGGACACCGACGGCGGGGAGTTGGCCCCGGTGGACATGATCACCGGTCCGGGCAACATCTACGTCACCGCCGCTAAGAGGATCTGCCGCTCGCAGGTCGGCATCGACTCCGAGGCCGGGCCGACCGAGATCGCGATCCTGGCCGACCACACCGCCGCCCCGGTCCATGTGGCTGCGGACCTCATCAGCCAGGCCGAGCACGACGTGCTGGCGGCCAGCGTGCTGGTCACCGACAGTGTCACGCTGGCAGAGGCCACCGAAGCCGAACTGGCCGCCCAGTTGCAGACCACGGTGCATCGGGAGCGGGTTGCCGAGGCGCTGAACGGCCCGCAGTCGGGCATCGTGCTCGTCGACGACCTCGACGCGGGCGTGCGGGTGGTCAACGCCTACGCCGCCGAACACCTGGAGATCCAGACCGCCGACGCTGCCGGGGTCGCGGCCCGGATCCGCGCCGCCGGGGCGATTTTCGTCGGTCCGTGGTCACCGGTGAGCCTGGGAGACTACTGCGCCGGCTCCAACCATGTGCTGCCCACCGCCGGTTGCGCCCGGCACTCCAGCGGTTTGTCGGTGCAGACCTTCCTGCGTGGCATCCACGTCGTG
>JAGQTO010000237.1 GCA_020439025.1 Mycobacterium sp. | reverse complement strand
CGGAGCGTGGCCGTGGCTGCTGATGCTGGCTGCACTGGCCGCCCCTGCGGTATTCACCCTCGTCGCACGCCGGCGTCGGCGAGCTCGCTGATCGGGGACCGCAGATATGCTTGGGCCCATGTCGATTCGCAGCCTTGGATCGGTTCGCGCCTGGTGCGGCGCCGCCGCGGCGGTTCTCGCGCTCGCCGGCGTGCCGGCCGCCATCGTCACCATCGAGCCCAGTGGAGAGGCCCGGGCCGACGTCTGTGCGTCGGCGGGCCGCCGTGTCACGGTCAGCGGCTGCGCCAGCCTGTCCGACGTCATGGCTCCCTACGTGGTGCCCCCGGACGCCTACGCGCCGATCACGCCGAACGCCAGCGCCTGCGTGGGCTGGAACGGGCGCTGGGTCAGCGCGAGCGGCTGCACTTAGAGGTAAGGGCCGGACCGACGAGAAACCCGCGGAGCAGATCGCCCCGCGGGTTTCTCCTGTTTTGTCAGGGCCGAGTTACCGGTCCAGGTCGAACCGATCGTTGTCCATCACCTTGGCCCACGCCGCGACGAAGTCGTTGACGAACTTCTCCTTGGCGTCGTCCTGGGCGTAAACCTCGCCCACTGCCCGCAACTGCGAATTCGAGCCGAAGACCAGATCGACCCGGCTGCCGGTCCAGCGCTGCTTGCCGGTGGCACGGTCAGTACCGACGAAGGTGTCGTCGTCCTTGGTCGACGGGGCCCACTCGGTGCCCATGTCAAGCAGGTTGACGAAGAAATCGTTGGTCAGCGTGCGCGGCCGCTCGGTGAGCACCCCGAGTTCGGATCCTTGGAAATTGGCGCCCAGAACCCGCAGACCCCCGATCAGCACGGTCATCTCCGGAGCCGACAGGCCCAGCAGGTTCGCCCGGTCGAGCAACTGGAACTCGGCCGGCATCTCGCTGCCCTTGCCGCGGTAGTTGCGGAATCCGTCGGCCTTGGGCTCCAGGTACGAGAAGGACTCGACGTCGGTCATCTCCTGAGTGGCGTCGCCGCGCCCGGGATTGAACGGCACCGTCACGGCGAACCCGCCGTCCTTGGCCGCCTTCTCGATCGCGGCCGCGCCGCCGAGAACCACCAGATCGGCGAAGGAGACGTCGATCCCGGACGATTTCTGGATCTCCTCGAGCTTTCGGATCACCACGGCCAGTTCGTCGGGCTCATTACTCTCCCAGCCTGCCTGCGGCTGCAATCGGATGCGACCGCCGTTGGCTCCGCCCCGCTTGTCGCTGCCCCGGAATGACGACGCCGCCTTCCACGCCGTCGACACCAGCTGGGGCACCGTCAGACCTGATGCCAGGATCGCCTCCTTGAGGGTGGCGATGTCCTCGACGCTGAGCTTGCTCTGCCCGGCCGGAACGATGTCCTGCCACAGCAGCGTTTCACTGGGCACCAGCGGCCCGCGGTAGCGGGTCACCGGGCCCATGTCGCGGTGGATCAGCTTGAACCACGCCTTGGCGAACTCCTCGGCGAGCTCCTGCGGATGATCCAGCCAGCGGCGGGTGATCTTCTCGTAGATCGGATCGAACCGCATCGACAGGTCCGTGGTCAGCATCGACGGGTGGGTCTTGCCGGTGCCGAACGCCTCCGGAACCGAGTTCGCCCAGCCGTCGTGCTTGGGCTTCCACTGGTGTGCCCCGGCCGGGCTGGTGGTCAGTTCCCACTCGTTGCCGTAGAGGATCTCCAGGAAGCTGTTGTCCCACTTGGTGGGGGTGTGGGTCCAGATGACCTCCAGGCCGCTGGTGGCCGCGTCCTTGCCCACCCCGGTTCCGTTGGCGTTCTTCCAGCCCAGTCCCATCTGCTGCATCGGCGCGGCCTCCGGCTCGCGGCCCACCAGGGCCGGGTCGCCCACGCCGTGGGTCTTGCCGAAGGTGTGGCCGCCCACGATCAGCGCGGCGGTCTCGACGTCGTTCATCGCCATCCGGGCGAAGGTCTCACGGATGTCGATCGCCGCCGCGATCGGGTCCGGGTGGCCGTTGGGGCCCTCCGGGTTGACGTAGATCAGGCCCATCTGGACCGCGGCCAACGGGTTCTCCAGATCACGCTTGCCGCTGTAGCGGGCGTCACCGAGCCAGGTGTGCTCCGGGCCCCAGTAGACCTCCTCGGGCTCCCACTCATCCTCGCGGCCGAACGCGAAACCGAAGGTCTCCAGGCCCATGTCGTCAAGCGCCACGTTGCCGGCGAAGACGATCAGGTCGGCCCAGGACAGGTTCTTGCCATACTTCTTCTTGACCGGCCACAGCAGCCGGCGAGCTTTGTCCAGGTTGGCGTTGTCCGGCCAGCTATTGAGCGGGGCGAACCGCTGCATGCCGTGGCCCGCGCCACCGCGGCCGTCCTGCACCCGGTAGGTGCCGGCGGCGTGCCAGGCCATCCGGATGAAGAACGGGCCGTAGTGGCCGAAGTCGGCGGGCCACCACTCCTGCGAGGACTTCATCACCTCGACGATGTCGGCGCGGACAGCGTCGACGTCCAGGCTCTGCACCGCCTCGGCGTAGTTGAAGTCCCCGCCCATCGGGTTGATCACATCGGGGTTGTGCTGCAGCACTTTGAGATTGGGCTGGTTGGGCCACCAGTCCCGGTTGCCGCCACCCTCGACCGGGGGCTTCATGACGGGGCATCCACCGGGGCCGCCCTGTCGCTCCTCGTGGAAACGGGCCAGGAGGTTGGCTCGCAGCTCCGACTCGTTCATCGCGTAGATCTGTTCCTCGTTGGTGACGTCCTCAGTCACGGGAACTCCTTCCGGTGGGTGGATGGGCCGCGTTCACGGTTGTGACCGCAGGTTGTGCCGATTCGAGCAATCAGGGCAGAAGCCCCAGTAGATGACCTCGGCTTCGTCGAACTCGAAGCCTTCCGGGATTCCGGAGTCGTCGGCAGTCAGGCAGGGCGCGTCGCCGACCGCGCAGTCCACGTCGGCGATGCTTCCACATGAACGACAGACGACGTGATGGTGGTTGTCGCCGACGCGGGACTCATAGCGTGCGACCGAGCCCGACGGCTGGATCCGGCGCAGCAGACCGGCCCCGGTCAGTGCGGCCAGCACGTCGTAGACAGCCTGACGGGACACCTCCGGCAGGGATGCGCGAACGGCGCCGAAAATGGTGTCTGTGTCGGCGTGCGGGCAGGCCTCCACCGCCTCAAGCACCGCGACACGGGGGCGGGTGACCCGGAGTTCGGCGGAGCGCAGCAGCTCGACGAAATCCGACCCGGACGACACACCTCGATCCTGTCGAGTTTTCTGGAATCAGTCAAGTTTTTTCGCTGGGTAGGGTGTCACACCGTGCCACTCAACACGGTCGCGGTCGAAATGGTGCCGCCCAACGCCGATCGCAGCCTGTCCGATCAACTCGACGAGGCCCGCAAGGTCGCCCGGATCTCCGCCGAACTCGGGATCGCGGACAAGATCGGCCACGTCATGATCCCCGGCATGATCGCCGAGGACGATGACCGTCCGGTCGAGATGAAGCCGAAACTCGACGTCCTGGACTACTGGAAACTGATCTCCCCGGAACTGCCAGGCGTGAAGGGCCTGTGCACCCAGGTGACCGCCTTCTTGGACGAACCGATCCTGCGGCAGCGACTGACCGACCTGATCTCGGCCGGTATGGAGGGCATCGCCTTTGTCGGTGTGCCACGAACCATGAGCGACGGCGAGGGTTCCGGCGTCGCTCCGACCGACGCGCTGGACCTCTTTCGGGATCTGGTTCCCAACCGCGGTGCGATCCTGATCCCCACCCGGGGGGGCGAGGCCGAGCGGTTCGGCTACAAGTGCCGCCAGGGCGCTACCTACGGGATGACGCAGTTGCTGTACTCCGACGCGATCGTGGACTTCCTGGCCGAGTTCGCCCGAAGTAGCGACGAGCGGCCCGAGATCCTGTTGTCCTTCGGTTTCGTTCCCAAGGTAGAAAGCCGGGTGGGCCTGATCAACTGGCTCATCCAGGATCCCGGCAACGCCGCCGTCGCCGCCGAACAGGCCTTCGTCAAGGAGCTCGCCGCCGCTGAACCACCGGTCAAACGCCGGCTCATCGTGGATCTCTACAAACGGGTAGTCGACGGCACGGCCGGCCTGGGATTCCCGTTGAGCATCCACTTCGAGGCCACCTATGGCTACTCCGGGCCCGCGTTCGACACCTTCGCCGAGATGCTGGACTACTGGTCACCCCGGTGAAGAGAGTTTGGTCACCGCGGGTGAATAGACCGCTATGACAACAATCCCCACACTCACAACCTCAGCGAGAACGACACGGTGAAAACCTGGATCGACTTCGACGCGGCACCCGTGTTCACGATCCCGCTGATCCACACGATCAGCGGTGTGGACGTCTGCGAGGGGATGCTGATCGAAGGGCCGCAAGGCTGGGGTGAGTTCAGCCCGCCGGCGGGTTGTGACGACCGGCAGGCGGCGCGCCGACTCACGGCGGCCATCGAGGTCGGAACGGTCGGCTGGCCCGACCCGGTGCGGGGCCGCGTGCCGGTCGCGGTCACGGTCCCGGCGTTGGCTTCCGCTGGGGCCCACCGCTTGGCCGCGCAATCCGGTTGCCGCACAGCCGCGGTAGGGGAGGGGGGGGGAGGCCTAAACGGTAAATGCGGCCGGCCGGCGGA
>JAGQTO010000236.1:2318-5162 GCA_020439025.1 Mycobacterium sp. | reverse complement strand
CGGCAATGCCGACCCGATCACCGCTGATGTGCGCGGGCTGGTGCGGACGCTCTCGGGTGTCACCGCGATGACGTTGTCGGGGGAGACGATGTTCATCGGCCCCGACCGCAACCTGGCTCGCGCGGTGGACGTCCTGGAGAAGTTGTGGCTGCACGCCCTGTGGGGCAGCCGGGTCGGCGATTAGCCGTGGCCTACAGCTTTGCCGACAAACGGGTGCTGGTGACCGGCGCGGCCAGCGGCATCGGGCGCGCGACCGCACTGCGGCTGGCCCGCGAGGGCGCCGAGCTGTACCTGACCGACATCAACGCCGAAGGGCTCGAGGAGACCGTCACCGCGGCCCGGGCGGCTGGGGCGACGGTCGCCGAGCACCGCGCACTGGACGTCTCCGACCACGATGCGGTGGCCGCGTTCGCCGCCGACGTCCATTCCCGCCACCCGGCCATGGACGTGGTGATGAACGTCGCCGGCATCTCGGCGTGGGGCACCGTCGATAAGTTGACCCACACACACTGGCGCTCGATGGTCGACGTCAACCTGATGGGCCCGATCCATGTCATCGAGACCTTCGTCCCGCCGATGGTGGCCGCTCGACGCGGCGGACGCCTGGTCAACGTGTCCTCGGCCGCCGGACTGGTCGCCCTGCCCTGGCACGCCGCCTACAGCGCCAGCAAGTACGGGTTGCGCGGCGTTTCCGAAGTGCTGCGCTTCGATCTGGCGCGGCACCGCATCGGCGTGTGCCTGGTGGTCCCCGGCGCGGTCGATACCCCGTTGGTGCAGACCGTGCAGATCGCCGGAATCGACCGGGAGGACCCCGGTGTCCAGCGCTGGGTCAAACGGTTCAGCGGCCACGCGGTCTCGCCGGATGCTGCGGCCGAGAAGATCCTCGCCGGGGTCGCCAAGAACCGGTTCCTGATCTACACATCGGGCGACATCCGGGCGCTGTATGCGTTCAAGAGGTTCGCCTGGCTGCCCTACAGCGTGGCGATGAAACAGGTGAACAGATTGTTCACCCGGGCGCTTCGACCCAGTCGGTAGCGGCGGCCGCCCCGGGTTGTCGGGGGCCGGTGGTAGACCAATCCTGTGGCTACGGCGTGTTGTGATGTGCGACACGCCGGAGCTGTCGGCGCTGAAAGGCTTACGACCAGGGAATTTCACGAATGTTATTCGGAACATGTTGTATCCCTACGTGTTGTGAGCCACTAGGTGTAGTGTTTGGGGCGCCGGCAGGCCCGCGATCTGCGGGTCCGCCGGGACCACTGGCAGCAGCCCTAATCCGTCCGGTTTTCGCCCTTTTCGTTCGCTGAGGAGTCACCCCGCAGATGACCATCACCGTCTACACCAAGCCCGCCTGTGTGCAGTGCAACGCCACCTACAAGGCCCTCGATAAGCAGGGTCTGTCCTACGAGATCGTGGACATCACCGAGGTGCCGGAGGCGCGGGACTACGTGATGGCCCTCGGTTACCTGCAGGCCCCCGTGGTGGTCGCCGGCGGCGAGCACTGGTCGGGCTTCCGCCCGGACCGCATCAAGGCCCTGGCCGGGGCATCCGGTTCGGCCGCCACGGCTGTCAGCGCCTAGCGGCGCCGCGGCGGGGGGTCAAGACCGATGGACCGGGAAGACGTAGACCTGGAAAACGGACACCGGGGTCGGGAGCCGGTGCGGGTGGTGTATTTCTCCAGCGTTTCGGAGAACACCCACCGTTTCGTGCAGAAACTCGGTCTGCCCGCCATTCGGATCCCACTGCACGGCCGGATCGAGGTCCGGGATCCCTACGTGCTGATCCTGCCCACCTACGGTGGCGGCCGGGCCAACGGTCCCGATCCCGACGCCGGGGGCTACGTGCCCAAGCAGGTCATCGCGTTTTTGAACAACGAACACAACCGATCGCTGATCCGCGGCGTGATCGCGGCCGGCAACACCAACTTCGGTGCCGAATTCTGCTACGCGGGCAATGTGGTGTCCCGTAAGTGCGGGGTGCCGTATCTGTACCGATTCGAACTGATGGGAACCGCGGAGGACGTCGACGCCGTCCGCGCGGGTCTGGCTGCTTTCTGGAAGGACGAGGACACGTGTCACCAACGGTCACAGCTGCAGAGCCTGTAACGAAGGCGGCGTCCGTGCACGCGCTGCCCGGCGAAACGGATTTCCACGCGCTCAACGCGATGCTCAACCTGTACGGGCCGAACGGGGAAATCCAGTTCGACATGGACGTGCTCGCTGCCCGGCAGTACTTCCTGCAGCACGTCAACCAGAACACCGTGTTCTTCCACAACCAGGACGAGAAACTGGACTATCTCATCCGGGAGAACTACTACGAGCGCGAGGTTCTCGACCAGTACTCGCGCAACTTCGTCAAGTCGCTGCTGGATCGGGCCTACGCCAAGAAGTTCCGCTTCCCGACGTTCCTGGGTGCGTTCAAGTACTACACGTCCTACACGCTGAAGACCTTCGACGGGAAGCGGTTCCTGGAGCGCTTCGAAGACCGCGTGGTGATGGTGGCACTCACGCTGGCCGCCGGCGACACCACACTCGCCGAGCACCTGGTCGACGAGATCATCGACGGCCGGTTCCAGCCGGCCACCCCAACGTTCCTCAACTCCGGCAAGAAGCAACGCGGCGAGCCGGTTAGTTGTTTCCTCCTTCGAATCGAGGACAACATGGAGTCGATCGGCCGCTCGATCAACTCCGCGCTGCAATTGTCCAAGCGGGGCGGCGGAGTTGCTTTGCTGCTGAGCAACATCCGCGAGCACGGCGCGCCGATCAAGAACATCGAGAACCAGAGCTCCGGGGTCATCCCGATCATGAAGCTGCTGGAGGACTCGTTCTCCTACGCCAACCAGCTCGG
>JAGQTO010000236.1:0-2295 GCA_020439025.1 Mycobacterium sp. | reverse complement strand
CTGCACGCGCATCACCCGGACATCTACCGGTTCCTCGACACCAAACGCGAGAACGCCGACGAGAAGATCCGGATCAAGACACTCTCGCTGGGGGTGGTGATCCCGGACATCACCTTCGAGCTGGCCAAGAAGAACGAGGAGATGTACCTCTTCTCGCCCTATGACGTCGAGCGCGTCTACGGCGTTCCGTTCGCCGACATCTCGGTCACAGAGAAGTACTACGAGATGGTCGACGACGCACGTATCCGCAAGCACAAGATCAAGGCCCGCGAGTTCTTCCAGACGCTGGCCGAGTTGCAGTTCGAGTCGGGCTACCCGTACGTCATGTTCGAGGACACGGTGAACCGGGCCAACCCCATCGACGGCAAGATCACCCACTCCAACCTGTGCTCGGAGATCCTGCAGGTGTCCACACCGTCGACCTTCAACGACGATCTGTCCTATTCCCACGTGGGCAAAGACATCTCGTGCAATCTCGGCTCGCTCAACATCGCCAAGGCGATGGACTCGCCGGACTTCGCCCAGACCATCGAGGTGGCCATCCGGGCGCTGACCGCCGTCAGCGACCAGACCCACATCACCTCGGTGCCCTCCATCGAGAAGGGCAACAGCGAAGCCCACGCGATAGGCCTGGGGCAGATGAACCTGCACGGCTACCTGGCGCGCGAGCGCATCTTCTACGGCTCCGAAGAGGGCATCGACTTCACCAACATGTACTTCTACACCGTGCTGTACCACGCGCTGCGGGCCTCGAACAAGATCGCCATCGAACGCGGCAGTGCCTTCGCCGGCTTCGAGAAGTCCAAGTACGCCAGTGGCGAGTTCTTCGACAAGTACACCGAGGCCGTGTGGGAACCCGCGACCGAGAAGGTGCGAAACATCTTCGAGGAGGCCGGAATCCGCATCCCGAACCAGGACGACTGGTTGCGGCTGAAGGAGTCGGTGCAGCGCAACGGCATCTACAACCAGAACCTGCAGGCGGTCCCGCCGACCGGATCCATCTCCTACATCAACCACTCGACGAGTTCGATTCACCCGATCGCCTCGAAGATCGAGATCCGCAAGGAAGGCAAGATCGGCCGCGTCTACTACCCGGCGCCATATATGACCAACGACAACCTGGATTACTACCAGGATGCCTACGAGATCGGCTACGAGAAGATCATCGACACCTACGCCGCGGCCACCCAGCACGTGGACCAGGGGTTGAGCCTGACGCTGTTCTTCAAGGACACCGCCACCACCCGCGACGTGAACAAGGCGCAGATCTACGCCTGGCGCAAGGGCATCAAGACGCTGTACTACATCCGGCTGCGCCAGATGGCCCTGGTGGGCACGGAGGTCGAGGGCTGCGTGTCCTGCATGTTGTAGGAGTTTTCCGGCTGGATCTCTGACCTGCGTTTTAGATTCCGGGTAGGGAATCTCCATCAGTGCCGGTAACGGTGGTGACTGCTTTGGGATGACGGCTCCGCTAGTTGGTCAGGCGATAGGGCCGCGATCTTTGTCGCCGCGGCCCGCCTCACTTGTGAACAGCGCGGTGTCGGTTCCCTACACCGGCAGCCTTGCCAAGTTCCGCAACGATCCCTAGATCTGAAGGCGGGAGAGGAAGGGTTCGGTCACGTCGACGCGGTGTTCCAGTGCTGCCTCGATGCCCGCGGCGACACCGGTGACCGCGGTGTCCACCGACATGCTCGGGGCGCCGAGGTTTCGCTCCAAAGCGGCGACGCTCGGCAGGTGCGGCAGGTGAATCCAGCCGGCCCGGATCGGTAGGTCGTTGGTGGCGATGTGGTGAAGCATCCCGTATAACAAGTGGTTGCAGACGAATGTGCCGGCGGCGTCGGAAACGTCGGCCGGCACCCCGGCTCGGCGCATCGCGAGCACCATGGCGCGCACCGGTGCGGTCGAGTGATACGCAACGGGCCCGTCGGGCGCGGTGGATTCACCGCCCAGGACCACCCCGGCGGTGTCGGCGAGACCGTACCGCGCGCAATCATTGAGGTTCTGCGCCAGCCGCTCGACGGTGATCATGGCGCGCCCAGGGTATTCGCCGAGCATGACGAGCAACTCGGGCTGAACCTCATCGACGGCCCGCACCGTTTCGGCGATCGACTCGAAGTATGCGCCGGAGACCACCCGGGCGACGACCTCCGCGTCCCCGAAGGATCGGCTGTCGAGAGCCTCGGCGACCAGCCCAGCCGGATTAGTGGGCGTTGTGCCATAGGCTCCGAAGCCGGTGACCAGCACGGCTGACACGGCACCACCTCCTCGGCCCGCCGCCGCGGTGGTATTCGACCG
>JAGQTO010000235.1 GCA_020439025.1 Mycobacterium sp. | reverse complement strand
CGGCGGCAACGCCGCGAAGAAGGCCAGCATGAACAGGGTCCTCGCCCGCGAGACCCGGGCGATGCGGAAGATCACCAGTATCAGCAGCCCGAAGAGCAGGTAGGCCAACCACTCGGCGCTGATGGACCAGGCCGGACCGTCCCAGCTGGTCCCGTCGAAGAACGGCTCGAACCACAGCTGGACCATGAACAGCTGTCGGACGTAGCTGATGGCGGTGAGCTTCTCCGCGTCCGGCGAGGGCACGTCGCCCACATGCAGAGTCAGGATTATCCAGAGGGCTGCGAGATGCATGGTGACCAGGTAGATCGGCCACACCCGCGACAGCCGCAGCCACAGGAAGTGCAGCGTCGCCCGCGCCGACCAGTTAGGCCCCATGCGGTCCAGGTAGTTCCAGGTCAGGACGAAACCGCTGAGGATGAAGAACAGATCCACGCCCTGCGCCCCGGAGTTCAGCAGCGGCGCCAGGTCCTCCTCGAGCCGGGGCGAGGCCTCCCAGAGCAGCGGCCGGAAGTGGAAAAGCACCACCCAGAGCGCGGCGACGATGCGCAGCCCGGTCAGCGCCCTGATCTCCCCGGTCCGCACGACAGCCATTCTCCGGGTTGTACCCGGTTTGCCGCCGATTGCGACACGGCCCGCCGCTGTGACGTTAGCCCCCGTGAGGTTCCCTTCACCTCCCGCGAGCAGACGCAAACTCGCATCATTGCTGGAGGTTTAGCGCGAGATTGTGTCTGCTCGGCCGCTGGGTGGGGCTAGAGCACGTCGAGGATGTCGTTCTTCAACGCCTCGGCCTGGGTGCCGAACACCGCCTGCACGTTGCTGCCGACCTCGATCACCCCGGCCGCGCCGAGGGCTTTGAGCCGGTCCTGGTCGACCTTGGCGGTATCGGCGACCTCCATCCGCAGACGGGTGATGCAGGCGTCGACGTTGACCAGGTTCTCCCGCCCGCCGAAGGCGGCGATGAGTTGCTCGGCCTTGCTGTCCACCGCCGCGGGTGCCACCGCGACCCCGGCGGCGGGCGCCCCAGCGACCGACGCGGGGATCGTCGTCGCCGCATCCGGGCCGTCGCTGAGGTTCGCCTGCTCCTCCTTCTCGAACTCCGACTCGATCTCGCGACCCGGTGTGCGCATGTTCCATCGGGTGATGACGAAGCGGAACAACAGGTAGTAGACCGCGAAGAACACCAGACCCATCACGACGAGCAGTGGGACGTTTCTCGCCGCCGGTGCGTTGCCCCACAACAACAAATCGATCAGCCCCGCCGAGAACGAGAACCCCAGGTGGATGTCGAGCAGGTAGGCGATCGCCAGGGAGGCGCCGGTGAGCACGGCGTGCACGACGTAGAGCGGGAACGCGACGAACATGAACGCGAACTCCAGCGGTTCGGTGACGCCGGTGAGAAACGCCGTCAGCCCGGCCGCCGAAAGAATGCCGAAAGCCACCTTCTTCTGGCGGATGTTCGCCACGTGGATCATCGCCAGCGCCGCGGCCGGCAGACCGAACATCAGGATCGGGTAGAAGCCGGCGGTGAGCCGTCCGGCCGTCGGGTCGCCAGCGGCGAAGCGGCTCAGTTCACCGGTGACCACACCGCCATCGGGAGCTGGGAAGCTGCCGTAGATGAACCAGACGTAGGAGTTGAGAATGTGATGTAGGCCAACAGGAATCAACATCCGGTTGGCGAAGCCGTAGACGAAGGCACCGAGCGCGCCTGCGCCGCCGATGAACCTGCCCAGACCGGTCAGCCCGGCGTCGAAGATCGGATAGAAGTAGCTCATGGCGAAGGCGACCACCAGGACGGTCACCGACACGGCGATCGGCACGAACCGTCTACCCCCGAAGAATCCGAGATACGGGGGCAGCTGGATGGTGTGGTACCGGTCGAACAGCCACGCGGTGATCAGCCCGACAACGATCCCACCGAGCACGCTGTAGTTGATCTGAGCCTGTTCGCCCGCCTGATCGAGTTCGCCCTCCAGAACGAACGGGGACATGGTCTTGAACACCGCCTGCATCACCAGATAGCCGACCACCGCCGACAGAGCGGTGGAACCGTCGGCCTTGCGGGCAAACCCGATGGCCACACCCACGGCGAACAGCAGCGCGAGGTTGGTGAACAGGGCACCGCCGGCCGCGCTCATGGCCTGGAAGAACGGCCCGATGACCGGCGCCTTGATCCCACCCAACAGGTCGTCCTGGCCGAGCCGCAGCAGGATGCCCGCCGCCGGCAGCACCGCGATCGGCAGCATTAGGCTCTTGCCCAGCCGTTGAAGCTGGGCGAAACCCGGTATGTTCAGCCCTGATTTCGATTGTGCGCCTGAGGATTTCGTTGCTTCACTCATCTGGGCCCGGGCCTTCCTGTATCGCAGCTCAGCGGAAGCTTAGACCAGAATCACCCGACGTGAGAGCCGGTTTTGCCCGCGTTCCGGCCGCGACGCCGCGACCGGATCTCTATTCTTGAGCCACACCCGCGAAGAAGGAGAAGCCCTTGAGCCACACACCGGTCCTCACGCCCGTCGAGGGCCGCGCACTGCCGCTCACCGAGGTCCCCGACCCGGTGTTCTCCCAGGGCATGGTGGGCTACGGCGCCGCCGTCGAACCGCCGCAGCGGGTCGTCGACGCGGTGGCCCCGGTGAGCGGCAAGATCCTCAAGCTGCTTCCGCACGCCTACGTCATCATGACCGCCGACAACGTCGGAATCCTGGTGCACCTGGGCCTGGACACCGTCGGGCTGGAAGGGCGGGGTTTCACCGCACATGTCGCCCAGGGCGACACCGTCGAGGCCGGCCAGCGGGTGATCACCTACGACGTCCCGGCGATCGTCGCCGCCGGCCTGAGCCCGGTGGTGCCGGTGGTCGTGATGGACGAGCGAGAGCCGTCGAACATCGCCCCCGCCGAGGCCGTCGCCGCCGGGGCCGAACTCGCCTGCGGCGCAGCCCTGTTCACCGCCAACAAATAGGACCGCGATGGAAGTCGTCATCCTCCCCGACGCGGCGCGGATCGGTTCGGTGGCGGCCGATGCCATCGAGAACCTGCTGACGCGCAAGCCCGACGCAGTACTGGGCCTGGCGACCGGTTCCTCACCGCTGAGCATCTACGACGAACTGGCGGCCCGCTGTGCGGCCGGGCGGGTGTCGTTCAAACAGGCGAAGGGTTTCACCCTCGATGAGTACGTCGGACTGCCCGCGGACCATCCCGAGCGCTACCGCAACGTGATCGACACCGCGTTCGCCTCCCGGGTGGACTTCCCGCCCGGTGCGGTGGCCGGCCCCGACGGGCTGGCCGTCGACGTCCCGGCCGCCTGCGCCGCCTACGAGGAGGCCATCACGGCGGCCGGAGGCATCGACCTGCAGATTCTCGGGATCGGCACCGACGGGCACATCGGGTTCAACGAGCCCGGATCCTCGCTGGCCTCCCGCACCAGGATCAAGACCCTGACCCACCAGACCAGGATGGACAACGCCCGCTTCTTCGGCGGCGACCTTGACGCGGTGCCGACCCACTGCCTGACCCAGGGCCTGGGCACCATCATGGAGTCCCGGCACGTGGTCCTCGTCGCCACCGGCCGCAACAAGGCCGAGGCCGTCCACCAGCTGGTCGAGGGCCCGGTGAGCGCGATGTGGCCGGCCACCATCCTGCAGCACCATCCGCACGTGACGGTCCTTCTCGACGACGCCGCGGCACGCCGCCTGCAACTCGCCGACTATTACCGGGAGACCTACCGGTCCAAACCGGACTGGCAGGGCATCTAGGTGCTGCTGAGCGCCGATGAGGTGCTGACGGGCACCGAAATGTTGCGGCCCGGCTGGATCGAGGTGGCGGGAGGCACGATCACCGCGCTCGGCGCCGGAGAACCGCCGCGCCCGGCCGACCGCGATCTCGGCGCTGCGACGGTGGTCCCGGGTTTCGTCGACACCCACGTGCACGGCGGCGGAGGCGGAAGCTTCTCGCATGCCGGGCAGATCCGCACCGCCGTTGCCCTGCACCGCCGGCACGGCACCACCACCATGGTGGCCTCGCTGGTCACCGAGGCGCCCGCTGACCTGCTGCGCCAGGTCAGCGACCTCGCCGAGGCGACGCGCGCCGGGCTGATCGCGGGCATCCACCTGGAGGGTCCATGGCTGGCCGCCGAGCGGTGCGGCGCCCACGATCCGGCGTTACTGCGCGATCCCGACCCGGAGGAGGTGGACCGGGTTCTTCGCGCCGGGGCCGGCACGATCCGGATGGTGACCCTGGCCCCGGAGCGGACCGGCGCGCTGGACGCGATCCGCCGGATCGTCGACGCCGGGGCCGTCGCGGCGGTCGGTCACACCGAGGCCACCTACGAACAGACCCGCGCCGCGGTGGACGCCGGGGCGACCGTGGCGACCCACCTGTTCAACGCGATGCGGCCGATTCACCACCGCGAGCCGGGGCCGGTGATCGCGCTGGTGGAGGATCCCCGGGTGACCGTGGAGATGATCACCGACGGCGTGCATGTCGCCCCCGCCCTGTTTCGCCACGTCAGCCGATCGGCGGGACCCGACCGCGTATCGCTGGTCACCGACGCCATGGCCGCGGCCGGGATGGCCGACGGCGCCTACCGGATCGGCCCACTGGCGGTGGAGGTCGCCGATCAGGTGGCGCATCTGGCGGGCACCGACACCATCGCGGGCAGCACCGCGACCTTCGACCGGCTGTTCCGGTTCGCCGTCGAACACGCCGGACTGCCGCGGACGGAGGCGCTGCTGGCTGCCGTGCGTCAGTCCTCGATCAATCCGGCCCGCGCGCTGGGACTCACCAGTCCGGTCCTGGGTCCCGGGACACCCGCCGATCTGGTGGTTTTCGATCAGAAGCTGGCCGCGTCGGCGGTACTGAGCCGCGGCGAGTGGGTTCCGGCCGCCATCTCGGACACCTAACGATTTCGTGTGGGGTCCGTATCGACCCTCGCGCGCGCGCCCGACGTTGTGGTCTCGTCGATGCAATGAGCCCCACCGCACCGAGCCCAACCGCACCGAGCGCATCCCTGCCGAGCACCCCCATGCCGAGCATGTCCGTGCTGCGAAAGTCCGGACTCGCCGCGGCCGCCGCATCGGCCCTGATCGCCATCGGCGTGCCGTTGGCGCTGGCGGCGCCCATGTCCGCACCCCCCTCGGATGCCGGGGGCTACGTCGACTCCACCGCCCACTGCGCCGCACCGGGCACCGCCGTGATCTTCGGCTCCACCAAGACCGCGCGGGTGGCCATCTGCAAGACCTCATCGGGCTACCAGTACCGCGGCGTCCGCGTGAGCGACGGCGCCAGGCTGATCATCCCGGCCTCGCAGACCTCATCGGATACCTTCATGGCCAACAACGACGGGGTGACGTACACCGTCACCCCGACCGCACTGAGTGTCACCGCCAGCGGCAACACCTTCCGCACCGAAACCTGGACCGACTACCACGGCCCCCAGGCGCCGGCGACTGCCGGGTCGGGCACTTCGAGTGCCGCGACGCCGGCGACTACGGGTGTCTACCCCGACCCTGGCGCCAAGGCGTCGTCACCGAGCGCGTCGTCGGGGGCCTCTGCGGTTCAGCCGAGTTCGGCCGCGCCTCTGCCGCCGCCGTTGCCCGCCGAGGCCGGGGGCGGCACGTCCTCGGGCGAGTGAGTCCGTCGCGGTCCGGCTGACCGG
>JAGQTO010000029.1:2532-5506 GCA_020439025.1 Mycobacterium sp. | reverse complement strand
GTCGCCGAGCCGATCACCGTCGCGCGCAACGACGACGGCGCCATCGTGGTGAGCCGGCCCGACGACGAGCGGCGCAGCCGTTCGCTGCACGGCCTGTCGCGCACCCTGGTGGCCAACCTGATCACCGGTGTGACCGAGGGATACACCACCAAGATGGAGATCTTCGGCGTCGGTTACCGCGTTCAGCAGAAGGGCTCCAACCTCGAGTTCGCGCTCGGCTACAGCCACCCGGTGGTCATCGAGCCGCCGGAGGGCATCACCTTCGCGGTGGAGAGCCCGACGAAGTTCTCGGTCTCGGGGATCGACAAGCAGAAGGTCGGCCAGATCTCGGCGGTCATCCGCCGCCTGCGCCGCCCCGACCCCTACAAGGGCAAGGGCGTGCGGTATGCGGGCGAGCAGATCCGTCGCAAGGTCGGAAAGACAGGTAAGTAGTCATGACACAGACAATCGACCGCTCCCCGGTCGGCACCACCGCCTCGGCGGCCCGCCGGGCCGCCCGGCTGCGCCGGCACGCCCGGCTCCGCAAGAAGGTGGTCGGCACCGCCGAGCGCCCGCGCCTGGTGGTCAACCGTTCGTCGCGGCACATCCATGTACAGCTCGTCGACGACGGCACCGGCACCACGCTGGCCGCGGCCTCCTCGATCGAAGCCGATGTCCGTGCCGTCGAGGGCGACAAGAAGGCCCGCGCCAAGCGGGTCGGCCAGCTGATCGCCGAGCGCGCCAAGGCCGCCGGCATCGAAACGATCGTCTTCGACCGCGGCGGCAACACCTACGGCGGGCGCATCGCCGCGCTGGCCGATGCCGCTCGCGAGAACGGACTGACATTCTGATGAGCTTCGGACACAACGGAAGGACCGCATGATGGCGGAGCAGACGACCGCTCCCGCGACGGAGGCGGCTCCGGCGACCGGCGGGCCCTCGGCGGGCACTCGAACCGATGAGC
The DNA here is from genome assembly GCA_020439025.1 of Mycobacterium sp. Lineage (GTDB taxonomy): Bacteria > Actinomycetota > Actinomycetes > Mycobacteriales > Mycobacteriaceae > Mycobacterium. The sequence goes on along the minus strand of JAGQTO010000029.1, from coordinate 4,563 downwards.
AGCGCGGCGGCGACCGCGGGGATCGCGGCGATCGTGGCGGCAGGGGCCGGCGCGACGACCGTGGTGGCCGCGGCGGCCGTGACGGCGGGGAGAAGAGCCAGTACCTCGAGCGCGTGGTCACGATCAACCGCGTCTCCAAGGTGGTCAAGGGTGGCCGTCGGTTCAGCTTCACCGCCCTGGTCATCGTTGGTGACGGGCACGGCCTGGTCGGCGTGGGCTACGGCAAGGCCAAGGAGGTGCCGGCCGCGATAGCCAAGGGTGTGGAGGAAGCCCGCAAGAACTTCTTCCGCGTTCCGCTGATCGGCGGCACCGTCACGCACCCGGTGCAGGGCGAGGCCGCCGCCGGCGTGGTCATGCTGCGCCCGGCCAGCCCCGGTACCGGTGTCATCGCCGGCGGCGCCTGCCGCGCCGTGCTGGAGTGCGCGGGCGTGCACGACGTGCTGGCCAAGTCGCTCGGCAGCGACAACGCGATCAACGTGGTGCACGCCACGGTTGCCGCGCTGAAGATGCTGCAGCGGCCCGAGGAGGTGGCCGCCCGGCGCGGCCTGCCGATCGAGGACGTCGCGCCGGCGGGCATGCTGCGCGCGCGGCGGGAGAGCGAAGCGGCTGCCGCTGCGGCCGCGCGTGAAGGAAGCGTGTAGGAACAATGGCCGAACTCAAGATCACTCAGGTCCGCGGCACCGTGGGGACCCGCTGGAAGCAGCGTGAGTCCCTGCGCACGCTGGGCCTGCGCAAGATTCGCCAGTCGGTGATCCGCGAGGACACCCCGCAGACCCGCGGGCTGATCAACGTCGTGCATCACCTCGTCGAAGTTGAAGAGGTCTGACAATGAGCGTTATCAAGCTGCACGACCTGCGGCCCGCCAAGGGCGAGAAGAAGGCCAAGACCCGCGTCGGTCGCGGTGAGGGCTCCAAGGGCAAGACCGCCGGTCGCGGCACCAAGGGCACCGGCGCTCGCAAGAACGTGCCGGTGGGCTTTGAGGGCGGCCAGATGCCGATCCAGATGCGGCTGCCGAAGCTCAAGGGCTTCAAGAATCGCTTCCGCACCTCCTACGAGGTGGTCAACGTCGGCGATATCAACCGGCTCTTCCCGGCCGGCGGGGACGTCACCGTCGAGGACCTGGTAGCCAAGGGTGCGGTTCGCAAGAACACCCTGGTCAAGGTGCTCGGCGACGGCAAGCTCTCGGCCAAGGTCAATGTGAGTGCCCACAAGTTCAGCGACAGCGCGCGGGAGAAGATCACCGCGGCGGGCGGTTCGACCACCGAGCTGTAGGGCTGACCCTCCGCGCGACCATGCAGGCGCACGGCTGGCTTTCCGAAGCTGACTTCACCCGGGCCGTCGAGGCCCTGCCGCTGGTGTCGGTGGACTGGATTGTGCTGAACCCCGCCGGGCAGATGCTGCTCGGTTTGCGCCGCCGGACACCGGCCCGGGACTGGTGGTTCACCCCGGGTGGACGGGTTCGGAAGAACGAGGCGTTGCCCGACGCGCTGGCCCGGGTCGGGCGGGACGAACTCGGCCTGCCCGAGGATCTCGTGGCCGGGGCCCGTCTGCTGGGCGCCTGGGATCACTTCTACCCGGACAGCGGTTACAGCGACGTCGTCTCGACCCACTACGTGAACCTGCCGCACCTGGTGCGTCTTGATCATTCGCCGGACCCCGACACGCTGCCCACCGACCAGCACCGGCAGTGGCGCTGGCAGAACGCGGCGGAGGCCGCGGTCGCCGATGACGTGCACCCCTATGCGCGGGTGTCCGCGCAGATCGTCGCCGACCTGCAGCCCGGCTGATCGCCGCCCGGGCCATTCGCCTCCGGGCCCCCGGCGAACGTAACCTTGCGGGCATGCGCTCCCTTCTGCCCAGCCTGCCGGGCCTGGACGTTCCCGGGCTGATCCGCCGGGTCGACACCGTGCGCCACCACGGCGTGCCGGGCGGCTGCATCCTCGAGGCGAACCTGCAGTCCGTGCCGCCGGAGACCGCCGGCTTCGACCCCGTGCGCCTGGTCACCGGCGCGGGCCGGCCGCTGCTGCTGCG
>JAGQTO010000029.1:0-2429 GCA_020439025.1 Mycobacterium sp. | reverse complement strand
GATCAGCGCCTTCGCCGCCGCCAAACCCTCGCTGGCCTGGGCCGAGACCTTCCCCGGCACGCTGTCCTACTACCTGGCCTCGGCCTTCGGCGAAGTGTGGATGCAGCCCTCCGGCACCGTGGGGCTGATCGGTTTCGCCACCAACGCGCTGTTCCTGCGCGACGCCCTGGACAAAGCCGGAATCGAAGCCCAGTTCGTGGCCCGCGGCGAGTACAAGTCGGCGGCCAACATGTTCACCAAGGATCGCTACACCGACGCCCACCGGGAGGCCGACACCGGTCTGGTCGAGAGTCTGCGCGCCCAGGTGTGGCAGGGCATCGCGGAGTCCCGCAAGCTGGAGCCGGCCGACCTCGATGCGCTGGCCGACCGGGCGCCGCTGTTGCGCGACGACGCGGTCTCGGCGGGCCTGGTGGACCGGATCGGTTTCCGCGACGAGGCCTACCGCAGGATCGCCGAACTGGTCGGCTGCGAGGCGATGAAGGACTCCGGCGCGGACCCGGACTCCGCCGACGCCCCGCCGCGGCTGTTCCTGTCCCGCTATGCCCAGACCCGCTCCAAAGGCCCGTCGCTGCCCGGCCGGAAGGCGGATCCGACCATCGCCGTGGTGAGCTTGGCCGGGCCGATCGTCAGCGGCCGGGGCGGTCCGCAACTGCTGCCGTTGTCGCGCTCCGGCGCCGGCGCGGACACCATCGCCGCGGCCCTGCGCGAGGCCGCCGCCGACGACGACGTCAAGGCGGTGGTGCTGCGCGTCGAGAGCCCGGGCGGGTCGGTCACCGGCTCGGAGACCATCTGGCGGGAGGTGTGCCGTCTCCGCGAGGCGGGCAAGCCGGTGGTGGCCTCGATGGGCGCGGTCGCCGCCTCCGGCGGGTACTACGTGTCGATGTCCGCCGACGCGATCGTGGCCAACCCGGGCACCATCACCGGCTCGATCGGGGTGGTCACCGGCAAGCTGGTGGCCCGCGAACTCAAGGAGCGGCTCGGCGTGGGCTCGGACACCGTGCGCACCAATGCCAACGCCGACGCATGGTCGGCCAACACCCCGTTCACCCCGGAGCAGCAGGCCATGGTCGAGGCCGAGGCGGACCTGTTCTACGACGATTTCGTCGCCCGGGTCGCGCAGGCGCGGAAGATGTCGGTGGAGCAGGTCGAGGCGGTCGCCCAGGGCCGGGTGTGGACCGGCGCGGACGCCCTCGAGCGTGGCCTGGTCGACGAGCTGGGCGGGCTGCGGACCGCCGTTCGCCGGGCCAAGATGCTCGCGGGTCTGGACGCCGACGCCGAGGTTCGGCTGGCGAACTATCCGGGATCGTCGCTGCTGGACTACCTGCGGCCCAGGGAGTCCTCGCAGCCGGCGGCCGCGTCGGCGTCCGACGCCGCCGTCGCCCTGCTTGCCGGCGCGGTGAGCGGTCTGCTGGACCAACGCCCCCAGAGCCTGACGAGCGCCCTCTGGACCGGGGAGGTGCGGTTCTGAGTCAGCGGGTGGCGCGGACGTAGACGATCTCACCGAGTGGGTCGTCGTCGCCGCGCTCGGGTGCTGGCAGACCGGCGTCGGCGAACAATTCGGCGTCCGGTGTCCCGCTCACCTGCCAGCCCAGGGCACCTAGGTAGTCCATGACGGGGCGCCGCGGACCGGGGTAGACCAGCGATGCCATGTCGAGCTGCAGGCCGCGCTCGCGCAGGTTCGCCGTGATCTCCCGTGCCCGGTCGGCGTCGAAGTCCACGATGCCGGGCACATATTCGGTCGCCACGGCGCTGCCGGGCGCGCTCAGCGCGGTGACGGTCTCCATGAGCCGGTCCTGGGCGTCCGGTGGCAGGTAGATCAGCAGGCCCTCGGCCAGCCACGCGGTCGGCAGCGCCGGGTCGAAGCCGGCGTCCCGCAGCGCGGCCGGCCAGTCGCCGCGCAGATCGACGCCGACGGTGCGCACCTGCGCCGCCGGCCGGGCGCCGAGTCCGGCCAGTGTGGCCGTCTTGAACTCGACGACGGCGGGCCGGTCGACCTCGTAGACCACCGCCGCCGGCGGCCAGGACAGCCGGTAGGCCCGGGAGTCCAGTCCGGAGGCGAGGATGACCGCCTGGGTGATCCCGGATTCGCCGGCCCGGGTGAAGTGGTCGTCGAAGAACCGGGTCCGCATGGCCATCCCGGCGATCATGGCCCGCAGCCGTTCCGGACCACCGTCCCCGAGCGCCGAGGCGTCGATCCGGCCGTCGAGCAGGTCGGTGAAGAACGCGATGCCCACCGCGCGCACCAGCGGTCCGGCGAACGGGTCGTCGATGAGGCGGCGGTCGTCCCCGGTGGCCAGGGCACGCGCGGCGGCCACCATGGTGGCCGTCATTCCCACGCTGGAGGCCAGATCCCAGGTGTCGTCGTCGGTGCGGCTCACGGCCGGCCCCCCGTCAGGGTGGCCGTGAGGTACCGGGCGTCGGAGAACAGC
>JAGQTO010000234.1 GCA_020439025.1 Mycobacterium sp. | reverse complement strand
CGACGTCTTCTTCTGGCACACCGCACTGAGCTGGATGATGTGGAACTTCCGCCTGGCCGGGCTGCTGTGCGGGGCGACGATCGTCGGCTACAGCGGCCACCCGATGTACCCCGACGCCGATCGGCTCTGGCAGCTGCTCGAAACCGAGGCCGTCAGCTTCTTCGGCACCAGTCCGGGACATCTGCTGGCCTCCCGCAAGGCGGGGCTGCATCCCGGCGCCCAGCACGACCTGAGCAGGTTGAGAGCCTTGGGCAGCACCGGTTCCCCACTCCCGGCCGACCTGTTCGAGTGGGTCAAGGCCGAGGTGGGCGAGCACGTCGAGGTGAGCTCGATCAGCGGGGGGACCGATGTGGTGACCGCCTTCGCCGGCGGCACCACCGGTGTCGAGGCCAGACCGGGCGAACTGGCCACCCGCTACCTCGGCGTGGACCTGCACAGCTGGTCACCGGAGCGGGAGCCGCTGGTGGGCCGGGTCGGCGAGATGGTGATCACCACCCCGATGCCGTCCATGCCGGTGCAATTCTGGAACGACCCGGACGGATCCCGTTACCGCGCGGCCTACTTCGACCACGAATGGGCCGACGGTCCGGCGCCGGACGTGTGGCGCCACGGCGACTGGGTGACCCTGACCGAGCGGGGTTCGCTGATCATCCACGGCCGCAGCGACGCGACGCTCAACCGCAACGGCATCCGGATGGGGTCGGCGGATATCTACGAGGTGGTGGAGGGCCTCGAAGAGGTGACCGAGGCCTTCGTTCTGGGCGTGGACCAGCCCGGCGGGAAATACTGGATGCCGCTGTTCGTCACCCTGACCGAGGGGCGCGAACTCGACGACGCGCTGATTGACACCATTAGGTCGCAGATCCGCACCCGGCTCTCGCCACGGCACGTCCCCGATGACGTCATCGCAGCCCCCGGAATCCCGCACACCCGCACCGGCAAGAAGCTCGAAGTCCCGGTCACCGCGATCCTGGCCGGACACACCGACGTCTCACTGGACCCCCGCGCGATCGACCGCCCGGATCTCATCGACTGGTATCGCCGGCAAGGCCGCGAGCAGGTAGACAAGAACCATGCCTGAGGCCACACCGACGATCTTCATCTCCGGGGCTGCCGCCGGGATCGGCCGAGCCACCGCGGTGGCCTTCGCCCGTCGCGGCTACCGGGTGGGCGCCTACGACATCGACCTGGCCGGTCTGGCCGCGCTGCGCGAGGAGATCACCTCGCTGGGCGGCGAGGTGGCGATCGGCAGGCTCGACGTCAGCGACGCGGCCGGCTGGGCCGAACGACTCGAGGCCTTCACCGGCGAATCCCGGCGGCTGAACATCCTGGTCAACAATGCCGGGGTGCTCAGTTCCGGACGTTTCGAGGACATCGGACTGGCCACCCAGCGGCAGATGGTCGACATCAACGTCTACGGCACCATGGCCGGGATGCACACCGCGTTCCCCTACCTGCGCGACACCGCCGGCGCACAGGTGGTCAACCTCTGCTCGGCCTCGGCCATCTACGGCCAGCCCGAACTGGCCACCTATTCGGCCACCAAGTTCGCCGTCCGCGGGCTGACCGAGGCCCTGGAACTGGAATGGCGCCGCCACGACATCCGGGTCATCGCGATGTGGCCGCTGTTCGTCGCCACCGCGATGGTCGACGGACTCGAGACCGCCAGTTCCAAGACGCTGGGTGTGCACCTGAGCGCGCAGGACGTCGCCGAGGAGATCTACGCGGCCACCCACCCGGGCCGGACCCGGCTGCCCAAGGTGCATTACCCGGTCGGGCGGCAGACCAAGATGTTCGCCGGAATCGCGCAGGTGTCACCGAACTGGGTTCAGCGGCTGCTCAACAAGACGGTGACGCACTCCTAGTCGGTCGCGCGCTACCCGACTGAGGTGCTATCCGATTGAGGTTCGGGGCACCCGCGCGGGCTGCTGGTTCTGCAGGAACGACGAACACAGTCCGAGGTTGCTGGGCACGCACGGAACCCCGTTGACGGTGGGAGTGTTGACCGGCGCCAGGCACTCCGGGGTGTAGGGATTGCGCTCGAAGCCCGGCGCACAATCCTGTGCGGCAGCCTGGGGGGCCAGCCACACCGCCCCCGCCGTCAGCACGCAAGAGCACGCTACGCGGACCAGCATTTGCCACCGGCTCGTCATCATCGCCCCACTTCCCGCCTCCCAGACTACGCGTAGCATCGTCGCCATGTCGCAATCTCTGCCCGACCCCGGCGAACCCGCGCCGGAACGTCCGGGCCCGGCCCGTTGGATGGCCTCGATCGCGATCATGGTCTCCCTGCTCGCGGCGGCCGCGGCAGTATGGGCGCTGCTCAAGCCGACTCCCGAGCCGCCCGGCAATCCGGCCGCGGCCGATCCCAAGGCCACGGCCTGCAACGCTTTCTTCCTCGTCAGCAAAGGCGTGGCGCTGCAGTCCCGCAAGGACCTGGGGCCCGAGCCGGCCGCCCAGGACGCGGTCGCGGCCAACGCGCGGCTGGCGATGGCTGGCGGTTCCGCGTATTTGCGGGACACCCTGCCGTCCAACACTCCCCCAGAGTTGGCCGAACCGCTGACCACCTTCGCCGACCAGTTGCAGACGATCGCGCAGTACTACCTGGCCGGGATGAACAACAACGACCCGGAGCAGGCCGCCCGGCTCACAGCGGCCGATGAGACCACCGCGACGCTCATCGGGCTCTGCAAATAAGGTCTGGGCGCATGGGATCTGCGGGGCGGTTGTGGACGCTGGGGGCCGGCCTGCTGGCCGGCGCCGTGGTCTGGGCCGCCCCCGCCGCCGCCGAACCCGATCCTGCTCCCGTCGATCCCCCGCCTGCGCCGCTGGTGACGACCGTGCCGGCCCCGCCGCCCTCCGGGATCGGCAACCCGTTGGCCCAGGCGGGCAGCACGTCGGCCGGTCCGTTCGGGTTGCCCGACCTGTCGGCCTACGGCATCAACATGCTGCTGGGCCAGAACCCCGCCCCCGCCGCTCCCGGAGGCCCCGCCGGGGCGGCCGTCCCCAGCCTCAACCCCTTCGACCCCGGTTACCTGGTGGCCCTGAACGCCGAACCCGCCGCACCGGGCGAGGGCATACCCGCCGCGGGCATCGGCCCCACCCGGGAGGACCCGGGAACCGGGCGAATCTCCTTCCTACGCCGGTTGCACGAGATGTACCAGGACGGAGCCCTTACGGGCGCCTTGCTCGGACAAACCGCGCTCGACGAGTTCGGCGGCCCCATCCCGCCACCGGAGACGCCCCTGCCCGAGACAACCATGCCGGAGATGCCCCTACCGCCCGGCTGACCCAGGTGGGGCGGCATCTGACGTAGGTTCTCAATCGTGCGAGTCGATGGACGCGAGATCACCGTTTCCGGTGACCTGTTGCTGCCGCTGACCCAGCGCACCACCGACATCTTCCGGCTTGCGCTGGCCACGCTGTTCCTGGTCATCGTGATCTTCAGCTCGCTGATCACCCGCAGCGACTGGGTCGGCCTGGAGACCTCCATCTCGCGCATCGTCGGAGTCCTGACCCCAACCCAGTCGAACCTGGTGTACCTGGCCTACGGCATCGCGATCGTCGCGCTGCCGTTCGTGATCCTGATCGGGCTCATCGCCGGCCGGCAGTGGAAGCTGTTGGGCGCCTACGGGGCCGCCGGTTTCATCGCGGTGCTCTCGCTGTCGATCACCGGGGAGGGTGTGGCCGCGCCGCGCTGGCACCTGGACCTCTCCGAACGCCTGTCGACAATGCTGTCGCAGTTCCTCGACGACCCCCGCTGGATCGCGATGCTCGCGGCGGTGCTGACGGTCTCCGGCCCGTGGCTGCCCGCCCGGTGGCGGCGCTGGTGGTGGGCGCTGCTGCTGGCGTTCGTTCCGATCCACCTGGTGGTCAGCGCCGTGGTGCCGGCCAGGTCGCTGCTGGGCCTGGCGGTGGGCTGGTTCGTCGGCGCCCTGGTGGTGCTGGTGGTCGGCACACCGGCGCTGGAGGTTCCCCTCGACGGCGCGGTCCGGGCGCTGGCGCGCCGCGGATTCGTCACCGACGCACTGACGGTCGTACGCCCCGCCGGGCACGGGCCGCTGGAGCTGTCGGCCACCGACGAGACCGGCCGCGACGCCGTCGTCGAACTGTACGGACCCAACCAGCGCAGCGGCGGCGCGCTGAGGCAGTTCTGGCGCTGGCTGGTGCTGCGCGACAAGGAGACCGGGCCGCTGCAGGCCTCACTGCACCGCGCCGTGGAACATCGCGCACTGATGGTCATCGCCGTCGGTGACCTCGGCGTCGCCAACACCGAGACCCTGGGCCTGGCCACGCTGGAGCGGGGCTGGACGGTGTTCGCGCACACCCACCCCCGGGGCACCCCGCTGAGCGAGGCCGCCGACGACGACGGCGCGGTCTCGGCGGTGTGGGAGTCATTGGGTGTGCTGCACCGTCACCAGATCTCCCACGGTGACATGCGATCGAGCGAGATCACCGTCGACGCCGGCCGGGCGGCGTTCGGCGGCTTCGGCAACTCCGAGTACGGGGCGTCCGAGGAACAGTTGCAGGCCGACGTCGCCCAACTGCTGGCCACCACCGCCGACCGGTTCGGCGCCCACGACGCCGTCCGGGCGGCCATCGAGGTACTGGGCACCGACAAGGTGCTCGACGCCTCACGCCGGCTCACCCGAACGGCGGTGCCGCCCCGCATCCTCAAGAGCATGAGCGACCCCAAGGCCGTCCTGGCCGCAGCCCGCGACGAGGTCAAACTGCAGACCGGGGCCGAGGCGATCCAGACCGAGACCATCACCCGGTTCACCCGCAAGCAGGTCATCCAGTTGGTCCTGCTGGTCGCCCTGGTCTACGTCGCCTACCCGTTCATTAGCACGGTGCCGGCCTTCTTCAACGAACTCCGCACCGCCAACTGGTGGTGGGCGCTACTCGGCCTGGCGGTATCGGCATCGACGTATGTCGGTGCGGCGGCCGGTCTTTGGGCGTGCGCAGGTGAGGTGGTCTCCTTCCGGCACCTGGTGGTCCTGCAGTTCGCCAACACCTTCGCCGCCACCACCACCCCGGCCGGGGTGGGCGGCCTGGCACTGAGCACCCGGTTCCTGCAGAAGGCCGGACTGGGAACCGTCCGTGCTACCGCGGCGGTGGCCGTGCAGCAGGCGGTTCAGGTGATCACCCATATCGCACTGCTGATCTTCTTCAGCGTCGCCGCCGGCGCCGCGACCGACCTCTCGCACTTCGTCCCGAAGGTCACCCTGCTGTATTTGATCGGCGGTCTCGCCCTCGGCGCGGTAGGCGCCTTCCTGTTCGTCCCGAAACTGCGGCACTGGCTGGAGACCGCAGTCCGGCCCAAGATCACCGAGGTGGGCAGCGACCTGGTCGAATTGGTTCGCGAGCCGAAACGTTTCGCGATCATCGTATTAGGTTGTGCGGTAACGACTCTCGGGGCGGCCCTCACGCTGTGGTCCAGCGTCGAGGCGTTCGGCGGGAACGCCACGTTCGTCACCGTGACGGTGGTGACCATGGTGGGCGGCACCCTGGCCTCTGCCGCCCCGACACCCGGCGGCGTGGGGGCGGTGGAGGCCGCGCTCATCGGCGGACTGGCCGCCTTCGGGGTTCCGGCCGCGGTCGGTGTTCCCTCGGTGCTGCTCTACCGGATCCTCACCACCTGGTTGCCGGTGTTCATCGGCTGGCCGATCATGCGCTGGCTCACCGCGAAAGACATGATCTAGCAAGAAAGGACGGCCATGACCTACTGGCACGACCTCACCGGACACGTGGCACTGGTCACCGGAGGTAACAGCGGAATCGGTCTCGGGATGGCCCGGGGATTGCACAACGCCGGCGCGGCAGTGGCGATCTGGGGCACCAACCGAGCCAACAACGACGCCGCGGTCGCCGAGCTGACCGGTGCCGGCTCGGGGGCGGCGGTGGCGGCCTTCGGCGTCGATGTGGCCGACGAGGAATCCGTCGCCGCAGGGACGGCGCAGACGTTGGAGACCTTCGGGCGAATCGACTCCCTGTTCGCCAATGCCGGCGTACCCGGCCGACCGGCGCCCATCGACGAGATGTCGACCCAGGAGTGGCGACGGGTGATGTCGGTCAACCTCGACGGGCAGTTCTACACCGTGCGCGCCGTCGCCGGGCACATGAAAGCCCGGCACACCGGTTCGATCGTCTTCACCAGCAGCGTGTCGATGAGCGAAGGCCTGCCGTTTTCGACCCACTACGCGGCCGCCAAAGCGGCACTGACGGCGATGGCCCGCGGGCTTGCCGTGGAACTCGCCCGCGACGGCGTCCGCGTCAACGCGATCGTTCCCGGATGGACACAGGCAGCCATGACCGAGGACCTGCTGTCCTCCCCCGCTGCCCAGGCCAAGATTCTGCCGAGGGTCCCGTTGCGTCGCTGGGGTGCGCCCGACGACTACGAGGCGCTGGCGGTGTGGCTGGCCGGCCCTGGATCGGGCTACGTCACCGGCCAGACCCTGGTGATCGACGGGGGCTACAGCATCTTCTGATCCGGGTCCGTCACGGAGTATTTATAAATTTGCTTGAGCGGAGGTCGG
>JAGQTO010000233.1 GCA_020439025.1 Mycobacterium sp. | reverse complement strand
CGCGATGAGCCCGATCAACATCGGTTTCTTCATATCGGTGCGTTATGTGGCGGGCCAGAGGTGGGAGATCGTTCTCATGTCAGCTTGAGGTAGTACGAGACGGTTCGCGGTGCCACCTCGTTGCCCCCGAACCAGCCGCTCACCCGGGCCGCGGTCCACACGTTGGGGACCAAGCCTTCCGGGTACGGCTTGAATATCGTCTTGTCGCCGTAGGTCAACGTGACCCCGGTGTAGTCGACGAGGAACTCGAAGGTCTCGTCGGCGGGAACGGAGATCACCTCGGCCGGATTCTTCGGCAGGATCCGCACCTTGTCGACGTTGTAAAACGGGGCGATCTCGAACTCCCGCGAGACCAGGTTGTACCGCCAGCCAACCATCGCCGAGTCGCGGTCGGGTTCCAGCGGGGTGAAGGCAATCCCGGTGAACTTGTTCCAGTCGAACTGGTCCTCGTCCTTCAGGTCGTAGACGGTGTTGGCGGTGAAGGTGCCGGTACCGGTGACCTGCTGGATGAAGAAGCCGAAGCTGTTCGGGATGGCGAAGTGGGTGCCCTTGTAGATGGTGATCAGCCGGCCGCGGGGATCGCAGGGGAACAGACCGCCGAGAAACCTCGCGATCGGACCCGGCGCCGAAGTGGAGGAGGCCGGGGTGGACGCCGCCGGGGTGGACGGCACGGGGACCGACAAGACTCCACTGACGCCCGTCCGGGCGGCCCGGCGCGGCCGGGCGTCTCGGCGGGTGACCTGGACGGCGGCGGCCTCCGCCACCGGTTCCATCGACACCGGCACGTGCAGATCGGCGGCGCTCACCGTTGGCACGGCAGCAGACGGCCGAGCTGTCGCGGCCGGGCGCGGCACCGACCGGGAAGATGCACCGGACACCGGGCGGGCGGCCAACTTCGCGGACCGGTCGCTGGCCGGACCGGCTGCCGAACGGCGCGGAGGCGAGGCTGAATCGGCGGTTCGGGACGAGGTGTCCGCCGGTGCAGCCGAGGCCGGCGCAGCGGTTGCGAACCCGATCAGGGCTCCCGCTCCCGCTGTGGCAGCTACAACCCCCGCACGCCGCACGATTACCGCTACTCCCATGGCTCGGAGCATAGCCAGTGGTCCACCGGTCGCCGGGATTTGGTCTGTGGACAGCGGCGGGGTAGTTTCATCCGCGCCCGAAACACCCCTGGAGAGCGGATGATGCGCACTCACCACCGGACTCGCCGTCTTTCGGCGCACGCCCACCGCGGCCCACGCTCGCACCGTGTGCTGCCCGCTGTCGCCGGCCAGTGCTTCGAAATCGAAATCGGTCAGGAAGTCGGCGGTTGGTCCATCCGGATTCCCGAAATCAGTGACAGCACTTGGGCGCCCACCCGCGCCGCGGTCGAACTGGCCGCCCGCGAGTGCATCGCGGGCCGGACCGGGATTCCCCTCGGCTACATCTCGGTCTGGGTTAGGGATTGATCAGGCGCTGACGCGGCGCCGTCGCGACGATCGCTTGGGTGCGGGTGGCTCGAGCAGGTCGGCCAGGAAACCGCCGGTGTAGCTCTGCTCGACGGCAGCCACCTCCTCGGGCGTCCCCTGGGCCACCACGGTCCCGCCGCCTGCTCCGCCCTCGGGCCCCATGTCGATAATCCAGTCCGCGGTCTTGATGACGTCGAGATTGTGCTCGATGACGATCACCGAATTGCCCTTGTCGACGAGACCGTTGATGACCTTGAGCAGCTTGCGGATGTCCTCGAAGTGCAGGCCAGTGGTCGGCTCGTCGAGGATGTAGACCGTGCGGCCGGTGGAGCGCTTCTGCAGTTCGGCCGCCAGTTTCACCCTTTGCGCCTCGCCGCCGGACAGCGTCGGAGCGGGCTGGCCCAGACGAACGTAACCCAGACCCACGTCCACCAGCGTCTTGAGATAGCGGTGGATGCTGCTGATCGGCTCGAAGAACTCCGCGGCGTCCTCGATGGACAGGTCGAGCACCTCCGAGATCGTCTTGCCCTTGTAGTGCACCTCGAGGGTCTCTCGGTTGTAGCGGGCCCCCTGGCAGACCTCGCAGGGGACGTAGACGTCGGGCAGGAAGTTCATCTCGATCTTGATGGTGCCGTCGCCGGAGCAGGCCTCGCAGCGGCCGCCCTTGACGTTGAAGGAGAACCGGCCGGGCTGATAACCGCGGACCTTGGCCTCAGTGGTGGCGGCGAACAGGCTGCGGATCTTGTCGAACACGCCGGTGTAGGTGGCCGGATTGGACCGCGGGGTACGCCCGATCGGCGACTGGTCGACCCGCACCAGCTTGTCGACGTGATCCAGGCCGTTGACCCGGGTATGCCGCCCCGGTACCAGCCGGGCGCCGTTGAGTTTGTTGGCCAGCACGGTGGCGAGAATGTCGTTGACCAGGGTGGACTTCCCCGACCCCGAGACCCCGGTGACGGCGGTCAGCACACCGAGCGGGAAGGCCACGTCGATTCCCCGCAGATTGTGTTCCCGGGCGCCCACCACCGTGAGCTGCCGTTTCCGGTCCACCGGGCGCCGCATTGCCGGCACCTCGATGCTCTGCTTGCCGGATAGGAACGCCCCGGTGATCGAGTCGGGATTGGCCAGCAGATCGGCGTAGGGCCCGCTGTGCACCACCCGCCCGCCGTGCTCGCCGGCCGCCGGCCCGATGTCAACGATCCAGTCGGCGTGGGCGATGGTGTCCTCGTCGTGTTCGACGACGATCAGGGTGTTGCCGAGGTCCCGCAGTCGGGTGAGAGTTTCGATGAGACGGCGGTTGTCCCGCTGGTGCAGGCCGATGGACGGCTCGTCGAGCACGTAGAGCACCCCGACCAGACCGGAGCCGATCTGGGTGGCCAGGCGGATGCGCTGCGCCTCCCCGCCGGAGAGCGTCCCCGCTGCCCGGCTCAGGGTCAGATAGTCCAGGCCGACGTCGAGCAGGAAACCCAGCCGGGACTGGACTTCCTTGAGTACCTGCCCGGCAATCGCCTGTTCGCGCGGTCCGAGAGTCAATTCGTTGAGGAACGTCGAGCAGTCGGCGATGGACAACTCGCACACCTCGGCGATGGATTTGGCCCCGCGCTCCCCCGCGGCCAGTGTGACCGCCAGGATCTCCGGCTTGAGCCTGGTGCCGTCGCACTCCGGCCACGGCACGTCACGCATGAACGCATCGTAGCACTCTATCATCAGCTCGGAGCCGGACCACTAAATGAGCCACTGCAGAAACGCCATGACGCCTTCGAAGTCCGCGTAGTACGAC
>JAGQTO010000232.1 GCA_020439025.1 Mycobacterium sp. | reverse complement strand
GTGATGCGTGGACGAAACACCCGTGTGCGTGCTCGGTCTGGGACTGATCGGCGGGTCGGTGCTGCGCGCCGCGGTAGCCGCGGGACGCGAAGCGTTCGGATACAACCGCTCTGCCGACGGCGCGGCGGCCGCACGCGCGGACGGTTACGCCGCCGACACCGATCTGACCCGGGTGCTGAACCGGGCCGCCGAGCGCCGGGCCCTGATCGCCGTGGCGGTTCCGATGCCCGCGGTGCCCGAGCTGCTCGGCCAGGTCGCGGAGTTCGCCCCCGGCTGTCCGCTCACCGATGTCATCAGCGTCAAGGCACCGGTGCGTGAGGCGGTGGCCGCGGCGGATCTGCTCGACCGGTACGTGGGCGGGCACCCCATGGCCGGCACCGCGGAGTCCGGCTGGCAGGCCGGGGACGCCGCCTTGTTCGTCGGCGCCCCATGGGTGGTCAGCGTGGACGCCCATGTCGATACCCGGGTCTTCGCGCAGGTGATGCATCTGGCCCTGGACTGCGGGGCCGTCGTGGTGCCCGCCACCTCCGATGAGCACGACCGGGCCGCGGCGGCGATCTCCCATCTTCCGCATCTGCTCGCCGAGACGCTGGCCGCCACCGCCGCCGACGTGCCGTTGGCCTTCGCGCTGGCGGCCGGTTCCTTCCGGGACGGCACCCGGGTGGCCGGCACCGCCCCGGAACTGGTTCGCGCGATGTGCGAGGCCAACTCCGATCAGCTGATCCCGGCCCTCGACCGGGCTCTGGAGATGCTGAGGAAAGCCCGCGCGTCACTGGCCGACAGCGGGTCGGTGGCCGAACTCGTTGCTGCCGGCCACGCCGCGCGGATCGGATTCGACACCTTCGCCCGCCCCGACCTCGTCGGGGTCACGCTCGGCGAACCGCAGTGGCGGGAGCGCCTCGCCGCCGCCGGCCGCTCCGGCTCGGTGATCAGATCCGCTCTGCCAGGCCCGGGTATTCGATGATGAACCCGTCGTCGTCGACGACCACGGTGGTGTCGGCGACCGGTGAGTGCACCTTGATCCCCTCGCCGGACTCCGGACCGGAACTGGCATAGCTGATGGTGGCCGGGGCCACGGTCAACTCGGGCAGGTAGACGTACACCACCGGCAGCTTCACCGACTCGGCGACGCGGTGCAAGCCGGTCCGCCGGATCGGCAGCGCGTTGAAGAACGGGCTCAACACGACGTCGACGTCCAGTGCGCCCTCGAAAGCACCGCGGGACTCACCGTGCTGGTCGGTGACCAGCCACATGTCCTCCTCGTCGCGCGACAGCGACATCTGCCGGTCCCGCTCAGCGAGGGTAACGTTGAGCGACAGCCGCTTGGTCACTCCACTGTCGTCGGTCACCAAATCATAGGAGGCGCCGAAAGCCGGATTATGTTCGGTGGCACCGGCGACGATTCGGCCGTGCGCCTTGATTCGGTTGCCCGACAACTGAACACGGACCGATTCCATCCGCGAGGCGTCCGGGGACCGCCAGGTCAGCATCGCCGGCCACTCTCGCGTCCTGGATTTCACCATCCCTCTACCGTAAGGGACGGCTGCTCGCCGCTGTAGTCCGGAGTCCGGCTACGGGTGCCGGTGTCGACGCGGACTTCGTCGTCGAGCAGCGGCTGGGGCATGCGGCGCCGGAACCGCCCGGATCCGGGCATCGAGGACCACACCACCAACGCCAGCAGACCATCGAGGAGCAGCGCCAGAGCGGTCACCAGCAGGGCGCCAACCAGGGCCAGGTAGAACTGCCGCACCTTGATGCCGTCGATCAGGTACCGGCCCAGCCCGCCCAGGCTGGCGTAGGCCGCCACGGTCGCCGTCGCCACCACCTGCAGGGTGGCCGTGCGCAGGCCACCGAGAATCAACGGCAGCGCATTGGGCACCTCCACCCGGGTCAGCACCCTGCGCTCGGACATCCCCATCGACCGTGCGGCGTCGGTCATCTTGGGATCCACATTGGCGATTCCCGCGTAGGTACCGGCCAGCAACGGGGGGATCGCGAGCAGTGTCAGCGCGACCGTCGGCGGCAGCAGACCCAGACCCCACATCAGCACGCCGAGCAGCAGCACCCCGAGGGTGGGCAGGGCGCGCAGCGCATTGACGGTGCTGACCACCAGGAAGGAGCCCCGGCCGGTGTGTCCGATCGCCATGCCGATGGGAACGGCGATGACGGCGGCGACCGCCACCGCGATCCCGGTGTACTGCAGGTGCTCGACGATCCGGGCGCCCAGCCCGGCACTGCCGCCCCAGTTGTCCGCGGTGAAGATGTAGTCCAGGGCCTGCTGGAGGAAGCTCATGCCGACGCCCTCCGCCTCGGCTTGGCCCGTACCCACGGGGTGATGAACCGTCCGGCGGCCAGAATGAGCAGGTCGATGACCACTGCCAACACGAAGATCGCGATGATCCCGGCCACGATCTGGTCACTCTTGTCGGCCTGGTAGCCCTCGGTGAACCACACTCCCAGCCCGCCGATCCCGATCACGGAGCCGACGGCCACCATCGAGATATTGGTGACGGCGACCACCCGCAATCCCGCGGTTAGCACCGGGATCGCCAGCGGCAGTTCCACTTTGAGCAACTGGCCGATCCTGGTGTAGCCGATGGCGCTGGCCGCGTCGCGGACGTTGACGGGCACGGCGTCGAGCGCTTCCGGAACCGCGCGCACCAGCAGTGCGGTGGTGTACAGGGTCAGCGCGACGATGACGTTGGCCTCATCGAGGATGCGGGTCGGGATGATCAGCGGAAGGACCACGAACAGCGCCAGCGAGGGGATGGTGAAGATGATGCTGGCGCTCAGCGTGGTCAGCCGCCGCAGTGCGGTGCGTCGCCAGACCACCGCTCCCAGTGGAACGGCGATCAACAGGCCCAGCAGCAACGGGATGAGCGAGAGCCGCAGATGGATGAGGGTCAGCGCCCAGGCGCTGTCGAGGTGGTTGAGAAGGTACCGCACCGGCCCTCAGCCCGACTCGGACCCGGGTGCCGACTCGGCCTCCGGACACGGTGGCGACTCCGGTTCGACAACCTGCCGTTGCTCGTCGAGTGCGTCGATCACGTCATCGGCCATGATCCCGCCGAGCAGAACGCCCGACTCGTCGACCGCGACGCCGATCCCGGCCGGCGAGGACAGCGCCGCATCGAGTGCCGCCCGCAGAGTTCCGTCCGGACGGAACAGCGAGCCGCCGGCGGTGACGCTCTCGCTCAGCGAGTCCCCGTCGCGGTGGCATTCGACGCCGTCGGCGTCGATCCAACCGCACGGTGTCCCGTCCGGACCGGTCACCAGACGCCACTCGTTCTCGCCGAGCACCAACTCGTCGATCTCGTATTCGCTCACCGTGGCCACGGGTTTGAGATCCAGTCCGGAACCGCTGAAGAATTGCAGCAGCCGGTAACCGCGGTCGGTTCCGATGAACTCCGCGACGAAGTCGTTGACCGGGTTGGACAGCAGTCGCGAGGGTGTGTCGTGCTGCTGCAGCTTCCCGCCGGTGCCGAATACCGCAACCGCGTCACCGAGTTTGACGGCCTCGTCGATGTCGTGTGTGACGAAGACGATGGTCTTGTGCAGTTCGCTCTGCAGCCGAAGTATCTCGGCCTGCAGCTCGTCGCGGACCACCGGGTCGACCGCCGAGAAAGGCTCGTCCATCAGCAGGATCGGCGGATCGGCCGCCAGCGCGCGGGCGACACCGACCCTCTGCTGCTGCCCGCCGGAGAGCTGGGCCGGGTAGCGCTCGCCCAGTTCGGGGTCCAGGCCCACCCGTTCCAGCACCTCGTAGGCCGCACGCCGGGCCGCCCGGCGGGACTGTCCCTTGAGCACGGGAACAGTGGCGACGTTGTCGACCACCCGCTGGTGCGGCATCAGTCCGCCACTTTGGATGACGTAGCCGATACCGAGGCGCAGCGTGACCGGGTCGACCGTCGAGACGTCCCGGCCGTCGACGGCAACGGCCCCGGAGGTGGGCTCGACCATTCGATTGATCATCCGCATCGAGGTTGTCTTGCCGCACCCGGACGGCCCGACGAACACCGTCAGCGAACCCTCCGGAACCTCCAGGCTCAGATCGTCAACGGCCACCGTCCCGTCCGGATAGCGCTTCGTGACGTTGCTGAAGGAGATCATCTATCGGCTGCCCACCGGGGTGTCGAAGCCGTTGTCGCTCAGCCACTTCCGGGCAGCCTCGTCGGGGTCCACCCCGGAGTTGCCGGCCACCGCGCCGTTGAGTTCGGTGAGGTCCTCGGTGGTCAGCTTCTCCGACACCGCGTCCAGGACGGTCTTGAGCGGGTCGGACATCTTCTGCGAACTCGCCAGTGGCACGACATTGCCGGGCAGGAAATTGTGCTTGGGATCCTCCAGCACCACCAGGTTGTTCTGCGGAATCGCCGGCGAGGTGCTGAAGATGTTTGCCGCATTGACGGTGCCGTCCACCAGTGCCCGCACCGTCGCCGGCCCGCCGCCGTCGTTGATCGCGACGAAGTTGTCCGCACCGATGTCCAGGTTGTAGGTGGCCTTCAGCCCGGGCAGGCCCTCGGCACGTTTGAGGAGTTCGGAGGGTCCGCCGAACTTGACCTCCGCCGAGTGAGCGGCCAGGTCGCCGATGGTCTTGAGGTTCCACTTCTTCGCGGTGGCCTCGGTCACGCTGACGGTGTCGCTGTCGTTTGCCGGCGACGGGTTCAGGATCGCCAGGTCTCCGGGCAGTGCGCGGTAGAGCGCCAACTCCACCTCGTCGGGGGTGGTAACGGTGTTGTCGGGTTCGAAGTACTGCAGCAGATTTCCGGTGTACTCCGGGATCAGGTCGATGGAGTGATCGCGCAGAGCCGGAATGTAGGTCTCCCGGCTACCGATGCCGAACTGCTTGGTGACCGTGAACCCGTTGGTGGTCAGGGCCTGCGCGTAAATCTCGGCGAGGATCTTCGATTCCGGGAAGTCCGCCGAACCGACGACCAGGGTCTTGAGGTCTCCGGATATCTCGCCGCCGCCCAGCGGGTTGGAACTGCCGCAGGCGCTCAGGACCGGCAGCGCGACAGCCAGGACCATCGCGGCCAACCAGCGTCGCACCCCTACGTCCTTTCGCTCCCGTCCCTCCGACCATATCCACCCCGCCGGGGCCTGTCTGCCCGATCGGGCCGACTCCGTTATTTACCCGTTGCCGGATTGGTGGTTTCCTTCCGGCCCGGCAGCGACCATGATGACCCAATGAGCAGCGATCCGAACTCCCCGCCGGGTGACCCGACGCCACCGGTGGTGGCAGAACCGGAAACCGGTAGCTCGCCGGGCGAGCAGGCCCAGGACGTGAAATTCACCCGGGCCGCCGCGCTGTGGTCTTCGCTTATCTCAGGATTCCTGATCCTGATCGTGTTGCTGATCTTCATCGCGCAGAACACGGAGGCAACTCCGTTCACCTTCCTACGCTGGCATTGGAGTCTGCCGTTGGGTGTGGCGATGCTGCTGGCGGCGGTGTGCGGCGGACTGATCACCGCACTGGTCAGCGCCGCCCGGATGTTCCAGTTGCGCCGGGTGGCCAAGCGCAACCTCGAGTTCGCCCGCAAGAAACACTAGGCGCGAAGGTCAAATTCAGCGGGGCACACTAACCGGGGCCAGGATCGCGTTCGCGGCTCAGTACCGGTCGATGGGCGGGGGTTCCGGAGCGGTCAGCCCGGCCGGGCCGAGGTTCTTGTCGAACGCCGCCTTCCAGGCACCGTCGGACTCCATCTTCGCCAGCGCGTCGTTGATCTTGGCCCGCAGTTCGGAATCGCCCTTCTTCAGTCCGATTCCGTAGCGCTCTTCGGAGAAGGGCTTGCCGACAATCTTGAACTCACCGGGCGACTGCGCGGCATACCCGGCGAGAATCACCTCATCGGTGGTGACCGCGTCGATGGCCCCGTTGCGCAGCGCTTCGATACATGCCGAGTAGGTGTCGTACTGCTGTAGCTGAACGCCCGGGTACTGGTCCTTGATGCGTTGCGCCGGAGTGGATCCCGAGACTGAACACAGCTTCTTGTTGTTTTGCAGTGACTCCGGGCCGACGATGTCTGTGTTGTCAGACTTGACCAGCAGGCTCTGCCCGGTGAGCAGGTAGGGCCCGGCGAAGTCGACCTTCTGTTTGCGGGCGTCGGTGATCGAGTACGTCGCCGCGATGAACTCCACCTGATCGTTGGCGATCAGGTTTTCACGTTGGGACGACGGCGATTCCTTCCATTCGATCTTGTCCTCGGGATAGCCCAGTTCCTTGGCGACGTAACGGGCTACATCGACATCGAACCCGCTCATCGAGCCGTCCGGGTTCTTCATCCCCAGACCCGGCTGATCGAATTTGGTGCCGATGACGATGGTGTCGCCGGAGGTGGAATCACCCCCGCACCCCGTCGCGGCCAGCGGCAGCGCGATGGCGCACAGCGCGGCACCGATGATGCGGGTTGGTGAAAACCTCACTCGAGGGTCCTCTCGTCAGAGCCAGCTGCCGTAGGCCCTCCCACCGTACGACACCGCAACCGTTCGAGGCGGACGGGACCATCGGCCCTGGCCGCAGCGGCCGGACCGGCCTACCGTTGGCGCGTAGGAGGTTCTCAATGATCGAAGTGCTTCAGGATGTGCCCGCAGGTGTCGTCGGCATCCAGGTGTCCGGTCGAATCACCGCGGATGATTTCCACCAGTTCAAACCCACCCTCGACCAGATGCTGGATTCCGAGGAAATCCGCTTCATCGAAGTCATCGGACCCGACTACGAGGGTTTCGGACCCGGCGGGCTGCTCGCCGACATCAAACAGGGCTTCAGCACCCTCAAACACCTTCGCGCGTTCAAACGAACCGCCGTCGTCACCGACAAGGAGTGGATGGTCCACGCCACCCACGCACTGGCCTGGATGATCCCCGGCGAGGTGGAAGTGTTCGGACTCGATCAGCTCGACGCCGCCAAACAGTGGGCAGCCGGCTGAACAGATGCGCTACCCCTCGTCGCTGACGGCCTCCAGCCGCGCGGTGACCCGGGCCAGCGCCTCGGCGAGGACATCCACCTTGTCCTCGCGCTTCTGATTGGCCGGTTCGGCCGCACCGCGGGCCCCCTCGGCCTCCACCCGGGCCGCGCCCTGGCGCCTCAGCAGACTGAAATTCTTCTCCCGGGCCCTGCGGAGCCGGCTCTGCAGATCTTTCAGCGCGTCCGCGTCCATCGACTGCAGGCGATGTTCCGAGGTCTCGTCGAGCAGTTCGTTCTCTTGTTTGGTGAGGTTCACTTTGGGGTTGCTCATG
>JAGQTO010000231.1 GCA_020439025.1 Mycobacterium sp. | reverse complement strand
CGCCACCGTGGATCTGGTGGGCCCACAGCTTGTGCATCAGCTGGTTGACCGCGCGCCCTCGGTGGTGGCGGTCGCTAACGACCTCACAGACGGTGACAAAAGTCTGCTGACGTTCATCAATGATGTACAGGACCAAATCAACCGTCGCAGAAGCCTTCTCAAGGAACAAGGCGTATCCACCATCGAGGAGTACCGGAGCCGCGCCTCCGCCGATCAGACGCCGATGAGCGATCTGATCATCATCGTCGAGGGTCGGTCGCGACTGGCCAATCACAACGGTCGCCCTCTCGACAGCATCATGAGCAAGGTGCTCGCCGACGGCGCGGCGCTCGGCATCTACCTGTGGTACTTCGACGCCGACGTCCCTGAATCTGAAGGGGGCCTCCGCGAAAAATCGGGGGTCCTCGACGACTGCGCGGACACGTTCGCCCAACGGATCGCGCATCAGACCGACGCAAGCACTTCGCGCCTCGTCGTTGGCTCCGACGAGGCCTCGCTCATCTCCACAGCAGGCGAGGGCCTCCTCCGCACCGCCGGTAGCGGCGCTGCGGTTCGCTTTCGCGTCGCCGCGCCGGATGCGGAAGCCACCATCGTCACCGCACCTCCGGTCAAACTGCCCGAAGACGCCGGCAAACGTTTCTGGAAGACCATGGTCGTCGGCAGCAGGTGATGCGGAGGCGGTTACTCGACCTGAATAGTTGAAGGCGTTAACCTGACGCGAGCGAAGGAACCGGCCCTCCGGGCTTCATGCCTCGACAGTCGGTCTGGCCCTCGGTGTAGCTACGGCAGCCGGGGGCTGCTTCATCTCTGGGGTCGGATGGCCGGCTGCGGTGGGGCAGCGTGCCTGGGATGGGCGGCGCGAGTCGCAACACCAATCCCGCGCGACGCGGCATGTCGGCGCGTTGACGAAGCCTTTGCCCACCGTGCCGCCTCCATGCCGCATCCTTGAACACATGGTCTCGGTGGGCTCAGTGGTAGCGGGTTACCGCATCGAACGTGTGCTGGGCACCGGCGGCATGGGCTCGGTGTACCTGGCGAAGAACCCGACCCTGCCCCGGCGCGACGCGCTGAAGGTTCTCGACGCCGAGCTGTCCCGCGATCGCGCGTTCCGGGAGCGGTTCATCCGCGAAGCCGACATCGTGTCTCAGTTCGACCACCCCGGCATCGTGTCGGTGTACGGGCGCGGCGAAACCAGCGACGGCGAGCTGTGGATCGCGCTGCAGTACGTCGACGGCACCGATGCCGAGGAGGCCCTGCGCGCCGGTGAGATGACGCCGCATCGGGCGGTTCACATCGTTGGTGAGGTCGCCAAGGCCTTGGACTACGCCCATCAGCGCAACGTTGTGCATCACGACGTGAAGCCGTCGAACCTACTGCTCAGCGATGAGATCGGTGATGGTGAGCGGGTGTTCCTCAGCGACTTCGGGGTGGCCCGCCCGATCGAGGATGTTGACCGGGAGATGGACGGGGCGTTCACCGCCACGTTGGCCTACTCCGCGCCTGAGGTCATCACTGGCGAGCCGATCGACGGTCGGGCCGACATCTACTCGCTGGGCTGCACCCTTTTCCGGCTGCTCACCGGCCGGCAGCCGTACTTTCAGGCTGACGGGGTGGTGGGCACCATCCGCGCCCACCTGCAGCAGGCCCAGCCGCGGGTGTCCGAGCACCTGCCGTGGGCCACCCCGGATCTCGACGCGGTGATCGCCAAGGCGTTGGCGAAGAATCCGGCGCAGCGGTTCGGGTCGGCTCGCGAGTTCGCCGCGGCCGCGGCCGACGCGGTGCGCGGTGCTGCGCCCCCCGCGGGTTCGGCTGCGCCGTACCGCGCCATCCCGGCGTCGCCGGCTCCGCGGCGCGTGCCCCCGCCGCGGCCGGCTCCGGTGGTCGAGCAGCCGGCGCGGCCGGTTCCGCCGCCGCGGCAGCAGCTGTTCGATCACGCCACGGAGTTCCGGCCAAACCAGGCGCCGCGGCGCGCACGACCGCAGGTCTCGGTGCCCAAGGTCTCGGCGCCGAAGCTTTCGGTGCCGAGCGTCTCGATGCCCCGGCCGATCGTCATCCTGTGGAGCGTGGCCGCCGTCTTGATCGTGGCCGCGGCGGTGCTGATCAGCCTTGTAGTGCGGCGGGAGATGAGCCCGCCGCCGGCGGCCGCTCCGACGCCGGCGCCGGTCGGCGATACCGCCGCCCAGGAACAGCTCACCGAGCTGCTTCCGTCGGGTTACCCGGCGGGCAGCTGCGAGCCGACCCCGATCGGTGCCGGCGCTCGTGCCGTCGTGTCGTGCGGGCAGAACACCGATCCCGGTGGCCCCGCGTCCTCGGAGTTCACCCTTGCCGAGGACGAGACGGCCCTGCAGGGCGCGTTCACCGACGTGATGAGCCGGTCGTCGGTGGTCGTGTGCCCCGGAAACATTCAGTCGCCGGGCGCGTGGCGGCGCAACGCCAGCCCGACGTCGGTGGCCGGGACGCTGTATTGCGGCACCCGCGACGGCACGGCCGTGATCGCTTGGACCACGACCGCTGACCTGCTGCTCAACGTTGTCGAGGCCGAGACCTCGGAGATGGCTGACCTGTACCGCTGGTGGTCCTCGCACTCCTAACCCTGGAAACCGGGGCGTGAGTCCCCGGAATAGGTGGTGACGCCACCTATTACGCGGCAGCGGCGGAGCCAGAAGACTGCGGTCTTCTGCCGCGATTTCCCGAAGGGAACCGCGTCGTGAAAAACGCAAGCATCGTGATGCTGGCCGGAGTGCTTTACCTGTACCTGGTGTTCGGCTTCTACGTGGTGCACACCACCGGCAGCACCGCCGGCCTGGCCGACATCGGTAACGCCAAGCTCGCGTGGGTGGGCGTGGCGGCTCTGGCCGTGGCTGCTGGGGCCCGCAAGAAGTAGCGGGGCTACGCGGGGGCCGGGAGCAGCGTCTGGCTGGGATCTGAGGGCCGCAGGCCCTTGAAGCTGGTGTGCCGGAGCCATCGACCCGCG
Organism: Mycobacterium sp.; assembly: GCA_020439025.1. Classification (GTDB taxonomy): domain Bacteria; phylum Actinomycetota; class Actinomycetes; order Mycobacteriales; family Mycobacteriaceae; genus Mycobacterium. The sequence goes on along the minus strand of JAGQTO010000231.1, from coordinate 34,160 downwards.
ACGTACTCGCGGTAGGCGACCTCGGCGACGAGCTGGGGCTGCACGAAGCGCACGCCGGGCACGTCGACGTGGTTGGCGACAGGGGCGGTCGAGCATCGCAGCGGCTGCAGCTGCGCGTGCAGGGTCCGGCGCGTGAGGTCGCTGAAGCCGGTGCCGACCTGGCCGATGGCCACCAGGTCGCCGGTCTGGTCGTGTCCGGCGACGAGCAGGGACCCGACGCGGGTGCGTCCGCCTGGGCCGCCGGCGTTCCAGTATCCGACGATTGTCAGCTCGATACTGGCTCGGATCGGGACCTTGATCCAGTACGGGCTGCGCTCCCCCGGCCGGTACGGCGAGTCGAGATCCTTGACGACCACACCCTCCATCCCGTGCGCGGCTACGGCGTCCAGTGCGTCGGAGGGGGTCACGCCGAGCATGGGGCGCGGCACGGTGAGTAACCGCGACTTGTCGACCACCATGAGGTCGTCGAGCAGGTCTCGGCGCCGGGTGTAGGGCTGCTCGATGACGCTGTGGCCGTCGGCGTGCAGGATGTCGAACGCCCAGAACCGGACGGGAACTGAGCGTACGAGGTCCGCGCCGGGCCTGCGCTGCTGAGGCCAGCGCCGCTGCAGCCGGGTGAACGACGGCCGCCCTTGGGCGTCGAGGGCGACGATTTCACCGTCGAGCACGACGCGGCGGTCACCGATCGCCGCGGCGATGCCGGACAGCTCGGGGAACGTGCGGGTGACGTCGGTGCCGTTGCGTGAGAACACGGTGACGGCGCCGTCGGCCACGACGATCGTGCCGCGCTGGCCGTCGGCCTTCACTTCCACGGCCCGTCCGGTGCCCTGGGGTGGGGTGCCCAGGGTGGCCAGCATCGGCGCGTACGCGGCGTCGCGCACGGCGGGCTTAGTTCTGGTGGTGGGCACGTTTCGACGGTACGCGCGAGACCCGGTTGTGCTCCGTGCGTGACCGGTCGGTGATGCACGGTGCATCACTGTCGTGGGCGAACCGTCAGGGCGGGGGTGGCTGTCCGTCGATACCGATGAACTGGATCTCCGACATTGCTACTGAGGTCACTTCGTCTGGGTTGGGTGAGGTGTTTTCGCTTGTCGGCGTTGCTGGTTGGGGCGGTGGAGACGTTTCAGCGACGCGGATAAGCAATTTGCTGACGGTGGCCGGCGGGTTCAGGGCGATGAATCGCCAGTCGCGGGCGCCGGCGGTGTCGATTGTCACCGGGTCCCGCCTGAGGTCTTTCGGGAAGTACACCTCGAGTTTGGTGACGATGCGGTGCTTGGACCACTGGTCGGTGCCGTCGGGTGCGGTGGCGTCGAAGCCGCCGATGATGCGGATCTGGGTCAGCGTGACTTGCCGGCCGAAGTCGATCTGGATCTGCTGCCCGTCCTGGTTCTTGGCGCGGGTGCACACCCACGCGGTGTTGAAGTCGCTGTCGAACGCGCGGTTGGCGTCCGAGTAGTTGGGGTCGCGGGGGCAGACGTCGGAGGCGGTGGCCCCGGACAGGATCGTGTCGCGGTTGAGCGGTGCCTGGCTGGGAGGTGGTGGTGGAGCCGCGGTGGCCGGCGTCGCCGGTGCGGGTGGATTGACGTCGGTGGTGAGGTAGTTGACGCCGGCCAGGGCGACTAACAGGATCGCGACCGCGGCGACGGTCATGATGGCTACGCGGGCGCGGTTCTCCCGCGGTACCCGGTTGTTGAAGGCACGTCCGCCGGCGGTCACGGCACGGCCGGAGGCCCGCATACCGCGGCTGAGAAAACCGGGTTTGCGGGTTCCGTCCGAGTCGGCCTGAGGGGTGCTGTCGCCGTCAGCGGGTGTGCTGCGGCGGGCCGGGCGCGTGGCTGAGCGTGGGGCCAGCGACGCCAGGATCAGGCGCCGGTTGTCCCAGCTGCGGTCGATCGGCAGATCGTTGTCGTCGTTGTCTGTGCCCATGCTCATCGTGTCGTGTCGTCGTCCATGTCGATGATGTCGTAGATCGCGTCGTGGGCCTTCTGGCCCTCGGTGCGCACCGGCAGGGCCGGGCGGCTGTAGTCGGGTCGCGGCATCGGCTGTGCTGCAGCGGGTACGTGGCCGTAGAAGTGATAGTGGTTCACCTGAGTCAGCTGCGGCGAAGCCGTCTTGGGTGTCCGTGCTGGGGCCTTATGGCGGCGGCGACGGCGGAGCGCCAGGCGCACGAGGCGGCGCAGCAGGGGCCAGAAGAACCACAGCGTGACGCTGAGGACGAGGCTGTATCCGAAGGCCTCGTAGGGGTCGGTGTGCAGGAAGTGCGTCGCGGCGCCGGTCATGAGCGCCGCGATGATCAGGGTGCGTATCACGGTGATCCTCCTCCGGGGCTGACGGTGGTGATGTGGTGGCCGGCGGCGGCGCCGGCAAGTTCGGGGTCGTAGGTGACGAGGGTGCGCAGTCGTGGTCCGGCGCTCAGGGCCGCGGCGATGTGCAGTGCGTCGACGGTGCGTGCGGGGCTCGGGTTGAGCGCCACGGCGGCGTCGAGGAGGCGCTCGGTGACGGCCACGGTGTCGAGCCCGGCCAGGACGTGGTGGGCGTGACCGGTGGCTTCTTTCGGTAGGGCGGCCACTGCGCGGAGCAGCTCGACTCGTGACAGCGCGCAGGTGATCCACCGGGTGTCGGTGTGTGCGCTGAGGTATGCGGTCAGGGCGGCGGATTCGGGCGCTTCGTCAATGAGTTTCATGAGGGCGGTGGGGTCGAGGTAGATCACCGGTCGTCCCGTGGGGCGGCGGTACTGGCGTTCTGGCGGTACGAGCGGGGCGGGCGTTTGAGGATGTCGGTGACACTGTGGCGGGCGGCAGTGACTTCCTTGCTGGCGATGAGTGCGGTCCAGGGGTCGTAAGCGGCGGGGATCATCTGCGCGACGGGGTGCCCGTTGTTGGTGATTTCGACGGTTTCTCCGGCGGCCACCTCGCGTAGAACCATGGCTGCATTCTGGCGCAGTTCACGGACACCGTAGCTCTTCATGTACACAGCGTAGCTCGCAGTAGCACACCGTGTACACATGTCGATGTGAGGTGGCCGGGGGTAGTGGATGCGCCGAGTCGTGGGGGCAGCGAGCTGCGATGCCGCATTCATCGCTGGGGTCGAGGCTGAACGAGCTGTCCGAGGACCGGCCGAATGCCTGCGGTACGACACCGGGATCAGCCTCGGTCCGGCCGGGCCACAGTGACGCACGTGTCGGCCCGAGGTGGCAGCGACCCTCCCCAGCGGCCGGGTTTCCTTTGGCCTTGGCGCGGGTCGTTGGCGCGCGCTGGCGAGCGGTGGCGCACCGCCTGCGCACCGACGGCAGACGGGCTTCCACGCGGCATCCGGCGGGGTCGACCCGAGCCGTCAACTCGTGTGCAACCGGCCCCGGAACTCGGTTGTGGTGCACAGTGGCGCGGCTCGTACGCGGGTTCCGCGACAGCGCGCCGAGGAGCCAGTGACCGAGCCCAGACACCCGTCTCGACCTGACGCCTATGCAATGTCGGCGCATGCGACGCAATGGTCGAACGCCGAACGCTGTGGGCGGGCCCGATGAGCCCTGCGAAAGTGTCAGTGAGTCAGCTCAGCTGCGGCCACTGAAAGTGTGGTGAGCACGCTCTGGCGCAGTGTGGCGCAGCTGATAGGGACGATCATTTCGCGGTGGCTTTCCGGCCGTCGAGAGCGCTCCGCAGGGAGGCGATGTCAGGGTGACGGACGTACACGTCCCAGTTCCGGTCGAGGTCGTTGAGGTCGGCTCCAGGAGCCAGATCGAGACCCAGCTCGCGCAGGCGGTCGGGCAGCTGTTCGCGGCCGTCGCACAAGTCGTAGACCGGCCAATGGTCGGTGCGGGCAGGGGCGCTGGATACAGCGTCGCCGCCGCCGGTCTCCGACCATCCGGTGAGGGTGATGCGGCCGGTGTCGTCGGCGAGCAGCCATAAGCCGTAGTCCATGTACAGGAGTCCCTTCTGCATTAGCAGCGCTCGCGGGGTGCGGTGTCGATGGTCATGGGGCGGTGCCTTTCAGACGAGCTTGTTGATCTGGTTGACGAAGTAGCGCTGCACGATCTGAGTGCCTGTGTGGCCGGCCTTGTCCAGTGGCGTGGTGGCGTAGTTCTCGTGAAATCCACCCTTGATGAATTCGGCGTAGTGCTTGACGGCCTGGGCGACGTTGGCAGCGGAGAACTGGGAGAAGGTGGGTCCGAACATTCCGGTGGACTGGCTTCCGACGCCGCCGGTGGCGACGCTGATGGCGTTGAGCACGGCGGTGGCGAGATCGCCGATGTTTACGCCGCCCCCTTGGGAGATGCCCGCTCCGACGGGGCCGAAGCCGCTGACGTTGATGGTGGTGGTGCGGTCCTTCATCTGGGCGAGTGCGGCGCCGACGCTACTGGCGGTGGTGGCGATGGTGGTGATGGCGGCAGGGATGGCCGCCCACGCACGGGAGGTCACCAAGTTGATGACGTTGGTGACGGCGTTGACGAGGTTGGTGGCAGCGCCGGCGACCTGGGGGCCGGCCAGGTAGAACAGCTGCTGGGCGAGGGCCTTGGCGAAGGCGACGCCGCGGCTGATCAGGTTGGGGATCAGGTTGGGATCGTTGACCAGCTGCAGGATCTGGTTGATGGCGGCGGCGGCGGGGGCGATGAGGCCTCCCATGAAGATGGTGGCGAGCTTCTGGGCCGACCCGGAGGGGTCGGCGGCGTCGAGCTGGGAGCCGAGGTGCCCGATCATGCGCATCACGAGGTCACCCTGAGGCAGGTTGCAGTAGTAGTCCTGGGGGGCGCAGACGGAGAGCAGTCCGTTGCGCTGCAGCAGTGACCCGAACCCTCCCGAGCGGACGCCGGCGAAGCCCATGCCGGGGTCGCGCAGGCCGATGGTGGGTTGTCCGACGGGGGCCTGGGAGGGGTCGGCGACCAGGGCCACGCCGAGCAGCTTGTTGGCGGGGATGACACCGCGGTTGTGTCCGATGGCGGCGGCGACGTCACCGGCGACGTCAGCGCCCTGGCTGTAGCCGGTGAGGATGAACACGGTGTTCGGGCAGGCGCTGGCGACAGCTTTCAGACGGGCGTTGGTGGCGTCGATGCCGGCGTTCTTGGAGGCGCGGTATCCGCCGCCGTCGGTGCCGCCGACGATGGTCGCGGGGTAGGGCGTGTAGTACGTGACCATCCGTACGGGTGCGTTCTTACGCAGCGGCTCCAGAATGTTGCCGAGGACGCCCACGGGCTTGTCCGGATCGGCCTTCGGGTTGGTCTGGGTGGTGCCGGGAACGGCGATGGCCTCCACGGCGGGGCAGTTGGCGGCCAGCGCCGTGGGTGCGGTGTTCAGCAGCAGGGCGGCGCTGACGGCGGGTGCGAGTGCCAGTGCGGTGAGGCGGCGGGTGCAGATCATGCGGCGACCGCACCGTCGTAGAAGGTGCACAGCTTGCGGATCGCGCGCTGGGCGCGGCGTTCGACGGCGCTGACGTTGGCGCCCAGGACGCGGGCTGCGGTGGAGGGGCTGAAGACGTCGGAGGTGAGGTAGAGAGCGCGCAGGGTGTCGTGCTCCAGGGCGGTGATGATGCGGCGGTCGCGGGCCTGCTGCAGCAGGGTGGAGGTGTGGTCGTAGTCGGTGCCCAGATCGGCCTTGTCGAGGACGACCGAGTGGGGGTCGACGCGCACGGCGACCGCCGGGGATTCGGCGGCGGGCCGGGCCTTGAGGACACGCTTGAGGGTTTGGCCGTAGAGGTAGCGCGAGTTGAGCAGCTGGGGGTCCCCCGCGGTGCGGATGATCTCGAAGAAGATGCGCAAGGTGTCGTTGTCGCGGGCGTCGCGGTCACTGGAGCGGTACCCGTCGGGGTCGGCCATGTCGGCGATGCGTCGCAGCGGGTGGCGCATGAGGACTGCGGCCATCAGGAGGGCGTGGCGGTCACCGCTGCGGGCATAGCGCGCGATTTGGGGCAGTGCGGCGGAGACGGTCTCCAGGTGCGCGCAGATCGCGGCCGGCGAGGACGGCGGCTGCTTGTGCAGTGATTGGACGAGGGTCACGGAGGGGGTGAGGTCGCCGCGGCTCGGCCGGGTGAGGAGGCGGTGGGCCTGCTCGGCGAGGTGGTCCCAGGTGTTCATCGAATTCCTTGGCGTCGCGGGTTGGTGACGCGTTCATGGAATCCGCGGGGGTTGTTGCGGGGGTTTGCAGAGCGGTTGGCCGGGGCGTTGTCAGCGGGCCGGAAAAACTGTGATCTGAGTCACTGTGGAAGCTGCCGACGTGGCGTTTCAGGGTTGACAACCGGGTTGTCAGGGAAGTGGTGTGCGCAGCCAGCCGGACATCGCCGTGCATTGCTGGGGATGCTCAGAAGGTGCGGTGCGGGGCCGGCGGAATCGCACGTGAGGACGCGCTGGTGCAGTACGTGCGGGTGCGGGAGGTATTCGCCCAGGTCGTGTGCGCCGCATATGCGGTGATGCGGTTGGCGAATAGTTGTCGAGCTAATTGCACTAGGGGTGTCGCTCGGGATTCCTCTACGCAAGCTCCGAGATCCCGAGCGTAATCCCCTTGTCAAGCATCTAGCGAACATATGCGGCGCATACGCGCGTATGCGTTATCAATTCGTTACATATGCGGTTGTCGGGATTTCGGGGTCGCAGGGGTCATAAGGGGCTGCTCAACACCACCGACCCCCGAGAGGCCTGCCCGTGGAGCCCATGGCCCAGCCGATCCGCCGCAACGCCGGCGGCGTCCGCGCGTACTCCGATCACCTGCGCGACCTGATGAGCCAGCTTGCCGCCGACCCGCTCAACGAGCAGAAGTCGATCGCGTTGGTGACCCACATCGTCGAGCGCCGGGAATCCGCGGCGCAACTGCTCGAAAAACTGCAGTCCCAGACCTTGGGCATCTCATGCTGAGTCGCCCCCTGCAGAGATTCCTGGACGGGGTGTTCCTTCGCATCAGCGGCGGCGACACGATCCGCGCCGACGAGATCCGCACCCGCGCAACAGGCACCTTTCTGGTGTTCATCATGGCGAGCTACATCCCACTCATCGCAGCGGTCGTCCTGCTGGTGATCAACCGGCCCCAGCCGGTCGATGAGATCGCCCAACGCGATCAGATGTCGGCGGTCGAGGCCTACGCCACACACTTCGTCGACACCTACCTCAAAGACCCGTCCAACAGCACGGCCATCAAGCAGTTCTACGACGGCGATGTGCCCGCATCCGCACTCCCCGCAGGCGGTCGAGCACTGCGCGCATCCTCTGCGCTTCCCGGTGTCTTTCTCGACGGTTTTCAGACCTACTCCGTGGTCGTAGATGCCGAGATTCCGAAAGCGGCCAACTCCGCGTCGATGGTCTTCATTCGGCTACAGGTCGACATCTCTGCTGACACCAAGAACAGGTTCAAAGCGTTCACCCTGCCGCACGCCCGACCGGACAGGCCGTCGGGCGTCGCCGTCGAACTCGCCACGACAACATTGGTCGCCGAAGATCGCCCGGTTTTCAAGACGGTTTACGGGTTTCTCAGTGCCATGTTGACGGGCCAGGGAGACCTCGCTCCATACGTGGCCGCAGGCTCTGGTTTGACCGCCGCACAGCCCCCACGTTTCACGACCATGGCTATTGAACGTGTGCAAACCAATTCCGACCTCGCCAACGCCCAGGACGTGCCACCGAAAGCTGACGGCATCGAGGTCACTGTCCGCGCGGTGATGCAGACCGCGAGCGGCGTGCTCATGCCAATGGATTTCCCGCTCGTCATGTCCGTGGCCGGCGGCCATTGGCAGGTCGATCGGATCAACGATGCGCCCAGCATTGTCGCGCCCAATGACTCGGGGTCAACGACGCCCCGGACCACCACCCCATCCACCACTACAACCACACCACCGATGTATTCCAGCAGCACTCCGGAAGGGAGTTAGCACATGTTCACCACCCTCGCACCCATGGTTCTCGACAGCGCCGCCTCCGGCGCCACCGCCGCACAGGTCACCTACATGGCCGCGCCGATCTGGGACATCGGCGCCAACATCAAGAACCAAGGCATCACCTTCGCGGTGTACCTGCTCATCGGCGGCAGCGCACTGGTGTCGGCCGGCTATTACTTCATCGGCCGCAACAAGACCGCCGCGCTGAAGACCCTCGCTGTCGGCGTCGTCCTCATCGGGTTGGTTGGTTCACTACCCGCTCTCGGCGTGGTCTCCAAGGACACCATCGGCGGGCTGACCAACAGCGGAACCAGGTAGGGCCACGCCGCCGATGTTCGTCGCCAAGTGGTACACACGCGCCAGCCGAGTCCGCATCGTCATCGCGAAGTTCGACGGCCGATGGAAACTGCCCGGCGGGCCGTACCCGATCCCCGAACTGGTCGCGCTCGTCGTAGGGATCATGCTGACGCTGTTCCTGCTTCCCCGCCTCGGGCAGCCGGTGATGACCGGTGTCGTCGGCATCTCGGTGACCGCGATCGCTGTCGGCGCGATGCGCAAGATGCCCTATTCACCGGTGCCGTTCGGGACCCGCCTTCACCGCATCGCGCGTCTGTACACCAGCCCAGTCAGTGTCAGCACCGGCGATGAATCGCACGCAGTGAACACCGTCTCGACGGTGCGCCCCCAGATCGAGGTGCTCGACATGGGGATAGAACCCGTCCACGCCCACCCATCACGCCCCCGCCGCACGCCGTCGCCAACGTTCGTCCCGCCCCGTGAAACCGACGAATGGGCGGACATGTTCGGCGGCCAACAGCGCAGCGCCGCGGCAGACCTCTTCGGCTGATCCAACCCCCACCTTTCAAGGACTCATTGATGGCCAACCAGCTCGATCAGAACCTGCAACCCACCGTGTCGATCTTCGGCAACCTGCGGCGCCTGCGGGACGGCTCCATCTGGGCCGACTACCGGATCACTGGACTGCCCTACGGTTACACCAGCGATCAGCGCAAGTACGACACCCTCGTTCACCACAAGAACCTGTTCCGCGCACTGCCGAACAACGCGGTGATCTCCGGGCTGATCGCAGCGATGAACCCCGACGAGATCCTGTCGCGCGCTATCGCTGGAACTGACGTCAATGCGATGCCGATGTGGCGCGAAGAGTGCGAAGGCAAGCACGATTTCTTCTCCTCCGCGGTGCGGCCCACCGAACGCATCTTCACCGTGTCGTTCCCCGTCGTCGACTCCGATGTCGTCACCGACTTGACCGGCCTGGGTACAGCGGGCCGCCGATCCCGCGAGCGCGACCGCGCCGAAATGGCCAAGGCCGCCGATCTGGCCGCCTCAATGGTGTCGCGTCTGCCGTCGGTGTTCGGGTTCGAGCCCATGACCCCCTCGCAGATGGTGTGGCTGTGGAATCACGCCCTGTCCCGCGGCGGCGCACCTGAGGTGTTCCCCACCTCCATCCCGTCGAATGTGTCCTCACCGGCGGGCGCGTTCTCGATGGCGGAATTCGACGAGGGGGAACGCCGCGGCGAAGGCAAGCGGTGGCGACCCAGCAGCTTCGCGCCGCTGGTGAAGATCACTCAGCCCGGCCGCATCGACGCCACTGAGTCGTGGCAGACGCTGCTGGCGATCGAAGCGCTCCCCCTTGAGGGACTTCAGTTCCCCGGCTCGGAGTTCTTCACGATCGCCGACCGGGTGGCCGACTTCGACATCGACTGGGCCGTGCGCATCAGCAAGACGCCGCGGGAGCAGGCGATCTCACGCAACACCAAGAATCTGCGCAAGCTCACCGAGCAGGTCGATGAACGCGACAGCGAGATCTCGTTCGCGCAGAACACGCTCCACGAACAGGTGCTGCTACTGAGCGAGTACAACGGCCACCTGGAAAGCAACGACGATGAGATCGAGGTGGCGTTGTGCCCGATCTTCTCCGTCGCCGGCACCACCCGAGCCATCTGTGAAGACGGCGCCCTGAAACTGGTCCAGGCCTTCGAGCGCAACCGCATCAAGGTAGTCGCGCCCCTGGGTGGTCAGCGCGAGTTGTGGGCGGCGATGAACCCCGGCGGCACCAGCATGCGCGCTGTCGCGGACTTTTCGCACGTGACGATCAGCGAGTACGCCGCGGCTAGCGTGCCGTGCGCCACCAACGATGTCGGCGACGTCCGAGGTCCGATCTTCGCGCTGAACCTGTCCGGCCGGCGCAACCAGCCGGTGCACCTGGAATGGTTCCGCGAAGCCTCTCGCGATGCGTCACCGTCGGTCGCGTTCGCCGGCGAACTCGGCGCCGGCAAGACGTGGGCGATCGTGACACTGCTGTTCCATCTCGTCGACATCGGTGGGCAGTACCTGGCGATCGACCGCACCGATCAAGGGGAGTACGCGGCGCCGACCCGAACGCTGCCCAACTCCGTGGTCGTCGACATGATGCGGCCGCAGTGGTCGATGGACCCGCTGCGGATCTTCCCGTCAGACATCGGCGTCGACAAGGCCGTCGACCTGCTCACCCCGCTGTTCGGCTGCACCGCCGACTCGCCGCAGGGGCTGACCCTCGGCGAGCTGCTGCGACCCGAACTCGGGGTGCGCTCCATCCCCGACATGCTGGCCGTCCTACAGCGCGGGATGGACACCGGCGGCATGCCCGATGGCAAAAAGGCGTTGCCGGCGGGCTGGGCCGAACTGCACCGGCACCTGGACTACTGGTCGCGCAAGCGCTACGCCGCGGCCCTGATGGACCCCAACCTGCCGCCGCTGAACCTCAACGCCGAGGGCATCGTCATCCGCACCAACCGCGTGGAAGTGCCGACCGCCGAAGAAGTGGCCAGCGGTGACCCCATCGACCCCAGCAAGGTGTTCGGCCGCGCAATCTACGGGTTGTCCACCGAGATCGGCCGCCAGGCATTCGGCTCCAACCGTCGCCGCATGGGCGCTGTCGTCATGGACGAGGCCTACCACGTGACCTCGACCCCACGCGGGCTCGCCAGCGTCACCCGCATCGTCCGCGACGGCCGCAAGGACAACACCGCCCTGATCCTCGGCAGCCACGACCCGGTGTCCGACTACCCCGCCGGGACCGCGCTCGACCTGATCCCGATCCGCATCGTCATGCGTCACCGCGACGAATCGCTGGCCAAACGATCCCTGAAGTGGCTGGGCATCGACCCCGACAAAAACCCGCACATCGTCACCGACCTCACCAAGAACACCGCTCCGAAAGGCAGCAACAACAAGGTGATCCCCGGCCGAGAAGGCGAGGGCTACCTGCGTGATGCCCGCGGCGCCATCGGCCGCATCAAGGTTCTCGGACCGTCCTCGCAGATGCGCCGAGAGGCGATGAGCACCACTCCCCCAGAGCAGTCCGACGTCGCATGACCGAGAACGGGGCCACCGACATGATCGACCACCACCAAGATGCCGGCGCCGTCATCGCCGCCGGCCGCCGCCGGATCCGGCGGCTCCTCGTGGCAGCACTCATTGCGCTGGCCGCCGTTGCCACCGCGCTGGTGCTCACCACCGGGCCGGCATCACCCCCGCAGGCCGCCGGCCCCGTATGCCTGACGTTCGGTCCGGGGCCGGTGAACAACGGCAAGGCGGTCATCGCCGCCGGGGTGGCGATGAATGTCCCCGAAGAGGGCATCGTCGCCGGACTGACCGCGGCGATGGCCGAAACTCACCTGCTCAACCTCGCCAACCCCCACGTCCCGGACTCGCTGGCCATCACCCACGACGGCCTCGCCGTCGACCGTCAGTCGGTGGGAATCCTGCAGCAGGGCGCCACCTGGGGAAGCCCCGAGGAACGGATGTCACCCGCGGTGGCGGCCAAGCGCTTCTACAGCGCGATGATCTCCGTCGACGGCTGGGAGACGATGCCGGCCAGCGAGCTGGCCGGGTTGGTGCAGCGCTCGGCCTGGCCCGACAGCTACGTCGACGACGAACCCGCAGCCCGCCGGTTCTACCGCGACTACATCGACGACGTGCGGGTCTCGCGTTGCGCGGCCAGCCACGCCGATACCGGCGCTGCCCTGGTGGGGGCCCCTTCGTGATGACGCTCAGCAGGCTCGCCGATCCCGACCGGCTCGACAACGCCCACCGGTGGATCCGGGGCTGGACCCCGGCAGCACCCCTGCGGTGGTGCGGCCGGCACCGCCTGATCACCGCCGCGCTCGCCGTCGCCCTGGCGCTGCTGCTCATTGGAACCGCCACGGCGTGGGCAGATCCGGGAACCGGCAACAGCAGCGACGCCGGCAACCTGCTCATTTCCTGGATGGGCATCAAAGACTCCGACGGGGTGCCGGTAGCCAAATACACCCTCACCCTCAACGAAGGCGGCTGGGACGACCCGGCCTCGACCATGTTCGCCAAGGTCGCCTCCATCTCCTACGAGATCTACCTGTGCATCACCGCCACCGCGCTCTGGCTGATCAAGTTCGTCCTGGACTTCCAGTGGATGAGCCTGTTCACCATCCCGTTCCAGACCATCGGGCGTGGCGTCACCGATGCCATGGACCGGTTCGGGCTTGCCGCGACCGCGTTGGCGGTGCTCGCGATCGTCGTCGTGTGCACTGTGCTGGTGGGCCGGACCGCCAAGGCCTTCTCCAACATCGCCATGGGCATGCTCATGATCGGCGTCGCCGCAACGATTTTCGCCAACCCGCTCAGTGAACTCGTCGGCCCGGACGGGCTGTTGGCCAAAGGGCGCGATACCGGACTCGAGATCGCCACCTCGGTGTCCGACGGCACCCTGAGCAAGCAGGGCGACGGCGCCAACATCGACCAAATGGTCTCGCGGCTGGCCGACCGCTTCCTGCGCTCACCGACGCAGATGATCAACTTCGGCACCGTCGCCGACTCGATCTCCCGTAAGTGCCGAGAAGCCTGGTCTGCGGGCATCAACAACGAACGCGGCGACAAGCTTAAAGACGACATCAAAGGGTGCGATTCCGACAAAGGCGAAGCGATGCACCAGAAGTCGATGGGCAACCCCGCCGCGATCATGGTGCCCCTGAGCATCTGCGGGCTGCTCGCCGCCTTCCTGGTGGCCTTCGCCTGCTACTTCGTGTGGCACGTGGTCAAAGCCGCCGTGCAAGCCATGCTCTACGCCGCGCTGGCTCCGCCGGCATTCGCCATCGGTGTAATCCCCGGCGGCCCGCAGACATTCGCCTGGAAAACCGTCCTGGACTGCGCGATGGCGTATGCCGCCATGGTCATCTACACCGCAGCTTTCGGTGCCTACAACGTGATCCTCGATCAGGTCTTCAAAGAATCCACCAACGCCATCCAGTCGCTGTTCATGACGGCGCTGGTCCTGGCGTTCGGATTCGCGGTGTTCGGGCCACTGCGGCGCATGTTCGACCGTCAACGCGACACGATGGCCGCCCGACTCGGCGGTGGCGGCGCGATGGGCGGGCGAGGTGGCCGCGGCTTCCTGCACAAGGCCGCGGACATGTCGCGCATCCGTCAGGAACTCGGCGACCAATTCGGTTGGGGCCGTGGAGGACGTGGCGGCTCCTCGCAGCGTGACCCCGGAAAGATCGAACCCGAAACCGACTCGTCGAGCACCTCAGGTGGTGGCGGAGACGGAGGCGGAGGCGCGGGCCCGGACGGCGGTGGACCCTCGGATCCGGTGTCGGTCGGCGATCCCGCCTCCGGCGCCCCGGACACGAGCGGATCCGGCGCGGCGGGCGGCAGCTCGGACGCCGAAGCCGCCCCCGACACCGGGAGCCGGCGGGCACCCGAACCGCAGCCCGCCGGCGCGCCCGCGGACAGCAGCCGCGCCCGCGACACCCTTGACACCGCGATCCGGATCTACCGCGCCAGCCGCGGCGATGTCGGTGGCGGAGGCGGCGGTGCCGGCGCTGCGGGGGCCGGCCGGCACGCCCTGTCCGAGGCAGCCTGACGGGCCGCGCGGATGGAACCGATGTCGTGGGCGGCTGTAGCCAGCACCCTGTGGGCGCACCGGCGCAAGCTCTACGCCGCAGCCGCGATGCTCGCCCCGTTCGCCCTGGTCGCGGTGCTGCTCATGTTTGTGCTGTTCGCCGGCGGCGGCTCGCCGTCGACTCAGGAAGCGGCCCTCACCACACCGCAGTGCGCCCAACAGATGCAGTCCCAGGGGGTCGACGCCAGCCGGGGCGTGCAGTTCGGGCCGGGGCCGGTCAACAACGGCAAAGCCGTCATCGCCGCTGGCATCCAGATGCGGATCCCGGAGAAGGGCATCATCGTCGCCCTAGCCACCGCCATGCAGGAGTCCGGCATGCGCAACCTGGCCAACCCCAATGTGCCCGAATCGCTGCGCATCCCGAACGAAGGCACGGGACACGATCATCAATCGGTCGGCATCATGCAGCAGCAACCGTGGTGGGGAACCATCCGCGACCTGATGACGCCGCGGATCGCGGCGCTGAAGTTCTACGAAGCGCTACTCAAGGTCGGCGGGTGGCAGCAGATGGCGCCCACGGTGGCCGCTCAATCGGTGCAGCGCTCGGCATTCCCTGACGCCTACGCCGACGACGTGGCCGCGGCGACGCTGTTCTACCGACAGCACCTGCGTGAGGTCATGACAGCTGCCGGCCCCGGCGCGCCCACACCGGACTCCATGAACAGCGGAGAAACCGAAAACATGTGCGCCGCATCGCGTCCCCGCGCCTCACGCTCGGTGTACAACTTGTCCAAACTGCCGCCCGGAAAGGCCCCCGAGGACCGCCTGCAGCGCTACACCATCATCACCAACCGCGCAGTTTCGGCGGCCTTCCCCCAGATTCAAACGATCGGCGGTTACCGGCCCGACTCGATGAAGTGGCACCCCCAAGGCCTCGCCCTCGACATCATGATTCCGAGTCCCACCAGCCCGCAGGGCATCGCGCTGGGCAACGGGGTGCTGCAGTTCCTGCTCAAGAATGCCAAGACCCTCGGCGTCGACCACGCCATCTGGCGCCAACACATCTACTACCCCAGCGGCACCTCCGAAGCGATGGAGGACCGCGGCGGCCTGACCGCCAACCACTTCGACCACGTGCACGTCGCCACCATCGGCGGCGGCTACCCCACCCCGCAATCGCGTCCACGCAGGAGAAAATCCCATGGAGTACTACGAACCGCCGCCCAACCCCCTCACCCTCGGACTCGACGGCGCCGCCCTGGCCACCCTGTGGGGCCTGCTCGCCCTGCTGGTCGCCGCTCCGATCACCTACATCGCCGTGCGAGCGATCCACGCTCGCTGGTGCATGTCGGGCAGTGAAGCGCCGCGGCGCCGCAGCCCAGCTCGGATCGCCATCTCCGGTGTAGCGGCGCTGGCCCTAGTCGTCGTCGGCGGCTGGTTCCTCCTCGGCTCGGCGCTCAACCCGACGCTGGCCGCAGCGGACACCGGAAGGACCTCCGACGCCGGACTGCAGCGTGACGCCATTGCCGTCAAAACAGCAGTGGCAGAGCGGTTCCCGCAGATTCAAGACATCTCGGGTTTCCGGCCGGATCCGTTCAGTGAACATGACCAGGGCCGCGCGCTGGACATCCTCATTCCCGGCGACCCGACCAGCGAGCAGGGCATCGCCCTGGGCGACGACATCCGAGACTTCCTGCTGCAGCGCGCCAACGAACTCGGCGTGCAACACGTGATCTGGCGCCAGCACCTCTACCGCGCCGACGGCACCGCCGAGCCGATGCAACCTCGCGACAGCGACGTCGCCAATCACTTCACCCACCTGCACGTCACCACCTCAGGCGGCGGCTACCCGTGACCGTTCAAGCCTGCTGGATCAGCCACTGCGAAAGGACATACGCCATGAACCGCGATTACGACCACCGTGCCAGCAGGAACACCGGCGGTGCGCGATGAGGCAGCGTTGGGCGATGCTGCGCTACCGGTGGCGCCGGATCCCGATGCGCACCCGGATGGGCGCCCTGATCGCGGTAGTCGCGATCGCGGGGCTGACGTGGCAGTACTACTCCGTCGAAGACGTCGCGCAGACCGCGGAACAGGTCGCGCCCGGCGAAATCGACCACGAAGGTCACGATCACGGTCCTGAAGACGGCCACGCGCACGGCGAGTACCAACCCGACCCCAGCGAGCTGCCACCCCCGCCGGACTTCTCCCCCGAGGCGGCCCGCGTCATCGCAGAGCGATTCGCCTCGAACTTCGCCTCCCCCAACGGCAATCGCGAAGACTGGATCGCCCGCGTCGCCCCCGATGTGATGCCCGAGCTGCTCGACCAATACCGGCTCACCGACATCCGAAACGTCCCGCAGGCCAGCGTGGCGAAGGTCGACGGCCCCCTGGCCGCCGATCCGTTCCTCCCCACCTTCCAGATCGCCTACAGCGACGGATCTGCCGTAGAGACCACACTGGAGATGGCTGTGGACGGCTGGAAGATCAGCACCGTCGTCCCCGTGCAGGCCCAAGCACCGCCCCCGCCGGCCGCCCCCGCCGACCCAGCGCAGCCCCCCGCCGCGCCGGCACCGTCATCGGAGACCGTGGCGCCGACCTCCGCGATACCCGGCGCGATCCCGATCTCACTGCCCACGCCGTGAACCACCGGGCCGCGGCCCACCGCACGATTGCGCGACCAGTTCACGGTGTCCGTTCGGCGCCCGATGATGTGCTCAAGTCTCTCGCCCCAACCAGCGGAAAGGACAGCCACCGATGGCTCCCAGCGGCAAAACCGTGCCCGCCAAATCGTCTTCAGCGGCGGCAGCGCCGAGCAGCCGGCCCTACGCCACCAGCGGTGCTGAACTGAACCGGCCCTACGTTCCTGGCGAGAGCGCCGCCGAGCAGAAGCAGGCCGCCGAGAGCTGGCGCTGGATCCTGATGGCTGCGCTCGCCGTGGCCGCCGTTCTCGGATACACCAAGCTCTGGCCGGCCGCCCAGCAATTCCTCTACCGCCCCTCACCAGCACGGGACTACTTGCTGCCGCCCTCCCCGGAGCCGGTGTACGTCATCGCCGGCGTCGGCGTCGGATGGTTCTGGATCCTGTTCATCGCCGCCCCGGTGGTGACCGCGGTCCTGGCCGGACTGTGGTGGGCCATGCAGTCCTGGTCCAACCACCGTGCTCGCACCGGGCACACCGGCCACGTCCGGCCGGGACAGCACTGGACCGGCGAGCAGTACCCCACCGTGCCGCTCATCCTGGTCGGCGCCGCCGTGCTACTGGCGGCCTCAGGTGTGCTGCTGCGCTGGGCGGCGCCCTCAGCCGCCCACCTGCCGGGCCGTCTTCTCGTGGTGGCGGTACTCCTGGCCGCGGTGTTCGGGTTCTGGCAGTACTCCCGCTGGGCCTACGCCCGCGGCCTGGTCACCCGTCAGATCAACAAGATCACCTTCCTGATCTCGCCGGCGCTGGGCTGGCCCGATCTGCGGGCTGGGCGCGTGCGGGTCGAGCGCTGCGCCCACCCCCGCGGAAAGCCAGCGTTCCCCAAGGTGATCAGGCTGCTCTACGGTCAGCACCCCCGCTCGGTCGGCGAAGAGCTCACCGCCGAGATCGCCGCAGTCCTGCACGAAGTCACCGGCCATACCTACGCCTTCGAGCACGACCCCCTGGCGCGGGCGCTGACCGCGACCGAGACCGTCGTGGTCGAAGAGGATGTGGTGGTCGACGCCGAGTCGGTCCTCGCGCCGTTGGTGGCGTCCTGGTTCGATGCCGCGGCTCACATCGCCTCAGTGACCGTCGACAAACCAGCCCCGGTCGTCGACTCCGCGGTCGGCACGGTCGAGGCGATGCGACGCGCGCTGCACCCGCTGACTCCCCACGACGACGAGGGGACAATGAATGCGCAGCTAGACATGGACGAGGAGTTGGCCGCGCGGTCGGCGTCCACCGGTAACGACGCGATCGCCGCACGGATCCGAGAGTTCACCGTCGGGTTCGCCTATAACCTCAAGGTCAGTTCGGCCTTCCGGCGCGGAGCGATCGAGGGCATGGTCTCCGACTCGCTGGGCGGCTCCTGGGAAGCCGAGTGGAGCATGGCCTCGCGGCGCGTCCGATTCGTCCGCAGCCCCGGCCTGCCGACCATGGTCGATCCGCCCCTGGACTTCCCCGAGGTGACTCGGGCCAGCGTCCGCTCCCTCTACAAGAACACCGTCATCCCCTTCGGTATCGACGCCTACGGCAACGTCGTCGGCTGGGACTTCAAACAGTCACCGCACTTCCTCATCGCCGGCGCGACCTCCACCGGCAAGACCTCGGTGCTGATGACGATCGCCACCCAGTGCGCGCGCCGAGGCTTCAACGTCGTCTGGGTCGACCCGAAGGGCTTCGACTCCCCCGGCATGCGCAGCTGGCCCAACGTCTCACTGGTCACCGCCGGCACCGACGAAGACGGCCTCGTCGGTCACACCGCAGCGTTGCGCCTGATCGCCGACACCATGACCGACCGCCTGTCTCAGGTGAAGATCAACCCCAACCGGGCCGACGACTTCGATCCCATCATCGTGATCACCGACGAGTTCTCGAACCTGGCCGTCGCCCTCGGCCAGTTCTACAAGACCTACAAGACCTCCAAGGAACGCGGCGAACCACCGACCGCGACGGACATCGGCATCCTGCTGCGCACCGCCCGCGCCGTCGGCATCCACATGGCACTGGGCATCCAACGCCCGGACACCATGTTCATCGCCGGTGAAGCACGTGACAACACCGCGCTACGCGTCGCGATGGGACGTCTGCGCTCCAAAGACGCCGCCATCATGATGTTCAACGATGCAGTGGCCGGCACCAGATTGCAGCCCGGCATCAAAGGCCGCGGCACCGTGCAATTGCCCGACGGATCATTCCGCGAAATGCAGGCCTTCTACACGCCACGCGTGCCCGCAACCGAGGAACAAGACGCCGCCCTCACCGACCATGAACGTGCCATCTTGAACGAGCTGCAGAACGTGGACAGTTTCTGGCCTCGCCGCGTCGTCGACAGCGCTCTGCGCGGTTACGATCCCGAGGACGACGAGCAAGAGATGTCGTTCAAGATGATCCGCGAATCGCCCGTCGTTCTGGCATCGGATCGCCCCGATCTGGATCCCCTGCACCCGTCCTACGTGCGGCCGATGATGGCGCTTCGCCGGCCGACGATGGACGACGAGCACGGCGACGTCATCGACGACACGCCAGCGCCACATCAGAGTCCGTCACCCAGTGCGGCCGGCGCAGCCAAACCGGCACCGTTCAACGACGTAGTAGACGGCTTCGACGACGAGTATCTGCCCACCGTCGACGACGAATACGGGCCACCCATTCCGGTGTCGGCCAACGAGCTTCAACACGGCGATCTGGTCAATATCGGTGACGTTGACGGTGTCATGGACTGGAAGTACGTTCACGCTGAGCCCTACCTCACCGACGACGTTGACGGTGGTGACCGGCTGGTGATCCCGTACCGGGACCTCGACGACGGTCGCCATGCAGGCGACATCGACGTCGATCCCTACGAAGTGATGCAGGCTCGGCAACTGCATATGCACTAGACGCGAACGCGAAGGAGAGTCGGTAATGGCACCCAGGAAGAAGAACGGCCGGGCCGCCGCAGAAGCGGCCTACGCCAATCTGCTCAAGGACAACACCGCTCTCGTCGGCGACGTCGGAGAAGCCTTCGACCGCTACGTCGCCAGCCTGGAGGCCGCAGCCCAGGCCCGCGACGAGTTCGAGCAAGCGCGCGCGGCCGCCGTGAAAGCCGGTGCAGTCACCAACGACCAGCTCGACCAGATGGGCTACAAGAGGACCTCGAAACTGCCCGCCCCGCCGGCCCGCCCGGCGGACAAATCCAGCCAGGAATCACCGGGGGCCGATGCCGGCTCCTCGCCTGGCCCGAACACCAACGGTGCCGCGCCGGCGGCATCGCAACTGGCGTCCACGAGCGCCGGAACAGGGGAGGGAAGCTGACATGACACCGATCGAACTACTGGCGCAGCAATCACAGGAACAGCACGCGCGCTACCACGCCCTGTTCGGGCTCAGCCCGGTCGGCGGCGAGGGCCTGCGCGACCTGGCGCGTCGCGCCCGAGAGGTCGGCCTGCGCGAGCGTCAGGTGCGCCAAGGCGTCATCAACCTCAACTTCTCGACCAGGGTCACCGGATGAGCACCGGAAGCGGAGGCCCCTTCGCCCAAACCACCGGCCTCGACAACCTGCCGCTGGACAACTTCGGCGGCACCGCTGACAGCAGCGCCGACGTCACCGACAACAGCGCCGACGTCAACGTCACCGGTGCCAACGACGTCGCGGCCAACGCCCAAGCAGAGGCCGCGGAGATCGCCGCGGTGCCTGATCCGCAATCGCCCGCCGGCCAGGCGGCCATCCTCGCGATCATCGAGAAGTACCACGGCAAGAGTGCCGGCACCGTCGAGGGATCGGCGGCCACCGAGCAGGCCAACGGGTCGCAGGCCGCCGACAGCGGCAGCGACAAAGACGATGACGACGACAAAGGCAGCGACGAGATGAGCGGCACAGGCAGCGGTACCAGCCTGATGGACATTCTCGGTCAGCTGCTCGGTGCCGGTGGCTCGGGCATGCAAGGTATGCAGGGCATGAATCCGATGGGCCAGCAGGGCATGAGCCCGTTTGGTCAGCAGGGCATGAGCCCGTTCGGTGACCCCTACGGCCAGCAGGGAGCAGCCACGCCCGCAGCGGACCCGTTCGCCGACCCGTTCGCGGGATCGTCGGCAGGTGGTGCGCCGGCGACCACAGCCGGCTACAACGCTGCTGCCGACCCGTTTGCGACTGCACCGTCAGGGGGCAGCGGAACGGTCACCGCGGCCAGCACCGATGCCAACGCCGCCGCAGACCCGTTCTCCACCGCCGACAACAGCAGCGACGGCAACACCGACAGCGAAGACAGCGACGGCGAAGCGGCCGAGCAGGGCGCAGATCCCGCGGCGGCGTCGGAATCGTCGTCCTCGGGTGTGGATGCCGGCGCGTTCGGCGGTGCCGACGGATCGGCGGTCCCCGCTGATCCCGCCTCCGCCAGCAGCGGCGCCACCCAGTAAAGAAAGCAGGTCACTTCACCGTCATGACGTCGACCACCGCTGCCAGCAGCACCCCGGTCACCTCCTGGTGGTACGGGCAAGGCCGCGCGGTCGACGTCGTGCGGCGGCTGGAATCGCTGTACAGTCTCTCCCCCGCGCCGGCCGGCCCCGCGGGGCTGATCACCGCTCGACGCGACGAGCTGGTAGTCACCTTCGTGGCCGGTCTCAAGTCGCCACTGCCCTACCCCTGGAGGACCGCGGACTCCAGCAACGAAGCCCGCATCCCATGGGAAGCGGTAGACCCAAACCTCGCGCCCGACCCGGACCACCCCGTCTACCTGGTGGCGTTTGGCACCACTGACGACGGAGCCCTTATCGGACTCAATCTTGCTGCCTTCCAACGCATCCGCATCGACGGCGAGGCCAACGTCACCACCGCTCTGATCAGTCGCTGGGTGCTCGAACTGCTGACCACCCACCCCGACATCACCATCGGGGTGACCTCCGACGTGTGGCGCGGACCCTTCACCACCCGTGTGCGCCCGGTGGCCGTCGGACGTGTCCCCCAGGTCGACGTCCTGATCTGCGGACCCGACCTCACCTACACCGACCGCGCGCAGATCGTGTCCAACGCCGCCAGCAGGATCATGGTCGACCTCGGCAAGGACGCTGCCATCGACACGAAGTGGACCATCACGTGCGGGCCGGATCGGTTCGGCCAGATCAGCAACGGCGTGACCCGGCCCATGACGGCAACTTTGATCCTCCCGAGCCCCGCCGTCGTCGAACGCTGCGCCGATCTACTCACCGACCAGCCCATCGTGTCCCCCGCTCCACTCGAACCGGCTGCGGAAGCTTTCGAGGAGATGCAGCCCGCCGGCGAATTCGATGACACCGACACCGATCCACGCCTGCCGGTGTGGACACCACCGCCGACCGCCGCCAGCGAAGACAGCGCTGAGCCGATCGACTTCTTTGCCGGTCCGGGCACTGCCGCCGAGATCGACGACGAGACCGCCTCATGGCCGGCAGAGGACGATGATTTCGCCGCCGCGGACCTACCTGACGGCGGCGCGGCGCCGCTTCCAGTCCCCGTCGACGCGACCGCGGCGCCGGACGTGCTCGACGACCGGCCCGCGGAGCCCGCACCATCAGAGCCCGAACTCGCGCCGGCATCCAGTGCCGCTGAGGGCGCCAATGACGAGCCCGCGGCGGGAACGGCGGCTCCCGAGATCGCTCCCATCTGGAACCGCATCCTCGGCCAGGTCGACCTCAAGCCGCCTCACAGCGCTCAGTCACCCGGCCCGCGCGAGAAGCGCCTCAACGAACTGACGGTGTTCCTGCAGCACAACCGCTTCGCCGACAGCGGTGAGATCATCCGCGCCGTCTTCAACGGCGGCGCCTCCGAAAAGACCGTCACACAACAGGTTTCACTGCTTCGAGCAAGACTTGGGGTGACCCACGTTGGCGGCCCCAAGGCGCTACCGCCGATGAAAGACGGCGGTTATGTGCTCCACAATGCGGTGCGATCGGACTGGATGGAGTTCGAGCGGCTCGTCGAGATCCTCATCGACACGACCTCGACGGCCAACCTCGTCGCTGCGATGAGCCTGGTCACCGGGCCACCCCTGGGCGGGGTGCCGCCGAAGGAGTGGGCTTGGACCAAGGATCTGCGTGACGAGATCCGCGATCGCGTCGCCGGCGCCGCCGTCGTCCTGGCCGGCCGCCACCACGCGACCAAGAACTTCAGTGCCGCAGTGGAAATCGCGCGCAAAGGACTTTGGTACGACAACGCTCGCCAGGATCTGTGGCAGACCGGTATGCAAGCCGCTCTGGACGGGCACGACAAGGACGCATACCGGGCACTGCGCAGCCAGTACCTCAGCACCGTGCCCGGACCCGACCGCGATCCGGCGGTACTCGATCTGACCAAACAAGCAGGGTAGGCCCAGATGCACTCGATCACGCTGTCCCAGTTCAAAGATGACGACGATGAAGTCATCACCACGGCCGCTACCGACCCGCCGGCGATGTCGGTCTCGGTGCGTACCACCGGCGAGATCGTCGACGTCGACGCGCAACCCGAACGGCTCAAATCCCTGGGCGCGGACGGCCTCGGCGAGCTGTTCACCGCATGCGCACAATCAGCGTTTGCCCACCGATACGACCCACTGCAAGACGACCGGTAACGAGGTGTCTCGCCAGGGCACCGAGCCGCCGCGAACTGTCCGATCTGACGCCAGCACTCGACCTGGGCACAGCTGCCGCAGGTGCATGCGCGCAAACACGCCTCAGCGCTCGCGGCAAACGCTCACGACCAGGTACAAAGGCAATAGGGCCAACTGTGCAAGGCGCGTCGGGATGGTGAACAGCACCGTCACCTGATCGCTCACCGAGGAGCGGAGATGCAACACAGGCAGGGACCTGAAACGGGGAGGAGGCACTGATGAGTAGGACGTCCGGTCCTGACGCCCAGGAGTGCTCGATGCCGGCCCCGTTCGCACTGCCCCACCTCCCCGGCTGCGGTGACCCGATCTCCGCTGAGCGGATGCCGCGCTCCATCTGCCCGGTGACACACAACCCGCCTCGTCGGACAGCACAGGGGACGAGGAAAACCCAGGTCAGTGCGGTTCCGCTGAGGGCAAGGCCGATGTCCATCGACGCGTTGCCCGCGATTCCCCCGAGCCCGATCTAGGAGAGTCATGACCCAACCGAACGAGCCGACGCCCACCCCCACACCGGACATCGTTTATCCCTCCGGGCCACCCGGAGGCTTCGACGACGGATCCCCGCTGTACCCGGAGGGCGGGCCCGGCCCCGACGGCACCTGGCAGGTCCCCCAGTACCCGCCCTACATCCCCGAATCGCAGTTCGACGCCTCGCAGGGGATGCCGCGTTCCACCCTGGACGGCATCCACGGCACAACCGGAGATGAGCCGGTGCGGTGGTCACCGAGTCAACCCGGCGAGCTGCCGCCCTACTGGATGCACGACTACGTGCAGGATCAGACCGACCCAGACCTGTGGTGGCCCGACAAGCGCCCCCTTGCCCCCGGCTCGGTGCAGCCAGCCTCACACAACGGCGACAACTCAGGCGGTGCTGGTGAGGACAAGCTCGACGTCAATCCGGCTGACCTGACCAACGCCAGTGAGCAGTACGCCGAGCTGCAGGCCGCCGCCGCGGCGATCGGGCCGCAGGCCGTCGACGAGGTGAACCGGATCATCGCCAGCCACGGCGCCATGGGCTACCCGGTGGCCGTCGGAGTGGTGGCCGGCCTGGCGAGGCGACAGGCCATGTTGGAAAAGAAGGCCGCTGATTTCGGTGTGTACTCGACACGATTCACCGAGCATGCCGCGTCGTATCAGACCGGCGACTCCGACGGCGCTCAACGCATCCAATCGGTGTCCACCCCCGGCGACTGGGACGACCCCGACGAAATTTGGCCTGAATACATCGACCCAGGTGGTGCCGCCGCGGGCCCCAATGCTGGCCCAGCTATTCCGCCGGGGTTGCTGTCGACTTAGTGCGTTGCCGGTGCCGCCGGAAAAACTGGTGTTCCGCCGGCGCGTCAACTCGGGAGAAAATACAGTCATGGCCGCTTTGAATGTCGACACGGACGGGTTTCGCCGCACCGGTGAACTCGTCGACCTGGCCGGGGCGCTGCTGGGCTCGGACTTCGACGACCCGACACCGACGCCGCCCTGCGCGTCGGATCCCGCGTCAGAGACCATCATGCGCAACCTCAACGCCCGCCATCAGTGGTTGCTCGGGCACGTCCGCGCTGGGTCCGACCAAGCCTCCAACGCCGCGGCTGGCATGAACGACACGGCCGCCAGCTACGAGACCGGCGACAGCCAGGGCGCCGCATCCTTCGGTCAGTTCGGTGGCACCTCTCCAGGCGGCGCGCCAGCGGCCACGATGAGCGGCTCGGCCAAGCCCTCAGCGGCCCCGTCCGCCATGCCGACCTTCGACCCGATCCCCGATGTCAGCGGCACAGAGGGCGAGTCACTGGCACTGCAGCTGGAAACCGGGGCCGGAACCGGACCCGCAGTGACCGCGGCGACCCGGCTGACCACCCTGGCAGCCCGCGCGGCCGCAGCTAACGCCAGCCTGGTCAACGCCCATACCCAACTGCTGGCCACCGGTGAGTCCGCGGCGACGCCAGGGATGGCTACCAAGCTCACTCGAGGAATCGCCTTCACCGAAGCTATCGCCGGGCACGCCACCGCCCTAGCTGCCGGATACGAATCGGCGGGCAACCTACACACCCTGACCTACGGACAGGTTGGCCCGTCGGTCAGCTGGACCACGCTGAAAACAGAGCTGGCACAGGTACAAGCGCTCAACGCGGCGAGCGGCGGCGCTCATCAGCCCCTCGTGGACGCCTACCAACAGACCCTCGACGACAAAGAAGCCCTTAAAGGGGTGGCCGCGACCGGCTTGCAGGCCGGCGGCGAGGTCGTCAGCACCCCTCCCGGCGACGTGCCCGATCCCGGCATGGACCCCAACGGTCACGAGCCCGGCGAGTCGGACGAGAAGAAGGACAAGGGCGAAAAGAAGTCTGCGGCCGAGGAACCGTCGGGCGGTATGCAGGACATGCTGCAACCGCTGATGGGTGCGCTCGGCCCGCTCACACAATCGCTCGGCAAGGCCAACCCCCTGCAGTCGGTCGGCCAGATGGCCCAACAACTCGGCGAGCAGGTCAGCAAGCTCGGGGGCGATGCTGCAAAGAAGGCCGCCGGCAACCCCCTCAAGCCCGCGGCGTTGGCCAAACCTTTGGCCGGCGCAGGGAAAGGCAGTGGTGGCGGCGGAGGGGGAGGCAGTCCCATTAAACCGTCGAGCAACCTGCCCGGAGCCACCCACCCGGCGTCGTTGACCGGTTCCCCCACCGCCACACCATCGAGCGCCGCTGCACCCCTGAAGCCGGCGGCAGTCGCGGCAGCCGGCAGCGGCGCAATGGGCGGCGGCATGATGCCGATGGGAGGCCGGCCCGGCGGTGACAACAAATCCTCGAAGATCAACAGCTACGAGGACCCTCTGGCCGAGGTCGAGGGCACCGGCCGCCCCGGTGTTGTCGGTGAGACGCCCAAGGCTGCCGCGCCCGTGGTGAATCCGGACGCGCAGAACGCCGTCAAGGAACGTTTGGCCCGCCGGAAGAAGGACGCTGCCGGCGACGGCGATGGATAGCTGCGGACACGTTGACCGCCGTGTCCCACTTCTGTGCCACGCTGATGGCATGACTGATCAGTCGACCGTCACGGCCGCACCGCGCCGGCCCGGTCGTCGACCGTCACACCGCCTGGTCACACATCGGCCCGACAAGCGTTAGGCATCCCTGATGGACATCCCCCTGCACCCCGCGGTATCCACCGAAATCGCCCGTGGCCGGGAGTTTCTCGACCGAATTCGCAACGCTCGCCGCACCGTCGAAGGGCTGCGCGTCACAGTCCCCTGCCCCGACGGCGACAACGAAATCATCTTCGGCGGTGACGGCATGGTCGTCGCCGCCAGCTTCACCGAGGACGTGTTTAGCCGCTATCCCGGCGACAAGCTCAGCGAGCTGCTGCTAGCGATGTCCGAGGAAGGGTTCAACCAGGTGTCGACGAAGGTCACCGCAGAGGTTGCCAGCGTGCTGGAGCAGCAGTGATCGACCACGATGCGCTGGACCAGTTCACCAGCAGCTGCGCCGCCCTGGGGGCCGAAGTGTTCGGCCGTCGGCAGGTCGCCGACCTGCGGCAGGCCCGCGTCGGGTTCGAACGACTGACCGCCCAGTACCCCGACCAGTGCGACGGATGGCTGGGCCTGGCCGCCAGCGGCGCCACCGACCGCGTGGTGCTGGAGAGTGCCTACCGTGCCCTCGACACCGCTGGCGAGCTGATCTCGGCTGCCGACGTCGCCGCCGACGCCGTGGACTTCCCGTTCGACACCGGCCTCTACGTTCAGCTGCACGCCCGCGGCGCCGACGGAGTGATCATGGCCTGCGCGGCAGCACGGGCACGCGACGGCGACTACGGTGCTGCCCGAGACCTGCTCGACGACCGCCTGCTGCATGCACATCCGCAGCACGCCGGCTGGGTCCTGGCGGTCATCTTCTTCCGCGCCAAGCGCTGGCACGACGTGCGCCGGGTGCTTGCGCCGCTCACGCCGCAGGCCCACAACGACCCCTACCTCTTCCAAGCGATGTCGGTGGCGCAGGGCCTGTCGACCGCCTACCTCGGTCTGTGGGAGCCGGCATTCGACCAACTCAGCGCCCACGGCCAAGGCCCCATCCCCGCGGCCAGCTCCGAAGCCCTGCTCGCCGCCGCCCTGTCGGCGCGCGCATTAGGCCGTGGCGACAGCGCCACCGCACTGTTGAACGAGGCCTACGGCATCGCCGGCATTCAAGACAACGTGCGCGCAACGATCGGCACAGCACTCAGCGACCCCGGTTACGGGATCCAACCGACGACCGCCGCGCGCATCGACGCCCGCACCGACTACTGGGACCCCGACACCGAACCCGGAGAGCGAGACTTCGCCCGTCAGCTCGGGGCGTCCCGCCGGGAAGAGCTTCGCGCAGAAGCCGAGGCGGAACTCGCTGAGTTCGTCGGCATGGCCGACGTCAAAGAGCAGATCGCACGACTGGAATCCAATGTGCGCGCAACCAAACAACGTGAGGCCCTTGGCCTTCCGGTCCGCAACAAGTCGTTGCACCTGATCCTGAAAGGACCGCCGGGGACCGGTAAGACCACCATCGCGCGGGTGATCGCCAAGCTGCTGTGTGCCGCCGACGTCCTACCGTCGGACACCTTCGTTGAAACCGGGCGCGCCGATCTGGTCGACAAGATCATCGGAGGATCTGAGGCGAAGGTCCGCCAGATCATCGACCGCATCATCGACAGCGGCGGCGGAGTCCTGTTCATCGACGAGGCCTACGCACTGACCGACTCCGGCTCCGAAAACGACTACGGCCCGCTGGTGATCGCCGAACTGATCCGTGCCATGACCAACCACAACGACAAGCTGATGGTGATCGCCGCCGGATACGCCGACAAGATGCAGGAGTTTCTGGACTCCAACGAAGGTCTGCGCTCACGTTTCACCCGCGCGATCACCCTGCCCTCCTACTCCGTCGACGAACTCGTCGAGATCACCACCCGCAAAGCCGTCAAGGGCGGCAGCATCGTCGAAGACGTCGAACCGCTGCGCCAGGCCTACGCGGACCTCAGCGCCGCCACGGCACTGGACACCACCGGCCGCCGCCGCCCAGCGCTCGACGTACTGGGCAACGCCCGCCTCGCCGACAACCTGATCGGCTTCGCCGAAGAGGAACGCGACCACCGACTCGACGTCACCGGCAAGCTCGGCCCGGACTCCACCGCCGAGGACCTGCAGACCATCACCGGAGATGATCTGCGCGCCGCGGTATCCCGTGAAGTGGGCCGAGCCGAGAAAGAACAGAACATCGAACTGAGCCGCGGTGCGACAGGAGGTGCCCAGTGACCACACCGCTTCAGCCGCGGCGCGGTTTTAAATCCAAGAGCGCCGAGCCCGGCCCGAACTCGCAGCGTTCCCGGCCATGGGGATTCGTAACCAAACACCAGATCTCGGGGTGGCGCTTTCTAATCCGCCGCATCAGCAATGGTGTCGCCTTGCGTGACACCCGCATGCTCACCGACCCGCTGCGTCGTCAAGGCCGCGCGCTCAGTGTCGGTCTGATGCTCGGAGTGATTCTGTTGGCCGGCGCGTTCATCCTGTCGATCCTGCGGCCAGCCGGCACCAGCGGGGGGCAGGCCATCCTGGCGGAGCGCTCCACCAACGCGCTCTACGTTCGCATTGACGACGAACTACACCCGGTGCTCAACCTCGCCAGCGCACGGCTGATTGTCGGCAAGGCCGAGAACCCCACCGTGGTCAAGCCCAGCGAGATCGACAAGTTCCCCCTTGGCAACACCCTCGGCATCCCCAACGCGCCGTCGCGGATGGAGCAGAACCCCACCCGTGACGCCCGCTGGATGGTCTGCGACGCCGTGGGCGGCCCCGACGCCGGTACCACCATCATTTCCGGCGACCCAGTGCCCGGTCCCGGCCACGCGACACCCATGCAGGACAACGCAGCGGTGCTGGCCACTGACAACGGCGACCAGAGCACCTGGCTGATCTGGGGCAACAAGCGCAGTGAAATCGACCTGAACAACGCCGCTGTCACCGCAGCCGT
This sequence comes from Mycobacterium sp., assembly GCA_020439025.1. Classification (GTDB taxonomy): domain Bacteria; phylum Actinomycetota; class Actinomycetes; order Mycobacteriales; family Mycobacteriaceae; genus Mycobacterium. The sequence goes on along the minus strand of JAGQTO010000231.1, from coordinate 5,171 downwards.
CGGCATCAACGTCGACACTCCCAATCCGCGCACCGTCGACCGCTCGCTGCTCAACCTCATCCCCGAATCCCCGCCGCTGGTAGTGCCGTTCATCGCCAACGCTGGCGATCCGCCGCGCTTCCCGTGGCCGGTGGCCGGCCAACAGGCTCCGCTGATCGGGTCGGTCGTCGTCGACCGCGACGAGAACAACCAGCTGCGCTACTACGTCGTCACCGCCGAAGGGATCCAGGCGATCACCCCGGTGATCGCGGCGATCCTGCGCGCCAATGACGCCTACGGCCTCGTCGAACCGCCGGCGCTGACCCCAGACCAGATCGCGAAGGCACCCAAAGCCGAGCCGATCCCGGTCGAGGACTATCCGACCGAAGCGCTCCAAATACTCGACCCGACAACCGATCCGGTGTCGTGTGGGCAGTGGGTGAAGCTCGACGGCGCACCCACGTCGAATCTGACACTGCTGGTCGGCCAATCGCTTCCCGTCGCCGAAGACGCCAGACCGGTGACCCTGACCGGAGCCGGCCCTACCTCCGCGCAGCGTGCCATCCTGCCCAAGGGCAGCGGCTACTTCGTCCAAGTCACCGGCCAGCAACCGGAGTCGGCGACCAGGGAGTCAGCGTTCTGGGTGTCCGACCTCGGAGTCCGCTACGGGCTGGAGGCCCCGAGCACTCCCGGTGGCGTCGGCGGCGGTCCAGCCGAGTCGCTCGGCATGACCGCTGAACCTCTCCCCATCCCGTGGTCCCTACTGAGCCTGTTCGCCCCAGGCCCCACCCTGTCCAAAGACGATGCGCTGGTTGCGCACTAAACGGAAAGCCGGAAATGCGAGCGAGATTCCCTCAGCGGCGCCGCGTCAGCGGCCCTAAACCCGCACCCAAGGACAACTTCATCTTCGAGGCGCCACCCGAGCTGCCCCGTACCATTGAGGTCAGCGCCTGGAAGAAGGCGCTGCCGTGGGTGTTCGGCGTCGTCATCGTCGGCATGGTCGCAATGATGTTCATCATGGGGTTCCGTCAGATGAACCCGATGTACCTGTTCTTCATGGCGATGATGGGCATCGCACTGTTCTCCTCGATGCAGGGCCAGGGCGGCAACACCGAGATGAGCAAGGCCGAGGTGAACTCCGAGCGCGCCGAATACCTGCGCTACCTGTCGGGTATGGCCGAGCAGATCCGCGAGGCGGCGGACGCGCAGAAGGCTCGCGCCGAATGGTCACACCCGGATCCCGACGTGCTCGAAGCGGTGCTCGACGGCCCGCGGATGTGGGAACGCGGCGCCAGCGACCCCGACTACCTTCACATCCGGGTCGGCCGCGATGAGGTCAAACTGGCAGCGAAAGTCAAGGTCAAGCCAGTCGAATCTGAACTGGACCTTGAACCGGTCACCAAGACCGCCCTGCAGCACCTACGGGCGGTGCAGCAGTCAATTCCCCACTGCCCCAAGGCGATTAACTTCGCCGGACTGGGCATGATCGGCATTTACGGCGAACGCGGCGTCTTCGAGTCCGCCGTCCGAGCCTGGGTGGCGCAGCTGGTGTGCTGGCACACCCCCAATGACACCGCGCTGGCGATCGTCTCGCCGCACCTGGAGTCACACTGGGCCTGGGCCAAATGGATTCCCCACACCGAGAGCCAGGACATCGACGGTGCCGGGCCAGCTCGATTCCTGAGCGCTTCGCTCAGTGACGTCGAGGCGATGCTCGAACCGCTGCTCAAAGAACGCGCCAAGGTCGTCGATGACAAGGGCAACCTCGACGCCGCGGCGGTCAGCAAGTCCAACAAGCACGTCGTGGTGGTCATTGAGGACCCCGACGCACCCTCATCGGCGGTGCGGCGCATCGCTTCTCGCGATGGCGTCACGGTGATAGCGCTACGCCACGGGGACGCCCCCGACCCCGACTACGCCGCGCATCCCCGCGAACTACTGCTGCGAATCGACCGTGACGGCCATGCCGACGATGCAGCGCTTCGGATCCAGCACTGGCACAACTTCCGGTGGCAACTGTTCTGCGCCGAGCCCGACAGCCTCGACGAGCCGGTGATTGCCCATCTCGCCCGGCAGCTGTCCAAGTGGGACAGCGCCCCGATCGGGCGCCAGGACGCAGAATCGGCTGCGGCACAGACCATGCTGTCACTGCTCGGGGTGACCAACGCGGCCAATCTGGACGTCCACGCATTATGGAAGCCGCGGATGTTGCCGGTAGGCACAGGCGAACCGGTGAACCTGGAACCGCTGCTGCGGGTGCCGATCGGACTGCAACCCAGTGGTGCTCCGCTGATCGTCGACCTCAAAGACGAAGCTGACGGCGGCAACGGGCCGCACGGGCTGATGATCGGTATGACCGGATCGGGCAAGTCGACGACACTGGCCACCCTCGTCGAAGGCCTGTTCATCCAGCACTCCCCCGACGTCGTGCAAGCCATCCTGACCGACTTCAAGGACGGTGCGGGATTCGACGCATTCGCCGACTATCCCCACACGGTCGCGGTGATCACCAACATGGAGGAAAAGCGTTCGCTGGTCGATCGTTTCGGCGACACGCTGCTGGGGCTGCTCGACCTGCGTGGACGAATCTTCCACGAGGCGGGCAATCAGATCAAGGGTGCAGCGTTCCAGTCGCTGATCGAGTACAACGAAGCGCGCGCCACCCCGGCCGGGGCGCAACTGCCGCCGGTGCCGTTCATGTTCGTGGTGGTCGACGAGTTCTCCCTGCTCCTCAAGGACCACCCGGAGATGGCCGACGTCTTCGACACCGTGACCCGTAAGGGCCGCTCACAGGGCGTGTTCTTCCTGTTCGCCAGCCAGACACTCGATGAGGGCGTCATCAAGCGAATCCCCGACAACACCCAGTACCGCATCGGCCTGAAAGTCGCATCGGAGTCGATCTCTCGCCGCGTCATCGGCAACGCCGACGCCTACCACATCGCCGATGGCAAAACCATAAAGGGCACAGGGTATTTCGTGCGCGCCCCCGGCGCCGAACCGGTGAAGTACCGCGGGTTCATGCTGCCCAGCCGCTACGAACCGCCCACCACTGTCAACCGCCGAGTGATCAGCGCCAGCCCCCGTGCCCGACTGTTCACCGCCGGCCGGGTCGAACCCGACGCCGACACCGTGATCGAAGAAGAGATCGCCGCGGAGTCCGTTCTCGAAGGCCCGCCTCGATCTCTGGTGCTGACGGTCGGCCCCCAGCTGACCGCCGCCTACGGCAAGAAGGTCCCCCAGCTGTGGTCGCCGCCCTTGGACGACCCGATCCCGCTCGACAGCATCCTCACCCAGGCCCAGGAATCACCGCAGCGGCCCGGATCCGCGCTCTGGTGGCCACTGGGTGAGATCGACCGTCCGCGCCAACTGAGCCACGGTCTGCTGCGTTACAGCCTCGACGAGGGCAACGTGTCGGTGCTGGGCATGCGTAAAGACGAGGCGTCCTCGGTGGTACAGACCTTCGTCCTGTCCGCTGCAAGCAGGTACTCCCCGACTGAGGTCGGCTTCTACCTGATGAGTTACGGCGGCCCAGCACTTGGTGTGCTGCGCGACCTGCCCCACGTGGGCGCCATCGGCGGAGAAGGCCGGCGCGAGGTCAACCTGCGGCTACTGGGCGACCTCGAAGCCATCCTGATGCGCCGGCGGCGTCTCTTCCAGCAGCACAACATCCTCTCGGTCGAAGAATGGCGCCGTAAGCGTCAGGCCGGGGATGCAGGACTCGACGACGGTTTCCCCACCGACCTGTTCGTCATCGTTGACGGCTGGGAAAACTTCATCGACGACAACACCTCGATTCTCAATCCGAAGAACCCGCAGGTGAAGAACATCGAGACGCTGATCAGTGGCGGCCATGGCGTACACGTGGTCATCACCGCCTCGGACTGGATCAAGTTGGGCAACGTCATCCAGAACCAGATCAACGCCCGCTACGAGTTGAAACTGGCCAATGCCGCCAACTCACAGGTCCGCGCCCGCATCGAGGACAAGATGATCCGCCCGCAGGATCGCATCCCCGCCGACCAGCCCGGTCGCGGCATCACCTCCACCGGCGACGTCATCCGTTTCGCCATCGGCCGCACCGACGGCCAGGCCACGATGGATGACCTCGACACCAAGGTGCGCGAGACGGTTCAAGCCATCACCGATCGCTACGCCGGACATCGACGCGCACCGGGGCCGCGGCTGCTTCCCACCCGCGTCGAAGCGCACGCGCTGCCCAGCCCGCGCGACCTCGGCGGGGAACGTCACGCCCTCGGCGTCCGCGGCCGCGATCTGCAACCGATGATCGTCGATTTCGCGACCGATCCGCTGCTCGCTGTCTTCGGTGACGACCACCACGGCAAGTCGAGCTTCATCCTGAACACGATCGCCAGCATCACCGCAGGCCGCGAATCGCCCAACGAGGCGATCGTCGTTCTGTTCGACCCCAAGCGGCGGCTGGGTGAGGCGACGCGCATGCTGGTGGAGCCGCGCGCTGATGACGAGAACCCGGCCGATTTCTACGAGACCGACTTCAACGTGATGGCGCGGCGTGTCGACCAGATCGCCACGATCCTCGACAAGCGTCAGCCGCCGTCGTCATCGGGTTGGGAGCAGCGGCGCGCGTGGACTTATGAGGGTCCGAAGATCTATCTCATCGTCGATGATCTGGACGCGGTGCCGCTGCGTCAGCAGATGCACCAACAGGTCACCGCAGGGGCGCCAGCCGGGCCGGGGATGGCCATGACCGTGGCCACCTGGGAGCCGCTGCTGCGGCATCTACCCAACGCTGCCGACCGCGGGCTGAGGGTCATCGTGACCCACCGCGCCGCCGAACTAATGGCCGCAGAAGTGCAGACCAACGGCATTCCGCACCATTTATCGACGCAGCCGTCAACGCGGATTCTGCTGGGTGCGCGGTCAGATCGCGACAAGGTGGGCGGCGTCAAATTCGAGGTCGGATTGCCGCCCGGTCGAGGCCAAGTGGTCGGCGGCAGTCAAGACAATGCAGGGTACGTACAGTTGACTGCACCCCCTCAGTGAGTGTTACGGGCATGTTAAAACTCCACGTGGAGGGTGGTGCCACCCCTAGAGGCATGTTTGGTTTAGTGGCGCGTGTCATTTGCTGGCGGTACCGTAATTTTTCAGATAAGCACCAGCAGAAATTGCCGTCACTGCCCAGTCGGAACCTCGGCGATAATAAAAACAAGGTC
>JAGQTO010000230.1:1644-9016 GCA_020439025.1 Mycobacterium sp. | reverse complement strand
ATCCCCCCGGTGTTGGGGCCGGTGTCGCCGTCACCGACCCGCTTGAAGTCCTGAGCGGGCAGCAACGGCACGACCGTGGTTCCGTCGACCAGGCAGAACAGTGAGACCTCCGGACCGTCGAGGAAGGACTCCAACAACACCGGGTGCCCGGACTCCAGCAGGGTGGCCGCATGCGCGCGGGCGGCCGCCCGGTCGGCGGTGACCACCACACCCTTGCCCGCAGCCAGGCCGTCGTCCTTGACCACCCAGGCCGGCTGCCCGGCCGCGGGGCCGAACCGGTCGAGCGCGGAGTCGAGCAGCGCGAGGCTGTCGACGGTCTCGCTGACAGCGGTCCGCACGCCCGCGGCGGCCATCACATCCTTGGCGAAGGCCTTGGAGCCCTCGATCCGGGCGGCGTCGGCCGACGGGCCGAAACAGGCGACACCCGCCGCGCGGACTGCGTCGGCCACCCCCAGCACCAGCGGCACCTCCGGTCCGATCACCACCAGATCGGCGCCGATCCGCACGGCAAGCTGGGTCACTTCCTCGGCGGAGGTGACGTCGACGTCGTACTGATCGGCGATGTCCGCGGTACCCGCGTTACCGGGCGCGATGGCCAGGACGTCGACGTCGGGGTCCTTGCGGAGCCCGATCAGAAGAGCATGTTCGCGGGCACCGGAACCGATCACGAGGACGCGCACCGTCACACCCTAACCACGGGGCCGGCATCGCTACCATCCCGACCATGGGCTATCCCGTCTCCCCGCAATATCCGCACCCGCCGCCCTACCCGTACCCGTATCAGCCGCCGCGGCGTAATCCCCTCGACGTGACGATCTCCATCCTCGTCATGGTGCTGATCGTGCTGCTGGGCGCGGCCGCGGCGTTGATGGGATTGTTCTCGTTCGCTTTCCTCGACCACTGTCCGCCCGCCAGTTGCAGCCCCGCCGGTGCGATCACCGCGGTGATGGGCTCCCTCGGCATTGCCGCACTGGTGGGACTGACCGGGATCGTGTGGACGATCGTCGCCCTCGGCCGGCGGCGGACCGCGTGGCCGTACGCCGTCGGGACACTCGCGCTGTGCCTGGTCGTGCTGTTCGTAGGCGCGCTGGCGTACGGCTCAGCCGTCGGCGGCTGAGGACTTCGCACGCTGGGCGATCACCTTCTCGACGACGTTGTTGAACGTCGACCCCAGCGGAAAACCCACGTAGTGGGTGATGAAGACCGCCATCTGGCGCAGTTCCTCGGCGGTCATCTCCTGGTTCTGCAGCGCGGCGTTGACCTGTATCTCGGCCAGACCCGGCAACCCGAAGGCGGTCACCGTCGACAGGGTGATCAGGCGCTTGTCCCGCATCGACAACCCCGGCCTGCTCCAGATGTCGGCGAAGAGGTGGTCGACGGTGAGGGCGAAGTACTCCCCGGGCTGATCGGGCATCTGCCAGCCGTACACCTCGTTCATCTTGTCCAGGCCCCTGCGGCGAACGTCGTCGGCGTCCATCACTCACTCCTCGTCCCGGTGCGGCACACCGAGTCCGGCGGCCAGGCTGCCCAACGCCACCCTGGCCAGCGGAAGACCCTCGGGGCCGAGGCCGACCGACTCCCCCAGCGCCAGCGCCAAACTCAGGTCCTTCTCCCCCAAATCGCGGGTATGGGTGAAACCGTCGTACAGCCAGTGCCCGGGCTCCAACTCGTGCAGGGTGTCCCGGATCATGACCGCACCCGGTCCGTTGGTCAGCGCGTCGGTGTGGCGCACCACCCGTCCGAGCGCCTGCAGGTCCACCCCGGCGGCCTCGGCCAGTCGCATCGACTCGCACGCGGCAGCGAATGCGGTGAAGGTGAGCATGTTGCGGGCCAGCTTCATCCTCGCCCCGGCGCCCGGATCGCCGGCGTGGATGACCAGCGAGGCCCAGTTGCCGAACACGGGTTCAACCCGCCCGAACACCTCGTGGGAGGCGCCGACCATGGTGGCTAGCTCCCCTTGCTCCGCGGCGGCGGCACCACCACTGACCGGCGCGTCGATGACGTGGATCCGCTCCCCGGCATACCGGGCCGCCAGTTCGGCGGCAGTGGTGTCGCGGATCGTCGAGTGAATCGCGATGACGGTGGCGGGCCCGGCGTGGCGGGCGAGTTCGGCCACCACCTCACGCACCTGAGCATCGTCGAGGACCGCCACGCCGATGACATCGGCGGCCGCGACATCCCCCACGCAACCCGCCACGGTGGCACCCACGGCGGCCAATGGCTCGGTCGCCTCCTCGCGCAAGTCGTGGACCACCAGCCCGCCCGGCCAGTCCGCCAGCCGCATCGCCATCGGGGCGCCCATGCTGCCCAACCCGATGAAGCCGAGTCTCATATGCATCTCCCTCTGCGTGTGCCGGCGCGCCAGGTGGCTACCGGATGATCTGGCCCCCGTCGACATTGAAAACCTGTCCGGTGATCCACCGTGCCTGATCCGACAGCAGAAATAGACACATTCCGACCAGATCCTCCGGCTGCCCGAGGCGGCTCAGCGGTATTCGCGACACGATGTCGGCGACGATCTGCGGCGGGGTGGTGGTCCGGTTGGCTTCGGTGTCGATCGGTCCGGGCGCGATGGCGTTGATGCGGATGTTCTGCCAGCCGAGTTCCCGCGACAACTGTTGGGTCAGTGCGTTCACCCCGGCCTTGGCCAGCCCGTAGTAGTTCGAGTAGAGCCAGGCGGCCGTCGAGGATTGGTTGACGATCGCACCGCCACCGCGTTCGGCCATCGTGCGGTAGACCGCGCGGGTACAGATCAAAGCGCCGTCGAGGTTCACCCGCATGAATCTCTGGTAGTAGTCCCAGTCGACGGTGAGCAGCATGTCCAGCTTCATCCCGCCGAAGATCGCGGCGTTGTTCACCAGGTAGTCGATGCCGCCGAACTCCGCCGAGGCACGCTCGGCCATCGCCTGGGCGGAGGCGGGATCGGAGACGTCCACCGGGACGGCGATCGCCGTCCCGCCTTCGGCGGCGATCCCGCTTGCCACCGCGTCGGCGCCCTCGGCGTTGATATCGGCCACCACGACCGCGGCGCCCTGCCGCGCCAGCGCCTCGGCATAGGCCTGGCCGATGCCGCCGCCGGCACCGGTGACGATGGCCACGGTGTCGTCGAACTGCCCCATGATGTCTCCTTCTCCACCGCGCTCCCGGACGGAGTCACACCCCGCTAGAGCGCCGTCGCGATGGATTTCAGTTCGAGGTATTCCTCGAACCCCGCCACACCCATCTCCCGGCCCACACCGGATTGCTTGTAACCGCCGAAGGGGACATCGGCGGAATACCACACACCGCCGTTGACGTTGACGGTGCCGACCCGAAGCCGCTCGGCCGCCGCCTGGGCCCGCTGCGAGTCGGTGCCGAAGACCGTGGCGGACAGTCCATAGGGCGAGTCATTGGCGATCCGGACCGCGTCGTGGTCGCCGTCGTGGGCGATCACCGTCAGCACCGGGCCGAAAATCTCCTCGCGCGCCACCCGGGCGTCGTTGCTCAGTCCCGCAATGACGGTCGGCTCGATGAAAAAGCCGCGGTCCCGGTCGGCGGGGGGACCGCCGCCGCAGGCGAAATTCCCGCCCTCGGCGAGTGCCAGGTCCAGGTAGGACTGCACACGGTCGCGCTGGCCGGCGGAAATGAGCGGCCCGCAGACCGTTGCGGGGCTTTTGGGGTCCCCGGGCTTGATACCCAGCATGGTCGCCGCGGCGGCGGCGACGGCTTCGTCGTAGTGCGCCCTCGGCACCAGCAGCCGGGTGGTGATCGCGCAGCCCTGCCCGGCGTGCACCGATGCGGTGAACGCAGCCACCGCGCACGCGGCCGGTATGTCCGCGTCGTCGAGAACCAGGAACGCCGACTTGCCGCCCAGTTCCAGGAAGACCTTCTTGACGGTGGGCGCGCCGGCGGCCATGACCGCCCGGCCGGTGGCCGTCGAACCGGTGAACGAGACCATGTCCACCCGCGGGTCGCTGCTCAGCATCGCGCCGAGCCCGTGGTCCTCGGAGGTGACGATGTTGAGCACACCCGGCGGGATATCGGTGTAGCCGGCCACGAGTTCGCCCAGGATCGCCGCGCACCAGGGCGTGTCGGGAGCGGGTTTGAGGACGACGGTGTTGCCGGCCGCCAGCGCGGGGCCGATCTTGGCGAGGTTTATCTGATGCGGGAAGTTCCACGGGGTGATGGCCCCCACCACGCCGATCGCCTCGCGCACCAGGGTGCGGCAGGTCTTGATGCCCATCGGCGCGGCGACACCGAGGTCGGTACGCCACGGATAGGACTCGGCGGTGTCGGCGGAGAAGCCCAGATCCTCCACCGGCCCCTCGAGTTGCGCGGCGGCGGTGAGCAGGCGCGGCGCCCCGGCCTCGGACATGGTGATCTCGCGCAAGTCCTCGATGTGGTCCCGCATGGCCTGTCGCAACTGTCGGATGCACCGCACCCGAAATTCGGTATCGGTCGACCACTCGGTGGTGTCGAACGCCTGCCGGGCCGCCCCGATGGCGCGGTCCATATCGCCGCGGTCGGCGTTGGCCGCGGTGCCGAGCACCTCCTCGGTGGCGGGGTCGACCGTGGGGAAGTCGCCGGCCGACCCGGGCACCAACTCGCCGGCGATGAACAGATCGCTGCTGCGTTCGGCCGCTATCGCCATCCGCGCTCCCGTCTGAACATCCATGGACACATGTCCGGACTCGACTCGTGGAACCCTATCCGCGGGATAGCCGCAGGGCAACAGCGCCGATCCGGTTCGAGACCGTTGAAGTGCGAGTTCGGGTCCGGCCTTGCGCCGCCCCGAAGGCCGCCGCTACGGTGGACAGGTGTCCAGCGATGCTCTGGCGACGGCGGTTCGCGACGGGGCTGAATCCCGTCGACCGCGGCAGGAGGAGACCTTCCGCAAGCTTCTCGACGCGGCGCTGGAGACCCTGCGCACCTCGTCCTACGAGGGCCTGACGATGCGCGCCGTGGCGGCCCGAGCCAGGGTCGCCCCGGCCACCGCGTACACCTATTTCTCGTCGAAGAACCAACTGGTCGCCGAGGTCTACCTCGATCTGGTGCGTAAGGTGCCGTATTTCACCGACGTCAACGACACCCGCCTCGAGCGAGTCCGGCAGGCACTGCGCAGCCTGGCACTGGTGGTCGCCGACGACCCGGAGTTGACGGCGGCATGCACCACCGCGCTGCTGAGCAACGAGGCCGGGGTCGGATCGGTTCGCGAACGGATCGGCGCCGAGATCCACAAACGCATCAAGTCCGCGTGCGGGCCCGGTGCCGATGCCCGCGCGGTTGCGGCGTGCGAGATGAGCTATTTCGGAGCGCTGGTGCAGGCCGGCAGCGGGGCGTTCAGCTATCGGCAGATCGCCGACCGTCTCGGTTACGTGGCGGGCCTGATCCTGGACGAGGACCGGTGAGCGCCGAGACCGTCGAGTTGGTGCTCGACCCCTACTCCTATGACTTCCACGAGGACCCCTATCCCTACTACCGGCGATTGCGCGACGAGGCCCCGCTGTACCGGAACGAGGAATTGAATTTCTGGGCGCTCACCCGACATGCCGACGTGCACAGGGGTTTTCGCAACAGCGCAGGGTTGTCCAACCGGCTCGGGGTGTCCCTGGACCCGATCTCCCGCAACCCCGAGGCCTACCGGACCATGTCGTTCCTGGCGATGGACGACCCGGGACATCAACGGCTACGCACCCTGGTGTCCAGGGGTTTCACCCCTCGCCGGATCCGCGAACTCGAACCCCGGGTGCGCGAGCTCACCACCGACCATCTCGACGCCGCGCTGGAGTCGGAATCCTTCGACTACATCACCGATTTCGCCGCCAAGCTGCCGATGGACGTGATCTCCGAACTCGTCGGGGTGCCAGAACAGGATCGCCAGCCACTGCGCGCGCTGGCCGACACCGTGGTACACCGGGAAGACGGGGTCACCGATGTCCCGCACTCGGCCCTGGCCGCTGCGGTGGAACTTCTGAGCTACTACGCCGACATGGTCGCCCAGCGACGCAGGAAGCCGACCGAGGACCTCACTTCCGCGCTCCTCGCGGCGGAGATCGACGGCGATCGCCTTCGCGACGACGAGATCATGGCGTTTTTGTTCCTCATGGTCGTCGCCGGCAACGAGACCACCACGAAACTCCTGGGCAACGCCGTCTACTGGGCGGCGAAGAATCCCGGCCAGCTCGACAGTGTCCTGGCCGACCATTCCCGGATTCCGCTATGGGTCGAGGAGACCCTGCGCTATGACACCTCGAGCCAGATCCTGGCCCGGGTGGTCGTCGGCGAGGTCGAGTTCCACGGCACCACCCTGCAGGACGGCGACACCCTGCTGCTGGTGCCCGGTTCGGCCCACCGCGACGAGCGGGTCTTCGACTCCCCCGACGAGTACCGGATCGGCCGCGACATCGGTTCCAGGCTGCTGAGTTTCGGCAGTGGCGCGCATTTCTGTCTCGGTGCCCACCTGGCTCGCATGGAGGCTCGGGTGGCTTTGAGCGAATTGTTCGCGCGCATAAACGGGTACCAGGTCGACGCCGCCGGCGCCGTGCGGGTGCACTCCAGTAGCGTCCGCGGTTTCGCGTCGCTGCCGATCAACGTGGCGATGCGCTGATGCCGCGTTTCGAGCCGCATCCTGAGCGCCGGCCCGCCGTCATCGCGGGGGCTTCATCGGGTATCGGCGCGGCCACCGCCACCGAACTCGCCGCGCGGGGTTTCCCGGTGGCCCTGGGCGCCCGCCGGGTGGACAGGTGCGAGGAACTTGCCGCCAGAATCCGCGCCGGTGGCGGTGAGGCGGTGGCGTTGCCGCTGGACGTGACCGACCCGGACTCGGTGACGAGCTTCATCGACCGCGCCGGCGCCGAACTCGGCGATATCGAGGTGCTCGTCGCCGGCGCCGGAGACACCTTCTTCGGTCGGCTCCACGAGACCGGGACCGAGGACTTCGAGGCCCAACTCCAGATCCATCTGATCGGGGCCAACCGGCTGGCCACCGCGGTCCTTCCCGGAATGGTGGGCCGGCGGCGCGGAGACGTGGTTTTCATCGGCTCCGACGTCGCGCTACGCCAGCGCCCGCACATGGGCGGCTACGGCGCCGCGAAGGCCGGACTGCTGGCGATGGTGACCAACCTGCAGATGGAACTCGAGGGCACCGGAGTGCGCGCCGCGATCGTGCACCCCGGGCCGACGCAGACCGGGATGGGCTGGAATCTGCCGCCGGAGACCATCGCCCCGGCCCTGGAGGACTGGGCGAAGTGGGGACAGGCCCGCCACTCCTACTTCCTGCGAGCCGCCGACCTGGCCCGGGCCGTCGCATTCGTCGTGCAGAGCCCGCGCGGGGGATTTGTCGTCTCGATGGAGATCCAGCCCGAGGCCCCGCTGTCCGACGCACCCGGCCGGC
>JAGQTO010000230.1:1200-1465 GCA_020439025.1 Mycobacterium sp. | reverse complement strand
AAAGTCGTTCTGCTCACCGGCGCGACGGCGAACGAGTTCTTCTTCCGCGCCGCCGATGAAGACCTCGACCAGGCCGAGGCCTATCCGTTCATGACACCGATCTTCGGCAAGGGCGTGGTTTTCGACGCCAGCCCCGAGCGGCGTAAGGAGATGCTGCACAACTCCGCCCTGCGCGGCGACCACATGAGGAGCCACGCCCGGACCATCGAGCGCGAAGTCCGCCGGATGGTCGAGAACTGGGGCGACGAAGGCGAGATCGACCTGC
>JAGQTO010000230.1:0-1019 GCA_020439025.1 Mycobacterium sp. | reverse complement strand
TCGCGACGAAGCCCGACGGAATCTGGTCGATCTGGTGCAGGAGATCATCGACGAACGGATCGCCAACCCTCCGGAGGACAAGGCCCGTCGCGACATGCTCGATGTCCTGGTCTCGATCACCGACGACGGGGGCAATCCGCGGTTCTCCGCCGACGAGATCACCGGGATGTTCATCTCGTTGATGTTCGCCGGTCACCACACCAGCGCGGGCACCTCGGCCTGGACGCTCATCGAACTCATGCGCCACCCCGAGGTCAACGTCGAGGTCACCGCGGAACTCGACGATCTCTATGCCGATGGCCAGGAGGTGAGTTTCCATGCGCTGCGGCAGATCCCGAAGCTGGAGAACGTCATCAAGGAGACCCTGCGACTGCACCCCCCGCTGATCATCCTGATGCGGGTGGCCCAGGGGGAGTTCGACGTCGAGGGCCGCGCCATCCACAGGGGCGATTTCGTGGCCGCCTCACCGGCGGTGTCCAACCGGATCGCCGAGGACTTCCCCGACCCGGACGCGTTCGTCCCCGACCGCTACGACAAGCCCCGTGAGGAGGACGTGCTGCACAGGTGGACCTGGATCCCGTTCGGCGCCGGTCGGCACCGCTGCGTGGGCGCGGCCTTCGGCACCATGCAGATCAAGGCGATCTTCTCGGTGTTGTTGCGCGAGTTCGATTTCGAGATGGCCCAGCCCCCGCAGAGCTACCGCAACGACCACTCGAAGATGGTCGTCCAGCTGGCTGCGCCGGCCCGGGTTCGCTACCGGAAGCGGGGCGGCAATGGGTAGCTACCGCGTCGAGGTCGAGCCCGAGTTTTGCCAGGGCCACGCGATGTGCGAACTGGAGGCCCCCGACTACTTCCGGGTGCCGCGGCGCGGCACCGTCGAGATCTTGGATGCCGAGCCCCCCGACGAGTCGCACGAGGCCATCACCAGAGCCGTCGAGAGTTGTCCCACCCGAGCGCTGCGCATCACCGAGAAACCGTCGATCACCGAGAAAGGGGACTAGGGCGTGTCTCCTATATGG
>JAGQTO010000229.1:921-7915 GCA_020439025.1 Mycobacterium sp. | reverse complement strand
CGTCATCCCCGGCGGCGGCAGCGCCCTGGTGCAGGCCCGTGCCGCGCTGGCTCCGTTGCGAGAGTCGCTGTCCGGCGACGAGGCCCTCGGGGTGGCGGTGTTCTCCGACGCCCTGTCGGCCCCGCTGCACTGGATCGCCGAGAATGCCGGCCTGGATGGCCCCGTGGTGGTCCACAAGGTCGCCGAAATGCCCGCCGGGCACGGCTTCAACGCCGCCACGCTGACCTACGGCGACTTGGTCGCCGACGGCGTCATCGACCCGGTGAAAGTCACCCGGTCGGCGGTGCTCAACGCCGCCTCGGTGGCGCGGATGCTGCTGACCACCGAGACCGCGGTGGTCGAGAAGCCGGTCGAGGACGAGGGCGAACACGGCCACGGGCACCACGGCCACAGTCACTGAGCGGCTGACGCACAACACCCCCCGGCCATTTAGTCGGGGGGTGTTGTCGTCATGGGCGTATTCAGCCTGAACCGATGCCTGCCGTCGACGATGTCGGCTACCGGGCCCACCGGTGGCGTAATAGCCTGGCGGAAAGCCCGTTGGGTCGAGGGAGGGGGCTGCTCATGATGCCATTGGCCATTCGACTCGCCGCTGTGGCGATGGCGACCACCACCGTGCTGGCCGGCTGCGCGGGCTCACCGGAACGGCCGGGCCCGGGTCCGGGTGTTGCCGCGGAGATGGCCGGCGCGCCCATGCCGCAGGATGCACCGGAGCAGCCTCCGACGGCCAAGCGCGATGTGGTCAAGACCGCCTCGATGACCATCATGGTGGCCAATCCCTCCGAGGCCGCCGACCGGGCCGCTGCCATCACCGAGGACGCGGCCGGCCGCGTCGACAGCCGTTCCGAGGAAGCGGGATCGGGAACCGGCAGGGCTCGGACCTGGGTGGTCCTGCGGGTTCCCGCCGACAAGCTCGACGAGACGATGCGCGACCTCAAGGCGCTGGGCACAGTTGAGCGCGCCGAGATCAGCACTGAGGACGTCACCGCTCAGCGGGTCGACCTCGACGCCCGGATCAACGCGCTGCAGACTTCTGTTGACCGGCTTTTGGCGATCATGCGCGATGCCAAAGACCCCGAGGCGCTGATCAAGGCCGAAGACGCCCTGTCGGAACGCCAGGCCGATCTCGACAGCCTGCGAGCCCAGCGCGAGGCCCTCGGCGACCGGATCGACTACAGCACCCTGACCGTCACGTTCGTCGCCGACACGATCGGCGGACCGGAGGAGTACCGGGGATTTCTCGGGCAGATCGAACGTGGCTGGAACGCGTTGACCTCCACGGTCGGCGACCTGGTGCTGCTCTTTGGACTGCTGCTGCCCTGGCTCGGGGCGCTGACCGTGGCCGGGGGTATCGGCTTCGGCCTCATCCGGCTGCTGACCAAACGCCGGCGGCGATAGCCCCGCTGGGGGATATTGGCCGGGTACGGTCGTGGGCCGCAGTAAACTGCTGACCGTGGCCAGAATGTCCGCCAGTGGCTGGGGTCGCGGATTGGCAGCCGCGCTCTCCGTCGTCGTCGCCGGGGCAATGGTCTACGCCCAAAACACGGAGACTCCCGCGTCGCCGCCGGAGACGCCCGCCGCTGAGATGTCCGCGGTAGCACCGGCGGGTCCGCCGACCGCGGTGGCCAACGCGGCACACGTCGGCGACACGCCCACCGAGGCCGAACTACTGGCAGCAAGCGCACCCATGGCGGCCCAGGATTTCAAGGTCGCTTTGCCCCGCGGCGTGGCGCCGGAGGAGGGGCTGCAGGTCCATACCATCTGGGCGGCCCGCGCCATCAGCCTGATGTTCATGGAGATCAAGACCATCGGTGGGTACCGGCAGGACCCGTTGCCATGGCATCCCAATGGGCTGGCGATCGACGTGATGATCCCGAATCATCAGTCCCCAGAGGGAATCGAGCTCGGTAATCAGATCGCGGGATACGTTCTGGCCAATGCGAAACGTTGGGGCGTGCTGCATGTGATCTGGCGTCAGGGTTTCTACCCGGGCATCGGGGCGCCGAGCTGGACCGCCGATTACGGCAACGAGACCGCCAACCACTACGACCACATTCACATCGCCACCGACGGCGGCGGGTTCCCGACCGGACGGGAAAAGTACTACCTCAGTTCCATGGAGACTGCGGAGCCGAGCTGACCGTCGCCGGGCGCGTGGTTGCGGTGCGAGACGGTCGGCTGACCGCCACGACGAGAAACAGCTGAACCCGGTTCGGTCGTGTTGGTCAGCTTCTGGTCATCACGCCGTTCTGCGGCGTACCGAGCCCTTGAGCATCAGCTCGCGTTCGGACTCGCTCAGGCCACCCCAGATTCCGTACGGCTCGCCGACCTGTAGTGCGTGCGTGCGGCACTGGGTGATGACCGGGCACTGCCGGCACATCTTCTTGGCCTGCAATTCTCGGTGGGTGCGGGCGCGGCCGCGTTCCCCGTCGGGGTGGAAGAACATCGACGAGTCGACACCCCGGCACAGCCCGTGCATCTGCCAGTCCCACAGATCGGCATTCGGCCCGGGTAGCTGCTGCGGTTGATTCATGTCGAATCTCCTCTCGCCGTGCAGGTTTCGCACGTGTGAGACCTGGATATAGCTTCTGGGTAGAGACACTGTGCAGTCGCCGGTGACCGCTTTGCGACCATCACGCTAGGAGGGCTGGCGAAACCGCGTCAACACGCGCACTTTGTGTGCAATCGCATAGAAGTGGCCCAAGAATTTACGTCCAATTCATATTCGGGCACGGTCACCGGCAGATTACGCAGCGTGGCCACCGGACGCGGCTCGCGAGGGCCGCCGTTGTTCCGTTGTAGTTGATGTGTTCGTAACGTAGGCCGCACAAAGAGTTAACGGCGTGATTGATAGCGTCGGGTTCCGATGCCCTCCCAAACGGAGCGGGTCGCCTTCGGCGAAGATCCGGGCCGCTGGCCGTTGCCGACCCCTGCCACCGATGACGAACTGTGGCTGTGTGCGGTGGCCGCAGGAGGGCAGGGCCGATACGCCGCGGCAAGGTCGCGGCTGACTGAATTGGCGATCCGGGAGCCGATGGGCCGGCTGGGATCGCTGGCATTGAGCACCCATGCCTCCTTCCTTCGCCAACTGGGCTGGCACCAGCGGGCCCGCGGTTGGGACGGCCGGGCGTGGGCGCGTGCCGGCGGTGACCCGGAGGCCGGTGTCGATGCCCTGATCGGTCTTGCTGCGGACGCCCTCGGCGTGGGTCGGCTGGCGCTGTCGGCGGCGCTGCTGACGCGGGCCGCCGGATTGCTGGCGAGTGCCGATGCCCCCCCGCAGCGGCTGGCGATCAGACTGGAGTGGGTGCGTGCCGAACTGGCCATGGCCTGCTCCGACGGATCGTCGGCGGTCTCCTTCGCGCGGCGAGGGGTGGAACTGGCAGAACAAGCACTGCCGGCACTGCGGCGCCACCGCGTCAAGAGCGACATCGTGCTGGCCGCCGCGCTGTGTTGTTCCGGTGATACGGCCGGAGCCGGTGCGGTGGCCGATGCCGTGCTGCCGGCCACCGAGAGGTGGGGATTGGTGCCGTTGCGCTGGGCGGTGTCCTGCCTGCTCGCCGATATCGGCAGCGCGGTACTCACGCCGGGTGCCGTCAGCGACATCCGCGACCGAAGTGCCGCCTTCGTGGTGCGGCACGGGGGGCGGTGGAACCGCCGCTAACGCCTTGAAGCGCCCAGGGCCGATATTGTCACTAGCTGAACCCGCCGAGCGAGATGCCCATTACGTAACGTTGGAGAAGCCGCTGTCGATGACCATTCCAGGAGAGCGTCTCGACGCGGCCGTTGCTGAGGCGGTGGCCGGCAGTCGCGATGCGCTCCGGGAAGTAGTGGAGACCATTCGCCCCATCGTGATCCGGTACGTGAGAGCACGGATCGGATCCGGGGAGCGCAGTGGCCTCTCGGCTGACGACGTTGCTCAGGAGGTTTGCTTGGCCGCCATCCAGGCGCTGCCGCGCTATCAGGATCAGGGACGCCCCTTCCTGGCCTTCGTCTACGGTATCGCCTCACACAAGGTCGCCGACGCGCATCGCGCGGCGGCCCGTAACAAATCCGAGCCGACCGATGTTGTGCCGGAGAAATTCTCGCTGGATGCGGGTCCCGAACAAATGGCGATGCAATCCGATTCCGCGACGCGGATGAAGAAACTGCTCGCGATCCTGCCGGACAAGCAGCGTGAGATTCTCAACCTGCGGATCGTCGTCGGGCTCTCCGCCGAGGAGACCGCCCAGGCCGTCGGCAGCACACCGGGGGCGGTGCGGGTGGCTCAGCACCGCGCCTTGGCCCGGCTGAAGTCCGAGATCGCCGGATCGGGGATCGACTATGCCTGATTACGGTGGGTCCGACTTCAGCGGTCAGCCTTCGATGGAGGCCGTCCTGCGTACCGACAGTTTCGTCGATGCGCTGGCCACCGGTGGTCCGGTGGCTCCGCAGGACGCGGCCGACGCCGAACTGGCGGCGCTGCTCGGCGGGTGGCGCGACGAGATGCGTCAGCCCCCGGCGACCGATCTGATCACCGAATCCGAGGCGATCGCCGCGCTCAGCGCCGGACTGGGTGGGAAGCGCGGCGGCGGCATTCGCGACCGGCGCGGCACTCCCCCCGCGCCCGTCGTTCCCCGGCGCAGTCATCGCGGCCTGAGCATCATCGGTGCGGCGGCCGCCGCCGTGCTGGGTATCGGCGGCTTCGGCGCCGTGGTGGCCGGGTCCGGCCCGGGTGACACCCTCTACGGCGTGCGTTCGATGCTGTTCGGAGCCCCCAAGGAGGTCCGCGACGATCAGGTGGCGTTGGCTGCGAAGACCGAGCTCGCCCAGGTGCAGAATCTGATCGCCCAGGGGGAGTGGCAACAGGCGCAGGACAAACTCGTCGCGGTCAGCACGCAGGTGGCCAGCATCGGAGACCAGCAGCAGAAGCAGGAGCTGCTCGACCAGTTCAACGACCTTTCCGCCAAGGTGGTCGAGCGTGACCCGGAGGCCATCGCGCCCCCCGGCATCACCTACACGGTGCCGCCGTCGGCCACCGAGTTGGTGCCGGCCGTCGCACCGACCAGCACCCCGAGCGCGCCGCCGCCGAGTGGGTCCACTGCCGCGTCGGAGTCGTCCTCCACCCCGCCGGAGTCGTCCACCAGCAGTGCCGCGACATCGGGCACCGAGTCCTCGGCCCCGTCGTCCTCGGGGGCCCCGACGACGTCAGCGTCGGCGTCGACCCCGTCCTCCTCGGGGGCCCCGTCCACATCTGCCCCGTCGACATCCGCCCCGTCGACATCTGCAGGGGGCACGTCGGCCCAGTCGACATCGGCGCCGTCGAGTTCGGCCTCCCAACAGAATCAACAGACGACGACGCCCACCAGCGCCGCCCCGACGACGAGCACGGCTACGCGGTCGACGACGCCGACCACGACGAGTGCCCCGGCGGCGGCCGCGAGCACGACCCCCGAGGCGTCGGAACAGGCGGATGAGGCTACTGCGGACGAAACGACGTCGGCCCAGGCCACCGCGGACGAAACCACCGCTGCCGAAACAACATCGGCCCAGAGCAGGTCCGCCCAGACGACGTCCGCCCCGACGACAACCGCCGTCGAGACCCCGGAGACCGAGGCGGTTGAGACCTCGGCAGAGACCGAGGACGCAGAGCCGGAGACGGTCCAGTCGCCGTCAACGGCCGCGGCCACCACCACCGCCGCGGTTCCGACCCCGGTTCCGGTCGGCGGTTAGCGCAGCCCGTCGTAGTAGTCCGACGTCGCTTCATTCAGCGAGGCATCGGCGTAACCGCGGCAATAGTCCCATGTGACGTAGGCGTCCGGTTCCGGGTCGAAGGCCGGTTCGTGCGGGCGCACGGTGCCGTCGACCAGAAGCTGGAGCAGGTTGGCGCGCAGCATGTCCCAGTCGTGGTAGTGATCGGAGTTGCAGTCGTCGCAGCAGACCACCAGGCCGCGGATACCGCGGTGGGCCAGCAGTGCCTCGTAGACCGCCAAGTCGGCCAGGTCGGCCTCGACCGCCGCGCGCTCCTGCGGATCCAGCGGTTCGCCGGGCTCGAGCGAGTCCAGGACGGCCGACGGATCGGAGGGGTCGTCGGCGAAGGGATCGGGCGGAAGCCCCGGTGGCAGGTGGTCGCGCACGCCTCACACATTACGCGAGCGGGGGAGCCGATAGGATGAGACACCCGTACCGCCCGCTGATGGAGGCCGCGCCGATGTCCATTGCCAATGGCAGTGCCGGTCCCGTGCGGACCGGCGGTGACGATCCCACCAAGATCGCCATGCTGGGTCTGACTTTCGACGACGTCCTGCTGTTGCCGGCCGCCTCGGACATCGTGCCCGCCACCGCGGACACCTCCTCCCGGCTCACCCGCAAGATCCGGCTCAAGGTTCCCCTGGTCAGTTCGGCGATGGACACCGTGACCGAGGCCAGGATGGCCATCGCCATGGCCCGCGCCGGCGGGCTCGGGGTGCTGCACCGCAACCTCTCGATCGCCGAGCAGGCCGCCCAGGTCGAGATGGTCAAGCGTTCCGAGGCCGGTATGGTCACCGATCCGGTGACCTGCTCGCCGGACAACACCCTGGCCGAGGTGGACGCCATGTGCGCCCGCTTCCACATCTCGGGTCTGCCGGTCGTCGACGGTGGCGGCGCGCTGGTGGGCATCATTACCAACCGCGACATGCGCTTCGAGGTCGACATGGGCAAGCGCGTCGCGGAGGTGATGACCAAGGCCCCGCTGATCACCGCGCAGGAAGGCGTTACCGCCGACGCCGCACTCGGTCTGCTGCGGCGCAACAAGATCGAGAAACTGCCGATCGTCGACGGCCACGGACGGCTGACCGGACTGATCACCGTCAAGGACTTCGTCAAAACCGAGAAACACCCCAACGCCACCAAGGACAGCGACGGCCGGCTGCTGGTCGCGGCGGCGGTCGGCGTCGGCGACGATTCCTGGGACCGGGCCATGGCGCTGGTCGACGCGGGCGTCGACGTCGTCGTGATCGACACCGCCCACGCCCAC
>JAGQTO010000229.1:0-686 GCA_020439025.1 Mycobacterium sp. | reverse complement strand
GTCCCGGTGATCGCCGACGGCGGTCTGCAGTACTCCGGGGACATCGCCAAGGCGCTGGCCGCCGGGGCGTCCACGGCGATGCTCGGCTCACTGCTGGCCGGCACCGCCGAGGCGCCCGGCGACCTGATCTTCGTCAACGGCAAACAATTCAAGAGCTACCGCGGCATGGGCTCGCTGGGCGCCATGCAGGGCCGGGGCGAAGCGGGTTCGGTGCAGCGCAGCTACTCCAAGGACCGCTACTTCCAGGACGACGTGCTCTCCGAGGACAAACTCGTCCCCGAGGGCATCGAGGGGCGGGTCCCGTTCCGCGGGCCGCTGTCCACCGTCATCCACCAACTCACCGGCGGGCTGCGAGCGGCGATGGGCTACACCGGCTCGGCGACCATCGCCGACCTCCAGCGGGCGCAGTTCGTCCAGATCACCGCCGCCGGCCTCAAGGAGAGCCACCCGCACGACATCACCATGACCGTCGAAGCGCCCAACTACTCGAGCAGGTAGAACGTGCGCGACATGGTTGAGATCGGCATGGGCCGCACCGCCCGCCGAACCTACGAGCTCGACGAGATCAACATCGTGCCGTCCCGGCGGACCCGCTCGTCCCAGGACGTGTCGACCGGTTGGCAGCTGGATGCCTACCGGTTCGACATCCCCGTCATCGCCCATCCCACCGACGCGCTGGTCTCGGC
>JAGQTO010000228.1 GCA_020439025.1 Mycobacterium sp. | reverse complement strand
CTAGCGCAGCGGCGTCGGGCGCCGGTGGACCACCATCCGTCCGCCCTTCTTGGGAGTGAACGCGACGCCGCGGTTGTGCACTTTCTCGCCGGGGGCCGAGGTGGTGTGGATGGCGACACGGCGAAGCACGGTCCGCAGAACGATGTCCATCTCCATGTTAGCGAACGCCGCCCCGACGCAGCGGCGGGTACCGCCTCCGAACGGGACCCAGGAGAAGGTGCTGGGCTTGTTCTCCAAGAACCGCTGCGGGTCGAAACGCTGCGGGTCGGGGTACAACTCCGGGCCCAGGTGCAGCTGGCGCAGACTCACCATGATCGAGAACCCCTGCGGGATGCGCCACTGACCCAGTTCGTAGATCGGGACGGCCACGTGGCGGCCGGCGAAGTCGATGACGGTGCGGTTGCGCTGGACCTCGAAGATGGTCGCCTGACGGTAGGCGTTGTCCTCGCCGGCGGCTTCGACCACCAGCCTCTGCAGCACCTCCGGATGCCGGGAGATCCGCTCGAAGGCCCACCCCAGGGTCGAGGCGGTGGTCTCATGACCGGCAGCGAGCAGGGCCAGCAGTTCGTCGCCCATGTCGCTGCGGCTCATCGCTGTGCCGTCGTCGTAGGTACTGCGCAGGAACAGGGACAGCACGTCGGTCCGCTCGGCGAAGTTCGGATCCCGGCGCGCACGGGCGATGAGTTGGTCGATCAGACCTTCGTAGGTACGGCGGTACGCGGCCAGCCGACCCCACGGACTCCACCGGCCCGGCGGGCGCACCGGGGTCGGCAGCACCGCGAGGCGCGATCCCAGGGTCACCCACTTGGGCAGCAGTTGGCGCAACTGCTCCAACTCGGCCCCCTCGGCCCCGAACACGGCCCGCAGGATGACGTTGAGGGTGATCCGCATCATCGGCTCGAGTGTCGCGAACTCCACGCCGTCGGGCCACGTGGCGATCTCGCGCAACGTCTCCTCCTCGACGATGTTCTCGTAGGCCGCGATGCTGCGCCCGTGGAAGGGCGGGGTGAGCAGTTTGCGCCGTCTGCGATGCGCGGCGCCCTCCAGCCCGAACACCGAACCCTTTCCGAGCAGCCGGCTGAGGTTGGGCTGGATGTTGTGCAGCACCTCGGGACTGGTGGTGAAGATCTGTTTGACCAGGACGGGGTCGGACACCAGCACCGCGTCGCCGAAGACCGGGATTCTGATGGTCACGCAACGCCCGTAGGTGCGCGTGAGCCACTCCACGGTGCGCCGCCGCGACGCGACGAAGGCGAAGGCGCCCAGCGGCCTCGGCAGCCGGGGCGAGGGCGGCAGCTTGGGCCGCTCGGCGACAACCGCATCGAGGGTGGGGGTCTGGCTCATGGAAGCCTCCAAAAGGGTCCGCCCGACGCTGGTACCGAGGTGTACCAGGCCGCTCATCCCGTACGGTACCCTTCGGTACCAAGGATGCCAAGGCCAAGGCCAAGGACGACGGGGAGTTGCCGATGAGCGCACCGGTCACCCAGCAGTCCCCGCCCCCGGAGCCGACACCGACGTTCCGGCGGCGCCTGCTCGACGGGCTGGCCGCCTCCATCGAGGAGCGCGGCTACCGCGACACCACCGTCGCCGACATCGTCCGCCACGCCCGTACCTCCAAGCGCACCTTCTACGACCACTTCCCCAGCAAGCAGGAGTGCTTCTTCGAGCTCCTCACCGCGAACAACGAGGAATTGGTCGACACCCTCCGGACATCGATCGACCCGGCCGCACCGTGGCGCGAACAGGTCCGCCAGGCCGTCACCGCCTACGTCCAGACCATCGACGCCCGGCCCGCCATCACGCTGAGTTGGATCCGCGAACTACCCGCCCTCGGGGAGGCCGCCCGCCCGATGATGCGCCAGGGATCCGGACGCCTCGCCGCGGCGATCGTCGACCTGAGCACCGGGCCGGGCTTCCGGCGGGCCGGCCTGGCGCCGCTGAGCCCCACCGCCGCGGTGATCCTGGTCGGCGGTCTGCGGGAGTTCACCGCCCAGACGGTCGAGGACGGCCTGCCGGTGACCGGGATGATCGAGCCGGCGGTGGCGGTGTCGATCGCGCTGCTCAGCGGCCGCGGTTGAGTTCCCGGGCGGCGGGCAGCACGAACGCGAACGGCCGCGGGAAGCCGACATTGCTCAGCCGGGCGAGGCGGATGGCCGCGGCCGCCACCGCGAGCACCCGCCCCGAGGACGGCTCGTAGCACCGGAATTCCCCGCCGTCGGGCCCGGCCGCGTCAAACCCGGTGAGCAGCACCCAGTGCCGGGGGATCAGCGCTCCCACCAGCATCGCCACCGGCCAGTCGGCGCTCACCGCCGCACGAACGTCGGTCAGTTCGCCGCGCGCCGGCCGCCAGCGGTAGCGGGTGCCGTGCACGCTGAGCGCCCGCGCCATACCGGCCGGGGTGGTGCCCAGTGCGCGCGGCCACACCACGTTTACCGCGCGGTGCACCCGGCCCTGCTCGGAGTCGAACCACCGCTGGGCGCCGTCGGAGTTCAGCGGTGCGCCGTACTCGGCGTCGAGCAGCGCCCCGGCCATCACCGCGACACTGGGACCGCAGGTCACCGAGTCACGCTGACGCAACCAGGTCATGCGAGCCACTCTAGCCACCGGCTGCCACCGCCGGAGGTAGGTTGAGAGCGCCGACAGGAGGAGCCGCGATGGCCGGGACGATGCGCGCCGAACGTTTCTACGCCGACACGAAATCCGTTGTGATCGAGGATGTTCCGATTCCCGAGCCCGGCCCGGGCGAGGTTCTGGTCAAGGTCGCCTTCTGCGGTATCTGCCACTCCGATCTCAGCTTGATCACCGGCAACTTCCCGGCCCAGCTGCCGGTGGTCACCCAGGGCCATGAGGCGTCCGGGACGATCGCCGCTCTCGGCCCGGGCGTCAACGGCTGGTCGGAGGGTGACCCGGTGGTCGTCCCGGCAGGCCGGCCGTGCCTGGACTGTCCGAACTGCCGGCGCGGGGAGTTCTCGAACTGTCTGCGGATCCGATTGATGGCCTTCGCCTATGACGGCGCCTGGGCCGAATACACCGTCGCGCAGGCCGCCGGGCTGACCCGGGTTCCGGACAACGTGCCGCTGGAGCAGGCCGCGATCCTGGCCGACGCGGTGTCGACACCCTTCGGGGCGGTGGTCCGCACCGGAAAGGTGGCGGTGGGCGAGTCGGTCGGGGTGTGGGGCGTGGGCGGTGTCGGCACCCATATCGTCCAACTCGCCCGCCTGGTCGGTGCGGCTCCGATCGTCGCGGTGGACATCAACCCGGTCGCGCGCGACCGCGTCCTGGAACTCGGTGCCGACCAGGCCCTCGATCCCGGCGACCCGGAGCTCAGGGACAAGCTCGACGCCGTCACCGCGGGGCGCAAGCTCGATGTCGCGTTCGACGCGGTGGGGCTCAAGGCGACCTTCGAACAAGCCCTGGATTGCCTGACCGTCGGCGGAAGGCTGGTGGCGGTCGGCATGAGCGCGGAGGCACCGACCGTGGGGCCGACATCGATGTTCGGGCTGAGCAAGAAACAGGTGCTGGGCCACCTGGGCTATCAGAACGTCGACATCGAGACCCTGGCCAGGTTGGCCTCGCTGGGCCGCCTGGACCTGTCCAGGTCGATCAGCAGGGTCATGCCGCTGGAGGATGTCCACGAGGGAATTGCCGCACTCGAGTGCGGCGATGGGAATACGATTCGAATCCTGTTGCAGCCCTGAGTATTTCGCCCGAACTGCGCCGCGGCGGCGCCATGTTTTGCCGCACCCTGGCGGGGGTAGCCGAATTCCATGACCAGCGCACTGCACATCCCGGGTGCCGCCGCCCCGGACAGCCTCGCCCAGCACTACGGCAATCCTCCCGACGGAATCCGGGTCAACATGATCGCGTCCCTGGACGGCGCCGCGGCCTTCGGCGGCCTCACCGGCCCACTGTCCGACCCCTGCGACCAGAACCTGCTGCTGGGTATGCGCGGGTACGCGGACGCGGTGTTGGTCGGGGCTGGGACGGTGCGAGCCGAACGATACGGTCCTGTGCGCTTCACTGCGGC
>JAGQTO010000028.1:10360-11083 GCA_020439025.1 Mycobacterium sp. | reverse complement strand
TGATCTTCTCCGTCGAACGCCACCAGTTGGTGATGGACGCCTACCTGGCCGGCCTGGAGGCCGCCAAACAAGCCGGGCACGACCTGTCCAGGATCCACTCGGTCGCGTCGTTCTTCGTCTCCCGGGTGGACACCGAGATCGACAAGCGACTCGAGGAGATCGGTACCGAGAAGGCCCTCTCTCTGCGCGGTAAGGCCGGGGTCGCCAACGCCCGGATGGCCTACGGCGCGTTCGAGGACAAGTTCATCTCGCCGCGCTTCGCCGCGCTGGTCGACTTCGGCGCCCGGGTCCAGCGCCCGCTGTGGGCCTCGACCGGGGTGAAGAACCCCGACTACTCCGACACGCTCTACGTCACCGAACTGGTCGCCGCGCACACCGTCAACACCATGCCGGAGAAGACCATGGACGCCGTGGCCGACCACGGTGTGGTCAGAGGCGACACCATCACCGGGACGATCTCCTCCTCCCAGGAGGTTTTCAACGAACTCGAGGAGGTCGGCATCGACCTCGATGACGTCTTCCGGCACCTCGAGGAGGACGGCGTGAAGAAGTTCGAGAAGTCCTGGGAAGAATTGCTGGAAGCCACCCAGAGCCAGTTGGACGCCCACAAGAAGTAAGCGCCGCGGAAGAACGGAGCTTCGCACCGATGAGTTCGGCAGCACGGCCGCACGTCGCGGTCTCCACCCCCGTCCCGCCCGGCTGGCACAACCCGTTGCGGGACAA
>JAGQTO010000028.1:10034-10347 GCA_020439025.1 Mycobacterium sp. | reverse complement strand
ATCGCCGGGCCCTGCGGTGTGGTGATCTTCGGCGTCACCGGCGACCTGTCCCGCAAGAAGCTGATGCCGGCGATCTACGACCTGGCCAACCGGGGTCTGCTGCCGCCGACGTTCGCACTCGTCGGGTTCGCCCGGCGGGACTGGGCCGACGAGGACTTCGGCAAGATCGTCTACGACGCGGTCAAACAGCACGCCCGGACGCCGTTCCGCCAGGAGGTGTGGGACCGGCTGTCCGAGGGTTTCCGTTTCGTTCAGGGCAGTTTCGACGACGACGCCTCGTTCGCCAAGTTGTCCGAAACCCTCAACAAGCTCG
>JAGQTO010000028.1:0-10029 GCA_020439025.1 Mycobacterium sp. | reverse complement strand
CATCGAACGCGGCACCGGCGGCAACCACGCCTTCTACCTGTCCATCCCGCCGAAGGCCTTCCCGGTGGTCTGCGAACAGCTGAAGCGTTCCGGGCTGGCCGACCCCGAGGACGGCCGGTGGAGCCGGGTGGTCATCGAGAAGCCGTTCGGGCACGACCTGGCCAGCGCCAAGGAGCTGAACCGGGTGGTCAACAGCGTCTTCCCCGAGGATTCGGTGTTCCGCATCGACCACTACCTCGGTAAGGAGACGGTGCAGAACATCCTGGCGCTGCGATTCGCCAACGAGCTCTACGAGCCGATCTGGAACAGCCACTATGTGGACAGCGTGCAGATCACCATGGCCGAGGACATCGGCCTGGGCGGGCGGGCCGGCTACTACGACGGTATCGGCGCCGCGCGTGACGTCATCCAGAACCACCTGCTGCAACTGCTGGCGCTGACCGCGATGGAGGAGCCGGTCAGCTTCCACCCCGAGCAGGTCAAGGCCGAGAAGATCAAGGTGCTGGCCGCCACCAGGCTGGCCCAGCCGCTGGACCTGACCACCTCCCGCGGGCAGTACACAGCGGGCTGGCAGGGCGGGGAGCACGTGGTCGGCCTGCTCGACGAGGACGGGTTCTCGCACACCTCCACCACCGAGACGTTCGCCGCCATCACCCTCGACGTCGACACCCGACGCTGGGCGGGCGTGCCGTTCTATCTGCGGACCGGAAAACGCCTGGGGCGCAGGGTGACCGAGATCGCGCTGATGTTCAAGCGCGCGCCGCATCTTCCCTTCGACGCCACCATGACCGAGGAACTCGGCCAGAACGCGCTGGTGATCCGGGTGCAACCGGACGAGGGCATCACATTGCGCTTCGGATCCAAGGTGCCGGGCAGCACCATGGAGGTGCGCGACGTCAACATGGACTTCTCCTACGGCTCAGCCTTCGCCGAGGACTCCCCCGAGGCCTATGAGCGGCTGATCCTCGACGTGCTGCTGGGTGAACCGTCGCTGTTCCCGGTCAACGCCGAGGTCGAACTGGCCTGGGAGATCCTCGATCCCGCCCTGGAGTACTGGGCCGACGAGGACAAGACGGGCGGGCGGCCCGAACCCTACGAGTCGGGCACCTGGGGGCCGGACTCGGCGTTCGAGATGCTGGAGCGGTCCGGCCGGGAATGGAGACGGCCCTAATGATCAGCGCCAACCGAGATCGGAGTCGGGACCTGTGATCGTCGATCTGCCGGACACCACGACCAACGACCTCAACAAGCGGATCACCACGCTGCGCGAGGAGGGCGGCGCGATCACCTTGGGCCGGGTGCTCACCCTGGTCATCGCCCCCGACACCGAGGACATCGTGGAGGACGCCATCGAGGCGGCGGTCGGGGCGAGCCGCGAGCACCCCTGCCGCATCATCGTGGTCGTCCCGCACGACCGATTGGCGTCCGAGCCACGGCTGGACGGCCAGCTGCGGGTCGGCGGCGACGCCGGCGCCGGCGAGGTGGTGGTGTTGCGGACCTCCGGGCCGCTGGCGGCGCACGCCAGCAGCGTGGTGCTGCCCTTCCTGCTCCCCGACACCCCGGTGGTGGCGTGGTGGCCGGGCGCGGCTCCGGCGATCCCGGCCAAGGATGCGTTGGGCCGCTTGGCGA
Organism: Mycobacterium sp.; assembly: GCA_020439025.1. Lineage (GTDB taxonomy): Bacteria > Actinomycetota > Actinomycetes > Mycobacteriales > Mycobacteriaceae > Mycobacterium. Next base: position 8,400 of record JAGQTO010000028.1, on the reverse strand, counting down.
TCCGCCGCATCACCGATGCCACCTTCGCCGCCGATCCGCTGGCAGCGCTGCGCAGCCGCCTGCAGGGTTACGCCCAGGGTGACACCGACCTGGCCTGGAGCCGGATCACCTACTGGCGGGCGCTGCTGGCCTCGTCGCTGGATCAGCCGCCCTACGAGAAGGTCACCGGCGCGGTGGTGTCCGGTCTGGCCGATGAGCCGGCGCTGGACATCCTGGCCGGCTGGCTTGCCGCGCGGATCGACGGCCCGGTGCGCCGCGAGGTCGGTGAGCTCAAGGTCGAGCTCCTCCAACCAGACCAGAAGATCACGCTGAGCCGCCCACAGAACGGCTCCACCGCCACCCTGACCCGCACCGGACGGCCCGACGCCCAACTTCCGCTGGCGCGGCGGGAAACCCGCGACTGCCTCGCCGAGGACCTACGCCGGCTCGACGCCGACGAGGTCTACCACGAGGCGCTGGCGGGCCTGGAAAAAGTTCAGTACGGCTGAGATGGGCGTCACCGTCGAGGTTTTTCCCGACACCGGTGCGCTGGTGGCGGCGGCCGGCGACCGTCTGGCCGAGGCGATCCGCGCCGCGGTGAGCGCCCGCGGCAGCGCGTGGATCGTGCTCACCGGCGGCGGGACCGGTATCGGGCTGCTCAAACACCTGGGGTCCAACCACCGGTTGGACTGGTCGCGGGTGCACCTGTTTTGGGGCGATGAGCGTTTTGTGCCCCATGCCGACGACGAACGCAACGAGAAGCAGGCCCGCGAGGCCCTGTTGGACCACGTCGACATCCCCGCGGGCAATGTCCACCCGATGCCGGCCAGTGACGGCGCCTACGGCGATGATCTCGAGGCCGCCGCCGACGCCTACCGGGACGTGCTGGCCGAGCAGGCCGAGAATGGCTCCCCCACACCGGTTTTCGACGTCCACCTGCTCGGAATGGGCGGTGAGGGCCACATCAACTCACTGTTCCCGCACACCCCGGCCGTGCGGGAGGCGGATCGGATGGTGGTCGGCGTGGCGGACTCCCCCAAACCACCGCCACGACGCATCACCCTGACCCTGCCCGCGGTGCGCCGCGCCCGGCAGGTGTGGCTGGTGGTCTCCGGCGCGGCCAAGGCCGACGCGGTGGCCGCCGCGATCGGCGGGGCATCCCCGGACGACGTTCCGGCCGCCGGGGCGGTGGGTTGGCAAGAGACGATCTGGCTTCTCGACTCCGCCGCGGCCGGCGCGCTGTCACACTGACTGCCATGGACCAGAAACCACGGCCCCGCACACCCGCCGAGCGGATCCGGACGCTGGCGCAGGCCGCATTGAACGCCGACGAGACCGTCGACCAGATGGACCACATCCTCGACGATCTCGAACACAACCTCCAGGGCCTCAACAAGGCGGTGGCCACCATGGAGGAGTCGCTGGATTACTTCAACAAGACGCTGCACCGACTCAACGACAACCTGGGCCAACTGGAAGGGATGATGGTCCGGGTGATGCGCCTGGTCGACGTCGCTGAGTCGGCCATGTCACCGGTGGTGGCCACCGAGTCGGTGGTGCGCGGAGTGTTGAAAACGATCCGGGGGAAGTGAGGGACTGCCGGAGCCGCGGCGCCAATCTGTGAGCACCGCAACGACACCGCAATCGAGCGGTTCGTTCACAGTGGCGACGGAAGTCCGGCGGCCGCGCAGCTACCGCGACCATGCGAGTCGACGTCGCCGGCGAACGTGAGCAGCGCGCTGCGGATCATCCGCGCCGTTCCGTCCGGGTGCCGGCAGGAACCTCGCCCGGCGACCAGGCCGGTCACTCGGCGGATCTCGCCCACCACCGCGTCAGAGGCTCGTCCGAAGGCGAGTTCGTCGAGCAGTGCTGCCAGCCGTGGCAGCCCGTTCAGACACGGCCCGCATTGCCGGGCGCTCTGCTCGGCCAGATACCCGGTGATCTCTGCGGTCCGTCCCAACCCGCATTCGCTGCTGCCCAGCCCGTGAACGACCCCGGCCCCGGGCGCGGCTCCCAGCGGCTGAAGGGCCGATCGCGACAACCGCGCTCCCCCGAGTTCATCGGCGGCAACCCACGTACCGTGGTAGCCGCCTAGCAGAACAGCCCGAAGTGGCTCGCACCCGACCTCGGACACAAGGTCGGCCAGCGGTATGCCGGTGGGCGCTTCCACCACCCGCCAATCGAGCACACCGGAGAGTGTGAGGAGCATTGTGCCCGGGTCGGATGGTTCGCCGACGGAGCGAAACCAACCGGATCCGAACCGGGCAATGAGCGCGATATGAGCCAGTGTCTCGACGTTGCTGACCAAGGTGGGCCGACCGCGGACACCGCAGACCGCCGGCCGAACGGCCCGGTCACGCGGCAGTGCGGGGCCGCCCTCGACACATCGGATCGCAGCGGATTCCTCACCGGCTACGAACCGGTCGGGCGCGACGACCACCCGCACCCGTCGGGAGTCCAGCCCGGCCGAACGCCGTTCGGTCAGCGCGGCGTTCACCGCCCCGGAGGCCCGGTGGTTGACGTAGAGAAAGACGGTGTCGGCTCTCAGGGCCGAAGCCGCCGCATCGAGACCGTCGAGCACCAGATGCGGGGCACGGGTCAGCAGGGTGACGTCCTTGTGGCTGAGCGGTTCTCCTTCCGCACCGTTACCCACCACCGTGGGCTTTGCGCCGCTGACCGCCGCCATCTTTCGGCCTGCCGGAAACCCGGCGCCGCCCCGCCCCGACAGCCCGGCGGACTCGACTTCCCGGATCAGTCCTTCTGTGACGGAGGGCAATTCGCCGAACCGGTCGAGATGGTCGGCAAGGCCGGGTCCGTCCGCGGCGAACAGCCGCGACTCGCCTAACACGCCACGGAATATTCTGTGAATCCGGCGCGTAGCCGCCACGCGAGGACCACGGCCACCGCTAGCGCACAACAGCCGGCGAAGACCTGGAACCAGATCCGTCCGGCGTCGGTACCGTTGCCGAGGGCATGGGCGAGGGCGACCGGCCACAGGAGATAGGTGCTCCAGTGCACTACCCGGAAAACCCTGATCCCCAGGCGGTTCCGTAGCAGGCTGCTGACGAGGACGATCAGGATCACGTCGATGGCCACAGTGCCCAACCCTTGCCAGAACGGTCGGTAGTCGCCCAGGAACGGGATCACGACGTCGACGATCCGCAACTTGGCGTAGGGATCCAACAGCAGCATCCCCACGTGGAGGATCACCAGAGACGTCGCCGCCAGCGCGGTGAACCGGTGTACGGCGGCGACTCCGAAGCGGGGCAGGCCGAACATCGGGCGTCCGGACCGGGAGGCCACACCCAAGACGATCGACATTGTCAGAAAGCCGAGGGCAATTATCCCGTTGCCCCTGCCCAGAGCCCACAGCACCTCGTCGCTCACCGGTCAGGAACCTCGAGATGCGGTGTGCGACGGCGTGAACTTGTTACCCGAGGAGACCAGACCTCCACCGGGCCGCGCGTTGTTGCGGCGGCTTGAGAAGCTTCCCTTGGACGGCGCCTGCGCCGAGGCGGCGGGCGCCTGCTGCACCGGCGCAGGCACATTAGTCGGGGCGGGCGGCGCCACATACGTCGGGGCCACATATGTCGGGGCCACATATGTCGGGGCCACGTATGTCGGGGGGTGGACCGGCTGCGGGGCGTAGGCGGGGGGCGGCGGGCTCTGCGGCAGAGGTTCGACGGTGGGCGGCGGCGGGGCTGCGACGACCGGCCGCGGCGGTGCGGCCGGGGCGGCCTGGGCGGTTGGTGCGGGCTGCGGGGCCGGTGCGGGCTCGCTGCGGCTGGCAATCGGAGGGATTGCGGCGACCGGGGCCGGAATGGACGGCTCAGCTGGCTGTTGCTCGCCGGCGGTCTTGAGGGTGCCGGCGTACGCCAGCGCGGACGCACCGGCAACCCCGGCGGATCCGATGCCGACCAAGGCCCATGAGGCGATGGCAACGCGGCGGAATCCGGAACGCGGTGAACCCATGACGCTGATGGTGGCAGGCGATTCTTGGAGCACTCAAAGACGAGCCGGCACACACGGCAGCGGTCAGGCGACCGGAAGCGCGATGGTGAACGTCGCGCCACGGTCCGGTGCCGACGACACGGTGATCCGTCCACCGTGCGCGTGGACGATCTCGCGGACGAGGGAAAGCCCGATCCCGTAGGACTTCCGGCCACCCCGCTTGGGATGCGCTGTGCCGTGCGCGAATCTGTTGAACATCGTGGCCATGGTGGCTCGGTCGATGCCGGGACCGTCGTCGACGACCCGAACGATGATCTGCCGGCCGGCACGCCGGACGTCCACAGTGACCGTGCCGCCGTGGTGCTCGCATGCGTTGTCGACCAACGCGGTCAACGCACGTCTCAGCGCTGCCTCCGAGCCGGTGACCTCCAGGGCGCCACTGCCCGTCGTGCACGTCAGCCTGACGCCGATGGATTGAGCGTGTGGCTCCATGCCGGAGCACACTGACTGCCCGAGTCGGCCGACGTCGATTCGGTCGGCGCCGCGGACGGGTGACATCGTGGCCGAGGCCAGCAGGTCGTCGATGATGGCGCCGAGGTTGCGGGTATCGGCGACCAGCGCATCGGCATCGCGTTTCGCCGAGCTCAGATCGTCCGTGTGGAGCCGCCGGGCCAGCAGTTGCACCCGGGTGTGCAGAACGGTCAACGGCGTGCGCAGTTCATGTGATGCGTCGGCGACAAAGCGCCGTTGCAGCGCCAGGGCCTCCGCCAAGGGCCGCACCGATCGGCGGGTGAACAGCGCCACGACCGCGATCGAGGCCACGATCCCGGTCAGCTCGGCCAGTGCCAGCGCGCCGAGAAGCCGCCCGCGGCTCGCCCGGTATGGCGTCAGATCCATCAGGGCGGCCATTCTGCCGTCGGGCCGGTCGGCCACCAGTACGCGGTAGCTGCGGTTCGAATCGTGGATGGAGGTGAAGCCGGCCGGCCCGGAAAGGACCGGTATGCCGACATTTCCACCGCCGCTGGTCGACACCGCTCCTGTCGTGTCACGGAAAGCCAATTCCATTCCCGGCGGCGGGTCGATCACGTCATCGGCTATCGCCGCCACGTTTGTCAGCTCGTCATCGATCTGGCGGTTCTCGGAGCGTACGTACGCGGCGGCGAGAACCAGGCCGACCAGCACCAGCACCGCTGCCAGCGCTGCCGAGGTCTGAATCGCCACGATCCGACCCGCGCGCCGAACCTCGGCCAGATCCCCGTGTGGTAGCTCCAGCCAGTGCGGCAACTCAGGCCCATCTGCCGTCATTCCAGACCGAACCGATAGCCCAGTCCGTGCATCGTGCGAATGACCTTCTTGCCCAGCTTGCGCCGGAGGTAGTGCACATAAAGATCCACGGCCGCTTCGGATTCCACTCCGTCGAACGCCCGGACAAGCAGTTGCGCCCGGTTGAAGACGTGGTGCGGGGACCGCATCAGCGTCGCCAGCAGGGCACTCTCCCGGTCGGTCAGTTCGACGTCGTCGACGTCGGGTCCGCTGATGCGCCGGGTCATCAGATCCAGGCGGAGCCCGCCGGCCACCACGACGGTCGACGCGTCGTCGTGGCGGCGCAGAAGAGCCCGAACCCGCGCCAGCAATTCGGGCAGCTCGAACGGCTTGACCAGGTAGTCCTGCGCGCCGGCGTCCAGACCCTCGACCCGGTCCACGACCGAACCCCGAGCGGTCAGGATCAGTGCGGGGGTCCTGATTCCCCGCGCGCGCAGCAACGCGATCAGGTCCGCACCGTCCATCACCGCCGGACCGCGATCGACGATAAGCGCATCGTGGTTCCCGGTGAGTCCGAGGTGCATGCCCTGCTGTCCATCGTAGGCAGTGTCCACCCGGTATCCCTCAGCGACGAAGATTTCCTCGAGCAGGGCGCTGAGCTCGCGGTCATCCTCGACGATCAGCAGTAGTGGCGGCGACACGTCTGGAAGCGTGCCATGGGGGTTCTTTCAAGGCTCAAAGAACCTCCCGGCAGGCTCCGAAGCCGTGGGCGCATCCGGCTCGGCGTTGGAACCCGCCGGCACGTACTGGAGCCGGTGGAGCACCGAAATGCACCTCCTGGTCACCGATGCCGCGAGTCTGCCGGACGCCCGTGCGCTCGTCGATGCCGAACTGGACGCCGTCGAGATGGCCGCATCGCGGTTCCGGAGCGACTCGGAGATCTGCGCCCTGGCTGGCGCGAAAGGGGCTCCCCGACCGGTCAGCGAGGTTCTGGCCGACCTTATCGGGGCAGCTCTCGAAGCGGCGCGGGTGAGTGACGGCGACGTCGACCCCACCGTCGGTCACGCGATCGTACAGTTGGGCTATGACCGCAACTTGGAGGAAGGGCCCGCCGCCCCGCGACTGACCTCGGTCGCCGTGCCCGTCGACTGGACCGCCGTGGAGTTCGACGGCCGCCACGTGCGCCTGCCGCCGGGCACGCTGCTGGACCTCGGCGCAACGGCCAAGGCCGTGGCCGCCGACCGATGCGCGCGACTGGTCCACCGCGAGACCGGCACCGGCGTACTGGTGAATCTCGGCGGGGACATGTCGACGGGCGGTCCGGTTCCCGCTGGTGGATGGCGGGTCCTGGTCCACGACCGTGACGACGACCCGGCCAGCCACGTCACCATCGGCTCCGAGACCGGCCTTGCGACGTCGAGCACCCAGCGGCGTAGATGGTGGCGCGCCGGTGCGGCGCACCACCACATCCTCGATCCGCGCACCGGCGCATCGGCCGAGCCGGTGTGGCGCAGCGTGAGCGTCGCCGCGGACAGCTGTCTGGCCGCCAACACCGTCAGCACCGCTGCGATCGTCCGCGGGCGCCGCGCTCCGGCATGGATCTCCTCGCTGGGCGTTGCCGCGAGGTTGGTCGACGCCGCGGGCCGTGTACACCTCGTCGGGGGCTGGCCATCGTGACGCGCATGCACATCGACTGGACCCGCTGCGATGGCCGGGGGCTGTGCACCGAATTACTTCCCGGTCAGCTCGCCCGCGACGACTGGGGATACCCGTTGCCGCGGGACCGATCCCGGGAGCCGGAGATTCCCGAGGAAGTCCGGCGGTTCGCCAAGGAGGCGGTGAACCGCTGCCCCCGCCTGGCGTTACGCCTGGTCGACGATCGGCCGTCCGGGTGACCCGGCGAGAGCCACTTACTCAGCCGCTGTTGCGCAGCGCCGAGGCCAGCCCGCTCATGGTCAGCAGGATCCCGCGCTTGACCAGTTCGTCGTCCTCTCCCCCGCGGTAACGGCGCAGCAACTCCACCTGCAGGTGGTTGAGCGGCTCCAGATAGGGGAACCGGTTGAACACCGAGCGCGCCAGCGCCGGGTTGTCGGCGAGCAGGTCCTCATGGCCGGTTACCAGCTTGTGCATGGCGATGGTGCGCTGGTGCTCGGCCCGGATCATGCCGAACACCCGCGAGCGCAGTTCGGCGTCGGGGACCAGCTCGGCGTAGCGGGCCGCCAGTCCCATATCGGACTTCGACAGGACCTGGGCCATATTGGACAACACGGTGCGGAAGAACGGCCAGCGCAGGTAGAGCTCACGCAGCGTCTCCACCCGCGCGTCGTCCCCGCCGATCCACTCCTCGATGGCCGTGCCGGTCCCGTACCACCCGGGCAGCATCACCCGCGACTGGCTCCAGGCGAGCACCCACGGAATGGCCCGCAAATCGGAGATCGAGGTGGTCTGTTTGCGGCTGGTCGGCCTGCTGCCGATGTTGAGCGAACCGATCTCGCTGACCGGCGTCGACTGCTCGAAGTAGTCGACGAATCCCGGTGTGCGGTGGACGAGTTCGGCGTAAGACCGCTGGGCCAGCTCAGCCAGCTCGTCGAGCACCCGGTAGGCGGGCTCGGCGGCATCGCCGAGCCCTTCGACGTCGAGCAGGGTCGACTCCAGGGTGGCTGACACGAGGCTTTCCAGGTTCCGGTGGGCGATCCGCGGCTCGGCGTACTTGGCGGCGATCACCTCCCCCTGCTCGGTGAGCCGCAGTGAGCCGTTGACCGCGCCGGGCGGCTGGGCCAGGATCGCGTCGTAGCTGGGACCGCCGCCGCGGCCCACCGTGCCGCCGCGGCCGTGGAAGAGCCGCAACCGGATTCCGGTCTTCTGCGCGGATTCCACCAGATCCAGTTCGGCCCGGTAGAGCGCCCAATTGGCGGCAAGGTACCCGCCGTCCTTGTTGGAGTCGGAGTACCCCAGCATCACCTCCTGGGTTCCGCCCCGGGCGTCGACCATCGCCCGGTACAGCGGAACCTGAAGCGCCGCCTCGAGGATCGAGGACCCGCTCTGCAGATCGCCGATGGTCTCGAACAGCGGCACGATGCCCACCGGCGCATAGGGAACCTCACCGGATAGGTCCAGCAGCCCCGCCTCTTTGAGCAGCAGCGCGGCCTCCAGCATGTCCGAGACCGACTGACACATCGAGATGATGTAGGTGGGCACCGCCGCGGC
>JAGQTO010000227.1:1480-4779 GCA_020439025.1 Mycobacterium sp. | reverse complement strand
GTCGTGCAGGCCTACAAAACCCGCAGTGCCCGCATGGCCGCGATGCTGCGGTCGATGGCCTACGGCGGTGGCGCACCGGTGGGCGGCGGGTCGCCGTTCGGTGGTGGCGGAGCCGGGATGGGTGGCATGTCGATGGGCTCTTCCCGGGGAGGGGGGATGCCCGGTTTCGATATGGGGCAGATGGCCAAAATGGCGAACGTGACGGGTCCGCAGCGGGGATCACAGCGCCGCAGCGCCGGCCGGTTCTCCGCACACAGCGATATCCCGTCGGCGCCGGGGGCGGCGAACATCCGGGCGGCGATCAACCGGGCTCTCGATCTCAAGGGGATCACCAATCCGCGGGCCCGTCAGTACTGGGAGAACGGGATGATGGTGGTGTCGGCTCGGGAGTCGGGCCACAATCCGAATGCGCAGAACAACTCAGATAGCAACGCCGCCAAAGGAACTCCCTCGCAGGGTGCGTTTCAGTTCATCGAGCCGACCTTCCGGGCTTACCACGAGCCGGGCACGTCGACCAATCTGCGAGACCCAGTGGCCCAGGCCGCGGCGTTCGTCAATTACGCCATGGGCCGGTACAACGTTTCAGCTGACGGGTCGGATCTCGCGCAGAAGATTCAGCAGGCCGACCCGAGGAGGTCGCCGAGAGGGTACTGATCCCGCTGCGGGATTTTGTGTTGGCTGTAGATTGCCACTCTCGATGGCGGCTTGCCATTTGAGATGGCGGGAGTTGGCGGATCCGCCATCTGTATGGCAATCGTATGGCTTTTGAGTCTGCGAGTGCGGCGGCGAGGCAGGGCTGTGCGGCCGGCATCCTTGTTGCCTATTGCTTTGTCCCCGGCTTCGAGGCGCAGGCTTCTTGAACGCCCTGGTGGCGGAGCAATCAAATCTTGGTGTGGGACGGTGCAGCTATCGCAGCCACGGCCGCTGAGCAGTCGTCGGCAGACGGACTGACCCCGCAACACTGGAAAGTGCCCGGTTCCCTAGAGGTGGATATCGACGGCGATCATCGATCTGCGTCTGCAAACGGTGAAACTGAGCGTTTCGCGGCGGCCGTGGTGTCGGAGGCAGCACTGTTTGGCGCGATTCCGTGGCGTACGTTTCGCTGGTACAAAGGGCAGCGTCATTGCTCGTGGTGCTATTGGGCCGCCACCGAAGACAACACTGTGATCTACGAGTCACGGTTGGAACTGTCGTCGCTGTTGATGGCGGATTTCGACGTCTCGGTGCTTGTTCCTACCGATCCGGGGTCAGTGTGTGAGTCTCGTCGTTCATGCTTTCTGCTTGGGGTCTCCACGTCGCGGGTTTGTTGCTTTGGTGGGCCACCAGCTGGCTTCGCGTAGGAGTGTGGCGATGGCGGGCACGGTGAGGGTGCGCACGAGGAAGGTGTCGAGCAGCAGTCCGAAGCCGATGATGAGGCCGGCTTGGATCATGATGGCGACTGAGCCGACCATGAGGCCGAACATGCTGGCGGCGAATATCAGGCCCGCTGAGGTGATGACGGCTCCGGTGTTTGCCACGGTGCGCAGGACGCCGACGCGGATGTTGGTCCCGGATTCTTCGCGGAGCCGTGAGACGAGCAGCATGTTGTAGTCGGCGCCGACGGCGACGAGGATGATGAATGCGAGTAATGGTACGGGCCAGGCGATTTCGTGGCCTAGTCCCCATTGGAAGACCACAACGCCGATGCCGAGCGAGGCGAGGTAGTTCAGCACGACGGTGCCTAAGAGGTAGAGGGGTGCCAGGAGTGCGCGCAGCAGTAGGATCAGGATGACGCCGACGATGATTATGGTGGCGATGGCCAGTTGTGCGAAGTCGGCCCATAGGAGTCGTTGGATATCGGAGTTGACGGCGGGGAAGCCGGCGACGGACACGGTGGCGTCGGCGAGTGACGTGTTGGGTCGTGCGGTGTTGGCGGTGTCGGTGATGCGGCTGGCGAGGTCCATCGCCTCAACGCTGTATGGGTCGTGGCTGCTTTCGATCATGAACCGCGCTGTTTTGCCGTCCGGTGAGAGGAATTGTTCGGCGACGTCGGTGAATTGCCGGTTCTCGAATGCGTTGGCGGGCAGGTAGAAACCGCTCGAGGAGTCGGAGTCGGCCGCTGCGCGTGAAGAGTTTTGCAGTTGGGTGGCGATCTGGCTCATGCCGGACAGCATTTCGATGTTGCTGTCGGCGAGGGTGCGGACGCCGGTGGCGAGTGCTTGGGCGCCGGAGGCCAGCTGTCCGATTCCGTCCTGCAATCGGCGGAGGTTGGTGGCCAGGTCGGCGGGGTCACCGAGGGCTCCGAATGCCTTGTCCAGCGAGGCGACTGCGTTCTCGACGTTGGCGAGGGTGCCACCGACTGTGGCATTGGTGGCGGGATCGTAGCGGTCCCCGAGGTCGGCGATCTGGGTGAAGAATCCGCTGTCGCGCAGAGTGGCCAGGATCTTCACCTGGTCGTGGATTTGGGCGCATTGCGGGGTGGTGGCACACCACGGTGAGGTGTTGAGGGCGCCGACGAGTGGGTCGAGCTGGGTGATTGCGTTTTGGGCTTGGTTGGCCAGCGGTCGTAGTCCTGGGCCGGATTGGATGGCTTGGTCGACGGCGGGGGCAGTGGCGGAAAGCTGTTGCAGCAGTGGCCGGAATTGGTTGACCTGAGTTCCTGCGGATTGGGCTTGGGTGAGGATTCCGGCCAGTGGTGTGAGGGCGGTGCGCACGGTGCTGTCGAGTTGGGCGAGGCCGTCGGCGAGCTGGTCGGCGCCGCCGGTGAGTTTGGCGAGGTCGTCTTTGCGTGAGTTGCCCTCGGCGACCGCGCCGGCCATTTTGTCGCCGATCTGGCCGTTCTGCCAGGCCAGTTCTGCTTGGTCGAGGCGCTCTCCGGTGGGGCGGGTGACTCCGGAAACTTTGGTGACGCCGGGGATCTGGGAGACGCGGGAGGCCATCTCGTCGAGGTCGGCCAGTCCTTTCCCGGTCCGCATGTCGGTCGGGTTTTCCACGACGAGGAATTCGCTGATGACGACGTCTTTGCGGAAGTGGCGGTCCAGCAGGTGGTAGCCCTGGTTGCTGGCCGTGGTGTCTGGTTGTCCCTTGCGGTCGTCGTAGCTGATTTTGATGGTTGCAGCGGCTGCCGACAGGGCGAGCAAGATGACCAGGCTGACGATCAGTAGTGGCACGGGACGGCGGACCACGGCGACGGCGACGCTGTTCCAGTAGCGGCGGGTGCGGTCGGGTTTGGGTTCACCGATGCCGCGTTTGGCGGCTAGCGACAGCACGGGTGGCAGCAGGGTGACGGTGGCCAGAAATCCGAACAGCACGGCGATGGC
>JAGQTO010000227.1:0-1332 GCA_020439025.1 Mycobacterium sp. | reverse complement strand
GCTGCTCGTGGTATCGGCTGATCAGGAACACGGTGTAGTCGGTTCCGGCGCCGAGCAGGATCGCCGTCATGAAGGCGACGGTGAACTGGGAGACCGGCATGCCCATCTCGCCGAGGGCGGACAGCACGCCGCGCCCGACCGCCAGGCTCAACCCGATTACCAGCAGCGGTAACAGCGCGGTGAACACCGACCGGTAGACGATCAGCAGGATCAGGGCGATCACGCCCGCGGTAGCGATTGAGATCAGCAGCAGGTCGTGCTCGGCCGAGGCGATCATGTCGCTGAAGGTCGCCGGTGGTCCCGTCACTTGCACGGTCGTGGTCGAGCCGGTGAACACCTCCGCGGCGATGTCGCGCACCGCGTTGACGGATTCTGCGGCCGTGGGGTCTCCGAGGGTGCCGGCGACGCCGACGGGCAGGTACCAGGCTTTGCGGTCGACGCTGACCGCCTGGGCTTCGGTAATCGGATCGGCCAGTAGGTCTTGCACCAGCAGGACGTGGTCGCCTTCGGTCTGCAACCGGCTCACGAGTTCGCCGTAGCGCTGCCGCGCAGTTGGAGTCAAGCCATTGGGGTCTTCCATGGCGACAAACACCATGGTTTTCGAGCCTTCTTCGCCGAACGCGGCGCTCATGCGGTCAACCGTCTGCAAGGAGGGGGCATCGCGAGGAATGAGGTCCACCGACTGTTGGCGCACCACGGTTTCCAGCTGGGGGAACAGCAGTGCGAGAACCACTGCGGCGCCCAGCCATACCCCGATGACCAGGGCTTTGTGCCGGAGGGTGAATCGGGCTAGCGCTGCCAACCGTTCGCTGTACTCGCGGGTGTCGGCGGGGTCGGGGGATCCGTTGGCCCGCCGGTCACGGCGCGTGGCCTGGCTGGGGGAATCTGCAGTGCCGTCGGTCACTGGACCTCCACTGGTCGCGAATGGTAGCGATACTGTCGGTATCGCTACGCTACCGCATGTAGTGCACGTGGTGGCGGCCGCTATCGAGTAGGCCCGCGGCCGCGGTCACAGTAGGCAGAGGAATGGTCGAACCCTCAGTTGGCTTCTGGAAGCCAGGGCCGACGCTGTTCAGTCGACGACACTGGCCTTGGATGTCGTTCAGGGTCTTGCTGTTGCTGGTCCCCGACGTTGACATCGAATGCACCGACGGCCACATCGCGTAGCGGGGCCGCGGGCCGCTACCTGTGGGGTCGGGCTTCGGTTGTGGCCGACTGGTCCGTGTTCTGCAGCAGCACGTAATTGCCGAGGCTGCCCAGTTCGACCCGGTGACCGGGGACACCGTTCTGGTGGTGGTCACGCTCAACCCCTTCGCCGCCGAGCAGGGCTTC
>JAGQTO010000226.1:4229-4752 GCA_020439025.1 Mycobacterium sp. | reverse complement strand
ACCCCGAGGAAATCGGTGTACATGACGTTGGCGACCACGATCGGATCGGGGTTCCAGCGCTGGTAGCCCACCAGGCAGTCGTGCGCCCAAGAGCCCCACACCCGCTTGTCGCGCATCTTCTCGATGGTGTTGGCCTGCGCCTCGGTGAGGTAGCCGGTGAAGGCCGGGGTGTAGTTGTACTGGGCCAGCGCCAGCGCGTAACAGGTGTAGTTGAGTTGGTAGCGCAACGCCGAGAGCAGGTACTGCTCGATGTGGGAGAAGCCCTCGAAGCTCTCGAGGGGCTGCAGCGAGAGGTCCAGCAGGTACCGCTGCAGTTCCAGGTCGTCCGAGGTCAACTCACCGACCCGGCGGCCGCCGGAGGCCGCGCCGGATTCCAGGAAATGCTCTGCGGTGGGCATCGACGACGTTCCCTTCCGCCGAGCGGGTCACGCTACTCGGCCTTCACCATCCGTTGTGCCACCTCGAGCATCACACGTCGCGGCGCGATCCGGTATCCGTTGGCCAGGATGGCGTTGCGCAGCCC